>NZ_JBMDJD010000008.1:0-162878 GCF_057809015.1 Pseudomonas sp. FG6
GAGAAACTGGCCTCGTGAAACCTTAACTGGTGTCCAGAATTACTTGACCAGTTCAGCTTGCTCGCGATAGCGGTGTATCAGTCGACATCATCATTGAATGTCCCGCCGCCATCGCGAGCAAGCTCGCTCCCACAGGGGGCGGCAGTGCAGGACTCATGGCGAAATTACTACTTTAGTACCGGTTTTCCTGTCTATGGTCGCATTCACAAGGCTTCGACCCTGACATGTAATGGGGCCATAACAAAAAGGATAAATCCTATGCCCCGTTTACTGGCGATCGTCCTGCTGGGCCTGGCGCTGAATGTCGCGCAGGCCGACTCTGCGTTGTTTTCCGCGCAGGGCTATCGCATTACCCAGTACCGCAGCCCGACGCCCGCCACCGTGGACGGCGCGCAAACCCTCGACACCGAGGCCTTGCAGCACCTGCTCAAGCAAACACCCTCGCCGATCCTCATCGATGTCTACCGCCGACCCTGGCTGCAGGGACGCTTCATCGACAACGAGCCCCACGCCAACCTCCCCGGCAGCCTGTGGCTGGCCAATACCGGCGACGGCGAGCTGGACTCGACCTGGCAGCACTACTTCACCGATCACCTGCGCCGGGCCACCGCCGGGCAAGCGGAGCGACCGCTGGTCTTTTACTGCCGCTCCGATTGCTGGTTGAGCTGGAACGCGGTAAAACGCGCCGCTGCCATGGGCTATAAGCATTTGTATTGGTATCGCGATGGCCTCGATGCCTGGGAAGCGGCCAACCTTCCCCTGCAAGCGGCCCGCCCCGAACCCTTTCCCTGATTCTGCAAGAAATGCGTGCAACCGCTGCGCTCCACACGACAATAACGAGGTGAATGGCCATGTATAAAATTCTGATAGCCGACGATCACCCACTGTTTCGCGAAGCCATCCACAACGTCATCAGTGACGGTTTTCCGGGAAGCGAGGTCATGGAAACCGCCGACCTGGACAGTGCCTTGGCGTTGACCGGCGAGCACGACGACCTGGACCTGATCCTGCTGGACCTGAACATGCCCGGCATGCATGGCCTCAATGGCCTGATCAACCTGCGCAACGAGGCGCCGACCATCCCCGTGGTGATCGTTTCTGCCGAGCAGGACAAGCAGGTGGTGTTGCAGGCGATCACTTACGGCGCGGTCGGGTTCATCACCAAATCCTCGCCGCGCTCACAAATGACCGAGGCCATCGAGCAGATCCTCAACGGCAACGTGTACCTGCCGCCGGATATCATCCGCACGCAAAAGAACCCGGTGGGACGGCGCATGAGTGAGACCCCGGCCTTCCCTCCCGAACTGCTCCAGGCCCTGACCCGCAAGCAATTGCTGGTACTCGAACGCATGACCAAGGGCGAATCGAACAAGCAGATTGCCTACACGCTGGACATCGCCGAAACCACGGTCAAGGCCCACGTCTCGGCGATCCTGCGCAAACTCAACGTGCACAACCGGGTGCAGGCGATTCTCAGTGCCGGGGATATCGACTTTGGCGCTTATTTGCGGCGTTGAATCCTAATCTTTGTGGGAGCAAGGCTTGCCCGCGATGAGGCCATAAGCTCCGAAACCTCATCGTCTGTGTCGCGAGCAAGCTTTGCTCCCACAACTCCCTCGCCACAACAGTGCTCGACTTAGTGGTTGCGGGTTTGGCCCAACAAATGACTCATCGCAATCTTCAGCTTCATCGGCCGCACCGGTTTGTGCATCAAGGTGTGGCCGCGTTCGCGGATCTGCTGCTTGAGTTCGTTGCTGTAGTTGGCGGTGATCATCATCGCCGGGATCGGTGACGCGCGACGGGCGTTGATCCGGGCCACGGCGTCCACGCCATTCTGCTCGTTATCGAGGTGGTAATCGGCAATCAGCAGGTCTGCTTCGGCGTGGTAGTTGTCCACCTGGCGCGCCAGGTCCTGCTCTGACAATGCGGTCACCACGCAACAGCCCCAGCCTTCGAGCAACGTGCGCATGCCGGCACAGATCGCCGCGTCGTTATCCAGCACCCAGACCCGTGCACCGCGCAATCGCTCCAGCATCGGTTCACTCATGTCCAGGCACGGCAGCGGTTTCGGCGCGGTGGCGCTGAGCGGAACTTCGATGGCGAACATCGACCCCTTGCCCGGCCAGGAGCGCACCTGGATGCGATGGCCGAGGATCCCGGCGATTTTCTCGACAATTGCCAGCCCCAGGCCCAACCCGCGGTCCTGGTTCGGACGCTGCACGTCGCCGCGCTTGAACTCCTGGAAGATTTCTTCAAGACGGTCCTCGGCAATGCCGATGCCGCTGTCCCAGACCTGCACCGACACGCTCTGGCGATGCCGTCGACAGCCCAACACCACGCGCCCGCTGGGGGTGTAGCGAATCGCGTTGGTCAGCAGGTTGCGCAGGATTCGCGCCAGCAATTGCATGTCGCTGCGCACCAGCACCGAACAGCCGACAAAGTGCAACGCCAGCCCTTCACTGCGGGCCACTTGGGCGTATTCGGCCGCCAGGTTGCCAAGCAGCTCGCTGAGGGCGAACGGCGCGACATCGGCCTTGATCACCCCGGCGTCGAGCTTGGAGATGTCCACCAGGGTGCCGAGCAGGTTCTCGACATCCTGCAGCGAATTGCTGACGTTGCGCACCAGTTGCGCGTTCGCGACCGGTTCGCGACGTTCGAGCAAGGCGCTGGTGAACAACCGGGCCGCGTTGAGCGGTTGCAGCAAGTCATGGCTGACCGCCGCGAGGAATTTGGTCTTGGACAGGTTGGCCTGTTCGGCTTCGCGCTTGGCCTCGCGCAGGCGCAATTCCGCCCGGCTGCGCTCGTCGATCTCGCGCAGCAACTGGTCGTTGAGGGAGGTCAGTTCAGCGGTGCGCTCCTGAACCCGCTGCTCCAGGTTCTGGTAGGCCTGGTGCAGCGCCTCGGCGGTGCGGCGGCGCTCGGTGATGTCGCGGATCAACACGAAGATCCCTACCACCTCGCCATTGGCCAGTCGGTTGGGCACATAGGAGCGCAACATGTAGCGCTCCTGGTTGTTGATGTTGGTCTCGGCGAACTCGAACGTCACGCTTTCCCCGGCCAAGGCCCGTGCCACATAGGCCTCCAGGCGCTGGTAATGCTGCTCGCTGTGGGCTTCGCGCAGGCTCTGGCCGAGCATTACGCCACGGGGCCAGCAGTACCATTGCTCGTAGACCTTGTTGGTGAACTCGTAGACCAGGTCGGCGTTGAGGTAGGCGATCAACGCCGGCACATGGTCGGTGATCAGGCGAATCCAGCGTTCGCTCTCGCTCAACGCCTCGGCATGCTGGTAGCGTTCGGTAATGTCGGTGAAGGTGTTCACGTAGCCGCCGGTGGGCAACGGGTGGGTGCGAATCTCCAGCACCCGGCCATCCGACAGGCGCTGCTCGCATTCGTGGATCAAGCGACCGTTGCGATCGCGACTGGCCGGGGTCAGCAGTTGCAACTCGCTGTCGGCGATCACTTCGTTGAACGGCCGATGGGCCGCCACCGGCGCCAGGCCGCTGAGCTCCAGGAACCGGCGGTTCCACAACTCCAGCACGCCCTGGGCGTTGACCATCGCCACGCCCTGGGACAGGTTGTCCACGGCCCGTTGCAACAGGTGCGACTTCTGCGCGATGGCCTGCTCGCGGCGCACGGTTTCACTGAGCTTGACGTCGGTGATGTCGGTGAACAGGATCACCCGCCCGCCTTCCTGGGTCGGTCGCTCGCTGACTTGCAGCCAGCGGCCGTTCTGCAACCGATACAACACCGGCTCATCCGGTTGCCCCCGGTTTTCCTCACTGAACAAGCCATTGGCGGTCATCAGGTGCTTGACCTGGGACAGCCGCATGCCGGCAATGATGCGCACCCGGCTGTGGGCCCAGAACGCCTTGAAGCGGCTGTTGAACAGCACGATGCGTTGCTGGGCGTCGAACAGCACGAAGGCATCGGAAATGCTTTCGATGGCATCGATCAGGTGCTGGTGGGCGGTTTCTGCCCGCAGCCGCGCTTCGCCCAACAAGTGGTTACCGGCCTTGAGCTCGGCCATGGCCTGGTTCAAGGCATCCGTGCGCTCGCGCACCTGCTCGGCCAGCACCACCGAGTGCTGGAACGCCGCATACGGGTCATTGCCTCGGGTCGCACCCGACTCGACCCGCTCGATCAGCGCCTCGTTGATGCGCCGCAACTTGCGGTTCTCGTGCTGCAGGCTGGCGACTTGCGCCTGCAACTCAGCGATGGCCGGGGACGCGATGTCGGGCAATGGCAACTCCGGTAAAGGTCTGGTTGATGTGCATGCCATTGAACTGTTCTCCATAGGTGTTGAACCCCATCACCCGTTGCTCGCGCAGGAACTGCCCGATCGGCTCCAGGCCACCGCAGCCTTCCAGCTCCAGGCGCCGCAGGAAGCAGTCGCAGCCGATGGTCAGCAGCAGGTCGCCGAGGCGTGTCCGCAAACCGTCGAACAGGTCTTGCAGGTTGTGCAGCAAGGGACCGGGCGTCATGGCCGTGAGGACGATGCCGTTCTCCACCGCGCAATAGAAACTCAGGCTCAGGTCCGGGTGCACCTGCTGCACGGCCCGCACGTAGTACTGGTCGTTGATGCGCACCGCCAGCGGATGGGCGGCGAAGACCCGGTAGTCGAGTGCACTCACCGGCACGCCGATGTGCCGGGCGTATTCCTCGGCGGCCGGTTCGGCGTTGAGCTCATAGACCCGTCGCGAGGCGCTGTCGGCGCCGGTCACCACCAGTTTTTCCTCGCGCGGCAGGATGTGATGGGTGGTGAACACTTCGAATTCGAGCCAGGTGTTGATCAGCAGAACCACGGCAGCACCGCTGTGGAACTGGCCTTCGAAGTAGACGTGGGTGTGGGTCAGGTAGTTGTCGTCACCGGCCGAACCGCCGAAATGCGGGATGTCTCCCAGTGCGGCGCTCAGGGCCGCCAGCACCATTTCCTCGCGGCTGGACAAACCATCGAGCAGGGTCAGCGCAAAACTGTGGCCCTTGATCGGCGCCAACGCATTGCTGCGGCAACCGCTCGCCAGGCGCTCGACCATTTGCTGGGCGTCGATGAGGCTGAAGTGCTCCATTTCGCCAATCAGCTCGGCGGCAATGGAAAAGTGCCGGTGGTCGAACCCCACCGCCGTCACACAGTTGCGCCCATAGCCTTGGGGGGTTATTTCCCCGGCGCTGGTGCAACCCACCAGGCGAATCCCGCCGAAACTCTGGGACAGCGCCTGGGCAAGGGCTGGCAAATTGTATTCGGCGGAACAGAAAAACAGCACGAAGCCCAGGTGCGGGTGCAACAACTGTCGCGCCAGCTCCTGGGCCACTTGCTGGACGTCGCCTGCCTGAGACATGGCGTTGACCACACCTTCGCTCTGGGCCTGCTGCATGTACGTCTCCGGCGGATGCGTGATAGGAGCCTTGAGTGTACGAAGCGGCACCGGGCCGACGAATGCTACTTGGGTAGCGGGTGGGCGCTTCCATGGGAGGAGAACAGTGGCGGCCCGGCCGCGATGCGCACGGCTGGGTCGCCACCAAAACTCAGTACTTTGTTTGGAATACTCTTGTGGCGAGGGAGCTTGCTCCCGCTCGACCGGTCCGACGCCTCGGGCGCAGCAGTCGTAAACCATGCACTGCGGTTGACTGGAGCAAGGCAAGGGCCTGCTGCGCAGGCCAGCGGGAGCAAGCTCCCTCGCCACGGGTATGCGGTGTTCTTTCTTACCAGGTCAAGACTGCCCCCACCGCAAAGGTATCGGTGTCTTCATTCTGGGCGCTGGTGTCGTGGCCGTTGATTTCGAACTGGTTGTACTCGGCCACCAGCTTGAGGTTGTCGTTGACGTCATGGAACAGCGCGATGCCACGGGTTTCATAGTCGGCGCCGCTGCCCACCACGCCGTTGCCGTCGTCATCGGTCTTGCCGTAGGACAGCGCCAGGCGGTTCTTGCCCAACTTGTAGGAGCCTTGCAACAGATAGCCCTTGCTGTCGACATTGCGCAGCGTGGCCTCGCCGGCGTTGTTGGTGAAGAACGGGTTGATGCCCTTGGCCTGGAAGCCGGAGCCGGTGAGGGAGAAGCCGCCCATCTTGGCTTGCACGCCATACCCCAGCCCCTTGGAGGTGACCGATTCGACGGAAGAGTCGGTGTTCTCCGAGGTCTGGTAGCTGCCGTTGAGCCAGCTGTAGATCTTCGCGCCGCCCAGGTCGAACTGATAGGTGATCTCGCTCTCGGTGCGCGGGTTCTCCTGGTAGGCCTTGCCGGTGGCACTGCTGTCGTTGGTGTCCACCGGGTCCATGATCCCCACCGCCACCCGCAGCCCGTCCATGACCGGGGTGCGATAGGTGATCTGCGAGGTCGGGAACGGATACGGATAACCGCTGCCGATATTGCCGAACGAGACGCCGCCGCCGTCCACCAGCCCGAGGGTGTCACTGACCTGGCCATAACCGGCCAGCAATTCGTCGAGCAGGATGTTGGAACGGGCGAACAGCCCGAAGTCCTTGCCGATCAACACTTCGCCCCACGCCGGGTTGGCGACGGTGCCGTAGAACTGGCGCACATCGATGGCGGTGTCGGTGCCGTTGGTCTCGCTGTCGTTGATGGTCACCCAGAACGAGGCCCGGGCGCCGAGCTTGAGGTCATCGACCTGCTTGCTCATGTTGAAGCCCAGGTAGTTGGGCAAGAAGCCCATCTTCACCCGGGCCTGGCGACGGTCGTACTGATCCCCCGCCCGATCCACGTCGCTGTTGACGTAGAAGGCGTTGATGTAGCCGTCGGTGGAAAAGGTCGTCTGGTCCTTGTCGTACAGCATGATTTCGGCGTGGGCCAAGGGCGTCAGGCCGAGGGTCGAAAGGCCGGCGATGACCGCAGGCAAAAAACGTTGGCGGGTATTTTTATTGTTGTGCATAGCGCGCTCCGCAACAGGGGACGGGATGTCGGAGGCGATTATCGAAAGGCGCCAGGCCCCGTCATACGCTGCCTTGGAGGCGATTGGCGGCTGCTTTGGAAGCGCCGGCCCGGCGCGGCAGTTTGGGCGTAAGACTGCGAGGCCGACGGGCGCGAGACTTTGGGTGTGGGTCTGGGAGGATCAACTCATTGAGCAGTCATACCGCGTTGCCTGTTTTGGGGCTGTTACACAGCCCAGCGGGAGCAAACTCCCTCGCCACAACAGCTGGGTTGGACTTCATTTTCGAGTGCGGGTGCGCCCCCTGTGGCGAGGGAGCTTGCTCCCGCTGGCCTGCGCAGCAGGCCCCTCTGCGGTCTTTCAGAACCTCGGCTTGACGGTCTTCCACTCCGGCCGATAACGCTGCATCTGTCGCACGTCGTCGCGCTGGCGAATGCCGCAGCGCAGGAACTGTTCATGCAGCATGCCGAGTTGATCGCGGTCCAGTTCCAGCCCAAGGCCCGGCGCGCGGGTGATCTTCACGCAGCCGTCGACAATCGGCAGCTTGCCGCCCTTGATCACCTCTTCATCCGGCTCCTGCCAGGGGTAATGGGTGTCGCAGGCGTAGCCCAGGTTCGGGACTGCGGCCGCCACATGGGCCATCGCCATGAGGCTGATGCCCAGGTGGGAGTTCGAATGCATCGACACCCCCAGGCCAAAGGTGGCGCACATTTTCGCCAGCGCCTGGGTGTCGCGCAGGCCGCCCCAGTAATGGTGGTCGGCCAACACGATCTGCACACTGTTGAGCGCGACGCTACGGCGAAACTCCTCGAAATCGGTGACCACCATATTGGTCGCCAACGCCAGCCCGGTGCGTTTGTGCAGCTCGGCCATGCCCTCCAGCCCCGGCGTCGGGTCTTCGTAATATTGCAAATCATCCCCCAGCAGTTGCGCCATGCGGATGGAGGTGTCCAGGGACCAGTTGGCATTCGGGTCGATGCGCAACGGATAACCGGGAAAAGCCCGCTTCAACGCCTTGATGCACGCCACTTCGCGTTCCGGCTCCAGCGCCCCGGCCTTGAGCTTGATACTCTTGAAACCGTAGTCCTGGATCATGCGCCGGGCCTGGGCGACGATCTGCTCCTCGTTGAGCGCTTCGCCCCAACTGTCCGGCGGATACGGCGAATCGATGTGCTCGGCATACTTGAAAAACAGGTACGCACTGAACGGCACTTGATCGCGAATCGCACCGCCCAACAGGTCCACCAGCGGGACGTTCAGGTAGCGCGCCTGCAAGTCCAGACACGCCACTTCGAACGCCGAGTAGGCATTGCTCACGGCCTTGCTCGCATGGGAGCCCGGCGCCAGTTCCGCACCGCTGGCACCGGCCGGTTTCTGCGCGGCGACGGTGGCCTCGACGAGGGTCCGCAACCGGTTGAGGTTGAACGGGTCCAGGCCGATCAGTTGGTTTTGCAGTTGCTGCTGGATCGCCAGGGCCGGCGCATCGCCATAGCTTTCGCCCAGGCCGATGTAACCGTTATCGCTTTCGATCTCGATGATCGAACGCAGCGCGAACGGCTCATGGATGCCGCTGGCGTTGAGCAGCGGTGGATCGCGAAAGGCAATGGGGGTGACGGTGACGCGTTTGATCTTCATACAGCGGCTCCCGATGGGCCAGGGTTCAAGGCTTTGGTTGTTTGCGGCGCGGCTTGTTCGGTCACCGCTTCAGGTCGACCGGAGACGGAACTGGGCGTGTCGCACCGTGGTGTGAGGCGGGGTGTCGTGCGAGCGAAGAAGATCACCACGGCGGCGATCAGCGAGGTGATGGCCAGCCCATACAGGCCGCCTTCGATGGAGCCCGTGGTCTGCTCCAGGAATCCGAAGGCCGTGGGCGCGACGAAGCCGCCGAGGTTGCCGATGGAGTTGATCAGCGCGATCACCGCCGCCGCGATGCGCGCGTCCAGATAGCCCTGGGGAATCGGCCAGAACAGCGCCGACGCGGCCTTGAAACCGATCGCCGCAAAACAGATCGCCACGAAGGCGAAGACCGGCCCGCCGGTGGTGGAAATGAACATGCCGAACGCGGCAATCACCAGCGTCACCGCCACCCAGGCCTGCTGGAATTTCCAGCGGCCGGCCAGCGCGGCGAAACCGTACATGGCGACGATGGAAATGATCCATGGAATGGAGTTGAGCAAGCCGACCTGAAAGTCCCCCAACCCGCCCATTTTCTTGATCATGCTCGGCAACCAGAACGTCGCGCCGTAGATGGTCAGGGCGATGGAAAAATAGATGAAGCAAAACAGTGCGATCTGCCGGTCGGCCAGCAGCTTGAACACCGAGGGCTTGATCACTTGGGCGGCTTCCCTGGCCCGTTGTTCCTCGGCGATGGCGGCGATCAGCACGCTCTTCTCTTCGGCGCTCAACCATTTGGCCTGGCTTGGGTGCGATTGCAGCCAGAACCAGACAAACCCACACAGCACGATGGAGGCGAAACCTTCGATCAGGAACATCCATTGCCAGCCGTGCAGGCCCAGCCCGCTGACGTGCAGCAAAGCGCCGGACACCGGCCCGGAAATCACCGAGGCGATGGCTGAACCGCTGAGGAAGATCGCCATGGCCTTGCCGCGCTCGTTGGCCGGCAGCCACTGGGTGAAGTAGTAGATGATGCCGGGAAAGAACCCCGCCTCCGCCGCGCCGAGGATGAAGCGCAGTACATAGAAACTGGTTTCGCCGCGCACGAAGGCCATGGCCATCGCCGCCGCGCCCCAGGTGAACATGATGCGCGTCAGCCAGGCACGGGCGCCGTAGCGTTGCAGGAGCATGTTGGACGGCACTTCGAACAACGCGTAGCCAATGAAAAACAGCCCCGCGCCAAGCCCGTAGGCGGCAGCGCCGATGCCCAGGTCGGTTTCCAGGTGGCTGCGCACGAAGCCGATGTTGACCCGGTCGATGTAGTTGACGATGAACATCACCACCACCAGGGGCAGGACATGCCGTTTGACCTTGGCCGTCGCGAGCGCCAGGGTGCTGTCAGGGGTACAGGCCGATTGCTTGTTCAAGGGAGCCTCCCGATCATTGTTTTTGTGGGGAACGGGACGATCATGGACGCGGGCAATTGTTCCCGTCTAATCTAACTTGGCACTTGATTGATACCTGGATTGAATCAATGTTTGAACTGGCCCAACTGCGTTACTTCACCACGGTGGCAACCGAACTCAACTTTCGGCGTGCCGCCGAACGCCTGAACATGACCCAGCCGCCCTTGAGCCGGCAGATCCAGTTGCTGGAGCATCACCTCGGCGTCGAGCTGTTCACGCGCAGCACCCGCAGCGTGGCGCTCACAGCGGCCGGCCGGGCATTTTTCATCGAAGCGCAGAATCTGCTCGAACAAGCCCAACAAGCCGCCGTCGCCGCCCGGCGTTTCGCCCAGGGCGACATCGGCTCGGTCACCATCAGCTTCGTCGGCAGCGCGGTGTATGAGTTCTTGCCCAAGGTCATCGCCGAGGCGCGGCTGAAACAGCCCCAGGTGAAAATCGTCCTGGCGGAAATGAACACCTACCAACAGCACGAAGCACTGCGCGCCCGGCGCATCGACCTCGGCATTGTCCGCTCACCCTTGCTGGAAACCGGCTACGCCACCGAATGCCTGGTGCGCGAGCCGTTCGTGCTGGCGGTGCCGGCCGGCCACCCCTTGGCGAGCGCCGAGTCCGTCTGCGTCCAGGACCTGGACCAGCAACCGTTCCTCATGTATTCCCACTCCGCCTACCCGCCCTTCAACGAACTGCTCACCGGCATGCTCCGCTCGGCCCGGGTCGCGCCGCAATTCGTGCAATGGTTGGGGTCATCACTGACGATCCTGGCCCTGGTCAACGCCGGCATGGGCCTGGCGCTGGTGCCGCGCTGTGCCACCAGCGTGGTGTTCAAGCAGGTGGTGTTTCGCGAGATCGACCTGGACGAAGGGGTGCAGAGCGAATTGCACCTGGTATGGCGCGAAGACAATGACAACCCGGCGTTCAGCATGTTGCTGGAGGGGATTCGCGGGGCGGTTCGGGAGGGATGAAATGTGTGGCGAGGGAGCAAGCTCCCTCGCCACATTGCTAGACGCCCTTGAGCCCTGCGCCTGGGTGGTTTGCCCATCGGCTATTCCAGTCCAGCCCGACAAGTTGTACGATGACCGACGAGCACAATATCGCTCGCGTTCCTGATACCTACAACAACAAGGAAATCCCCATGAGAAAAACCACATTGGCCCTCGGCTTCCTGTGCCTGTTCGGCGGTTACGCCGCGACCGCGGCTGCCTCGGCCGAACAAGACGTGGCCCAGGCTGTCGACCATCTGACCCAGGCCATGCTGCACAAGGACATCCCACAACTTAACGCCCTGGCCGCCGAAAACCTCAGCTACGGCCATTCCAGCGGCAACATCCAGGACAAGAAAGCCTTCATCGCTGACATCGAAACCGGCAAGAGCGCGTTCAAGACCCTGGAGATGAAGAACCAGAAAATCACCCTCTCGGGAGATGTGGCGCTGGTGCGCAACCACTTCTCGGCGCAGGCAATCAAGGGCGCCGAGGTGGTTCCCACGGAAATCGAGAACTTCCAGATCTGGCAGAAGCAGAAAGATGGCAAGTGGCTGCTGATCGGTCGTCAGGCGTTTCGGTTCTGATGGTGATGTGAGGGCTGCTCCATGTCTGTGAGCGCTGCGCGCTCAAGCGGGAGCAAGCTCCCTCGCCACGGGGCGACTGCACCCCAGCGCCTTGCGCCGGGGTGCTCATGCACTTGCCTCAGAGCGTGTAGGAAATACCGGCCTGCACAGTGCGCGGTGCGCCCGGGTAAGCGTAGACCCCACCGAATGCGCCCTCTTCGTAATCAGCGTCGAACAGGTTCTTCAGGTCCAGGTTGAGACGAATCCGCTCGTTGACCTTGTAGTAGCCGAGCAGATCGACAACGGTGTAGCTGTCCATGGTGAACGTGCTGGCCGCGGTATTGCCGGCCCGCTCATCGACGTACTTCGTCCCCAGCCCCAGGCCGAGGCCCTTGAGGCCGCCGTCCTGGAACTCGTAGACGTTCAGCAGGCTGAAGCTGTTCCGGGGGACGTTGAGCAAACGGGTGCCGGTCGGGATGCTGATGTCCTTGGTCACCTCTGCATCCACATAGGCGTAACCACCGATCACGCGCCATTGCGGCGTCAGGTTGCCCGCCACGTTCAAGTCGAAACCTCGGCTGCGCACTTCACCGGCGGCCACGTTGAACGTCGAATCCAGCGGGTCAGGCGTGAGCACGTTGCGTTTCTCGATCTGATACACCGCAGCATCGACGCTCAGCTGGCGATCCAGGGCCTCCCACTTCACGCCCATTTCGTAGGACTTGCCCTCTTCCGGCTTGAACCCGCCACCCTGGCGACTGGCCCCGGTGTTGGGTTTGAACGAGCGCGCGGTGTTGGCATAGACCGCCACCGTGTCCGTCAAGTCGTAGCTCACCCCCAAGCGCGGAGTAACGGCATTTTCAGTGGTGTCCCAGTTCCGGCTGCCGGGCCGAGCCTGGGGGACGAACGTTTCGTACTCATGCTCGAAATGCTCGAAACGCGCGCCGGCCAAGACCTTCAGCCGCTCGGTCAGCGCCACCTGGTCCTGGACGAACACGCCGAGTGTCTTGAGGTTTTCCTGGTCATCGGTGGGCGTTCGGGTCAATGCCGGGCGCGCCTGGCCATACACCGGATCGAAGATATCGATCGGGTAAGCGCCGACGGCGCCGGAGGAGCGCTGGATGATGGACTGGTAGTCGTAGTCTTCATACTCGATACCGGTCAGCAACGTGTGTTCGAAACCTCCGGTGGAGAAATGCCCGGTGAGGTTGAGCTGGGTGTCCCGGTCGGTCCATTCCAGTTTGCGGTAGTTGAAGTTACGCCCCAGGGTGCGTCCGTCGGCGGCGATGCCGTTGCCTTCGACCGCATTGCCCTGCAGGGTACCGTCGAGCCATTGGGTGCCGCCGGCCAGGGTCCAGTCGTCGTTGAGCATGTGTTCGAAACGCACCTGCAGCAGGTTGTTGTCATTGTGCAACTTGCCGGCGTCTTTTTCGCCGAAGAAAGTGTCGCGGGACGCGGTGCCACGCTGGCCGGCGTAGTGGGTCAGGCCACGGTCCAGCGGCGCATTGTTGCGCATGAAATCGCCTTCGAAGATCAGGCGCGTGGTGTCGTTGACCTGCCAGCTCACCACAGGCGCTACGCCGTAGCGCTCGGTCTCGACGTGGTCGCGGAACGTGTCGCCGCCCTCGCCGATCACGTTCAGGCGGTAAGCCAGGCGTCCTTCGTCGTCCAACGGCCCGGAGGCGTCCAGCGTGCCGCGACGCAGCCCCTGGTCGCTGACCTGGCTGCCCAGGGTCACCGTGCGTTCGGCCAACGGTTGCTTGGACACCACGTTGAAGGTACCGCCCGGATCGCCACGGCCGTAGAGCATGGCGGCCGGACCGCGCAGCACTTCCAGGCGCTCGATGGTGTTGGCGTCGGGGGCGTTCGGGTAGCCACGGTTGACCGGGAAACCGTTGCGATAAAATTCGCCGGTGGTGAAACCGCGCACCGTGAAGGTGGTCAGGCCCTGGCCACCAAAATTGTTGCCGCGGCCCACGCCGCCGGCGTAATCGAGGGCGTCCTGCAAGCGGGTGGCGCTGAGGTCTTCTACGACGTCGCGCGAGACCACGGAGATCGACTGCGGGGTTTCATGGATGGCGGTGTCGGTACGCGTCGCACTGGCGGAACGGGTGGCGTGGTAGCCCTTCACCGGTCCCTGGGCTGTTTCATAGTCGGCGGTACCGACGATGTCCGTGGCTTGCAACTCCAGGGGCGCCGGGTCAGTGGCGATGGGCTGGACGGCCCAGGAGGAAACGGAATAAGCCTGGAGCACACACAGTGAAACGAGAATCCGACGCATCGATGCACAATCCTAATGAAAGAACACCGGCTGCTTTCGCGGCCGACAAGAATGAGTCGCGAAAGATACAGCAACTCATTGCTATTTGATATGCATTCCCATTAACGCCATTGATTTTTCGTCACGCCTCTATCGTGCCCAGGCACCACAAACCCGTGGCGAGGGCGCTTGCTCCCGCTCGGCTGCGCAGCAGTCGTAAAACCTTACAACTCTGTGTACCTGAAACAATGCAGGGGCCTGCTTCGCAGGCCGGCGGGAGCAAGCTCCCTCGCCACAGAGATCCAGGAGCGAACGCCAGATCTGCAAGCAGCCGCAAGCTGCTGAGCAAAGCATGCTCATGCCAAACAACATCATTCCCCGGTGTCACTGAAGCATCGCCGCCGACGCCTGTTCAATCCGCTGGAAAAACATCTGCGCACGAATGTCCTGGGTATAGGCCACATTCAGTCGCAGCCAATCGCACGCCTTTCCGTCGGGCAGGAACGTCGCGCCCGAGGACAGTTGCACGTCCAGCTCCCGGGCGATTTGCTGCACGCGCGACGCTTCCAGTCGTCGAACCCTGGCCCAGACGAACAATCCGCCCGTGGGCTCGGCAAAGACTTCCCAGTGCGACGGATCGAGCAGGCGCAGGGTGCTCGCCATCTGCTTGTTCAGGCGCTGGCGCAAGCGCTGGACCAGTTTGCGATAGGCCCCGTTGGCCAACAGCGTCGCCACGACGTTTTCCGCCAGCAACGAGCAACCGATGCCGGTGACCATCTTGATCTCGGCCAGGCGTTGGATGATCGCCGGTTGCGCGACCACATAACCGACCCGCAGCGAACTGGACAGTGTCTTGGAGAAACTGGCGAGGTAGATCACCCGGTCCAGGGCGTCGAGCGTCGCCAACCGCGAGGTCGTGCCGTTCTGGAAGTCGGCGTAGATGTCGTCTTCGATGAGGCGAAAGTCATGCCGCGTCGCCAGTTGCAGCAAGCGATAGGCGACGCTGGGCGCCAGGCTGGTGCCGGTGGGGTTCTGGTACATGCTGTTGATGAAGAAGTACGAAGGCTTGTGCTCGGCCAGGAGCCGTTCCAGGCTGGCGATGTCCGGCCCTTGGGCGGTCCTGGGCACCGCCAGGGTCTTGACCCCGTGCAGCTTCAGCAGGTTGAACAGGTTGTAGTAGCCAGGGCTTTCCACCAGCACCAGGTCCCCAGGCTTGAGCAGCGTGCGCACCAGCAGGTCGAGGCCATGGCTGGCGCCCTGTGTCGTGATGATCTGGCTTGGATCGACGTGGATGTCCATCAGGCCCAGGCGCTTTTGAATGTGCAGGCGCAGTTGGGCCGAGCCCAACGGGGTGCTGTAGTTGAACAATGCCTGACTGTCGCTGCGCACCACCTGGCGGATCGCCTGGGCCAAGTCGGTGTCGTCGCGCCAGGTGTCGGGCAGCCAGCCACAACCGAGCTTGAGCTGCGCCGACGCCGGCTCGAACAACTGCCACTTCTGCTGATCCGGCTCGGTTTCAGGGACGATGGGCCGCGGCAATGGCTGCGCGACAAAGAACCCCGCACCATGCCTGGACTCCAGGACACCGCTGGCCACCAGTTGGTCGTAAGCCTTGATCACGCTCGACAGGCTCAGCCCATTGTCCCGGGCCAGGTGCCGAATGGACGGCATGCGGGCGCCGGGGCGGATGCCATGGGCGGCGATCCAGGCCGTGACCCGGTCCACCAGTTGGCGGATCACGGGTTCAGCCGCGTTGCGATCGATATTCAGGTCCACGGCAGGCACGCTCGCTCAAGTGTTCGCAAATTTTCAGCGAACAGTTAAGCATAAAAGGCGTCGGTCTGTTCCTTGTTCGGGGCGTGCCCGCACGTGATAGTCCACGGACTTCACCCTCAGGCATCGCGCCATAAGGAACGCTTTTGAACACTCAGCATCGACACTCGTGGGGACTGGCCTTCGGCTTGTGCCTGATCACCCTGGCGGTCAACCTGCAAGCACCGCTGTACACCACCTATGCCCAGTTGTCCGGCTATGGCGCCGGCGCGACGGCGGTGGCGTTTTCCGGCTACGTACTGGGGGTGTTGCCGGTGTTGTTGGCTCTGGGCGGCCTGGCCGACCGGGTCGGACGCAAACCGTTGATCCTGGTAGCGCTGGGCCTGTCGATGCTGGCCACCGTGGTCACGTCGCTCTGGCCGAGCCTGCCGGCGCTGGGTGTGGCGCGACTGATGATGGGCGTCGGCACGGGGTTGGCCTCGGCGACCTCGACGGCCTACATGGCCGAGCTGATGGCCACTGGCGATGCCCGCGCCTCGTCCAACCGGGTCACCGCCAGCACGTCCCTGGGTTTTGGCCTGGGCGCGGCGTTGACCAGTCTTTTCCTGTTCGCCCACCCCAGCGTCACGCCGGGCAGCTTCTGGTTGCAGTTGGCCTTGGCTGGCCTGGCGATCGTCGTGGTGTGGCGGCTGCCGGACCCCGCCGTGAAACGCCGCAGCGCACCGCTGTTGCGCCCGCCATTGTTTCCCGCCGGCAGCCTGCCCTACAGTTTTTCCATGCTGCTGGCCTGGGCGACGTCGGGCCTGGTCATCGCGATCCTGCCCTCCGTGCTCGCCACCCATGACCTGCAGCGCTGGTCTGGCTTGTCGACCTTTACCGTGATCAGCTGCGGCTTGCTTTTCCAGCCGTGGGTTCGTCGCCTGCATCCGGCCCGGGCCACCGGCCTGGGGTTGTTGATCCTGCCGTTGAGCTACGCATTGCTGGCCTGGGGCGCGAGCACCGGCTCGCTGCTCGCCGTGCTGCTGGGAGCGTTGGGGGCCAGCAGTGCGTGCTACGGCTTTCTCTATCTCGGCGGGTTGTCGGCCATTACCGCGATGGCCGGCGCGGAAAAGGCCCGGGTCAGCGCCGGGTTCTTTCTGTTCGCGTACATCGGCTTCAGCATTCCGGTGGTGGTGACCGGGCTGCTGGCCGACGCGTTCGGCGCTGAGGTGGCGCTGATCGTGTTCGGCCTGGCCTTGCTGGCCGGTGCGTCGGTGACTGGATGGTACATCGTCCGAGCGCAGGCTTATGTGAGCCACCTCTCCCACGGCTGAACCCAAAACCCTGTGGCGAGGGCGCTTGCTCCCGCTCGATTGCGCAGCAATCGCAAAATGTCGGGGCTGCTACGCAGCCCAGCGGGAGCAAGCTCCCTCGCCACGCAGTCCGCACCCTGCCCCCGCTGCAAACAGGGGGCGACGTCTCGGGACACTGCACCCGGCAAAGTCGTATACCATATCCCCATCTCAGCCGAACGACCCGCCGCCGTGACCTTATCCAAGTTCAATCTGCCCGACCTGGGCAATACCCCTTCCACCTCGGAGATCATCACCCTTCACCTGCGTGAAGCGATTGTCGCGGGGCATTTTGCCGAGGATGAGCCGATTCGCCAGGACGACATCGCCCGTCAGTTCAACGTCAGCAAGATCCCCGTGCGCGAAGCCCTCAAGCGCCTGGAGGCCGAAGGCCTGGTGATGTTCCAGCGCAATCGCGGGGCGATGGTCACGCGCATTTCCGAGGCGGAACTGGCGCAGATGTTCGAAGTGCGCATGCTGCTGGAAGACAAGGTGCTGCGCCTGGCGATTCCCAACATGAGCGAAGAAACATTTGCCCGCGCCGAAGGCATCTGCCGCGAATTCATCGGCGAGGACGATGTGGGACGCTGGGCCGAACTGAACTGGCAATTGCATGCCTGCCTCTACGAACCGGCGCAACGGCCCTTCATGGTGGGGTTGATCCGCTCGGTCCACGACAAACTGGAGCGCTACCTGCGCATGCAGATGAGCCTGTCGGCGGGCAAGGACCGCGCCGATCACGAGCATCGGGAAATCATCAAGGCCTGCCGTGCCGGCGACGTCGAGCGGGCCGTGGGGCTGCTGGACGAACACATCGCCGGGGTCTGCGAAAGCCTGTTCAAGTTCCTGCCTTCAAGCCATTGATGGCTCGGCACTGTGCCGATTTCGTCATGGACGACGGATAAAGCCATCAAGCCATCGCCCCGCTGCGCGAGCCACCCTTGAGGTCACTCATCCGAACGCACAGGGGCGCCCATGAAACGCATCAGCGTGATCGATTCCCACACCGGCGGCGAGCCGACCCGCCTGGTCATCGACGGTTTCCCAGACCTGGGCCGCGGCAGCATGGCCGAACGCAAGCAGTGCTTGGCGACAGAATACGATGCCTGGCGCAGTGCCTGCGTGTTGGAACCACGCGGCAGCGATGTGCTGGTGGGAGCGCTGTTGTGTGAGCCGGTGGACCCCCGCGCCTGTGCCGGCGTGATCTTCTTCAACAACAGCGGCTACCTGGGCATGTGCGGCCACGGCACCATCGGCCTGGTGGCATCGTTGGCCCATTTGGGCCGGATCGGCCCCGGCGTGCACAGCATCGAGACGCCGGTGGGCACGGTGCAGGCGACTCTGCACGATGACCACTCGGTCAGCGTGCGCAACGTGCCGGCCTACCGTTATCGCAAGGCGCTGGGCCTGGACGTGCCGGGCATCGGTCCGGTGGTGGGCGATGTGGCCTGGGGCGGCAACTGGTTTTTCCTGATGGCTGGCCATGGCCAACGGGTCGCGGGCGACAACCTCGACGCCCTGACCGCCTACACCTACGCCGTGCAACAGGCCTTGGAGCAGCAGGGTTTTCGCGGCGAAGACGGCGGCTTGATCGACCACATCGAACTGTTCACCGACGACCCGCATGCCGACAGCCGCAACTTCGTGCTCTGCCCCGGCAAGGCCTACGACCGCTCCCCTTGCGGCACCGGTACCAGCGCCAAACTGGCGTGCCTGGCCGCCGACGGGAAGCTGCAACCGGGACAGACCTGGCGCCAGGCCAGTGTCATTGGCAGCCAGTTCGAAGGCAGCTACGAACGGGCGGGCGAACGCATCGTGCCGACCATTCGCGGTCGCGCCTACATCAGCGCGGAAACCACGTTGATCATCGAACAGGACGACCCCTTCGCCTGGGGCATTCGCCCGTGAGCGAGGGCCCTGTGGCCGATGTGATCATCATCGGCGCCGGCATCATCGGCGCGGCGTGTGCCCAGGCCCTGGCCTTGCGCGGCTTGCAAGTGTTGGTGCTGGATGCCGGCTGGCATGGCGCCACGGCGGCCGGCATGGGCCACTTGCTGGTACTGGACGATAACCCGGCGGAACTGGCCCTCAGCCAATACTCCCTGCGGCGTTGGCGCGGCCTGGCCCCCGCACTGCCCGACAGCTGCGCCTGGCGTAACAACGGCACCTTGTGGCTGGCGGCCAACGCCGAGGAAATGGCCGTGGCCCACAGCAAATACCTCAACCTGCTGGCCCATGGCGAAGCCTGCAAGCTGATCGGCCAAGCGGCGCTGCAGCAACGCGAACCGCAATTGCGCGAAGGCCTGGAGGGCGGGTTGCTGATCAAGGGCGACGGCATCCTGTATGCCCCAGCGGCGGCCTGCTGGATGCTGGATCACGGCAATATTCGTCAGCAGCGCGCCCGGGTCGTTGAAGTGGATGGTCAGCGCGTGCGCCTTGACGACGGTCGCTGGCTGAGCGCCGAAGCGGTGATTCTCGCCAACGGTATCCAAGCCACCGAACTGTGCCCGGAACTGCCGATCGAACCGAAGAAGGGCCATCTGCTGATCACCGACCGCTACCCCGCCACCGTCACCCATACGCTGGTGGAGTTGGGTTACGTCACCAGCGCCCACAACGCCAGCGGCCCGTCGGTGGCCTGCAACATCCAGCCACGGCCGACCGGGCAATTATTCATCGGCGCCTCGCGGCAGTTCGGCAGCGTCGACCCGCATGTCGAAGGCTGGATGCTGGCGAAAATGCTCAAGCGTGCCGTCGATTACCTGCCGGGGTTGGCGCAGCTCAACGGCATCAGGGCCTGGACCGGTTTTCGCGCAGCGAGCCCCGACGGTTTGCCACTGGTGGGGCAACACCCGCAACGCCAGGGCCTGTGGCTGGCGGTGGGGCACGAAGGCCTGGGCGTCACCACGGCGCCCGCCACCGCCGACCTGCTGGTCGCGCAGCTGTTCAACGAAACCTCGCCCCTTGCGGCGCAACCTTACCTGCCGCAGCGTTTTCTCGGAGAACCCGCCCATGCCTAAGCCCCGACACACAGCCCCAGTGGCGAGGGAGCTTGCTCCCGCTGGGCTGCGCAGTAGCCCCAAAACAGGGCCGCTTCGCGCCCCAGCGGGAGCAAGCTCCCTCGCCACAGGTTCTGGGTGTGCTCCTGACATCCGCTTGACCAAGGAGCACCAGCCCCATGCCTGACTTGTTCCTGGACGGCCACCCACTTTCGGTCGCCAACGGCACCAGCGTCGCGGCGGCCTTGGCGTTGGGTGCGGACGGTTGCAGCCGGACCTCGGTCAGCGGCCAGCGCCGCGCACCGTTGTGCGGCATGGGCGTTTGCCAGGAGTGTCGGGTGCTGATCGACGGCCGGCGCCGCCTGGCCTGCCAGACCCTTTGCCACGACGGCATGCAGGTGCAGACCCGGCCATGAACGAAACCACCGACCTGCTGATCATCGGTGCCGGCCCTGCCGGCATGGCCGCCGCCCTTGCCGCAGCAAGCAGCGGTGCACGCATCGTGGTGCTGGATGACAACCCGCTGCCGGGCGGGCAGATCTGGCGCGACGGTCCCCAGGCCCAATTGCCCGTGGAGGCGCGTCGTCTGCGCGAACAATTGCAGGCTTGCGCCAATGTGCGGTGCCACAGCAGCACGCGGGTGATCGCCTGCGCCGCCGAGCGAACCCTGCTGGTGGAGGATGCCGAGCGTGGCTGGCAGATCACCTACCAACGCCTGATCCTGTGCACCGGCGCCCGGGAGCTGCTGCTGCCGTTTCCCGGCTGGACACTGCCCGGCGTCACCGGCGCCGGTGGCTTGCAGGCGCTGGTCAAGGGCGGCCTGCCGGTGCGCGGCGAACGGCTGGTGATCGCCGGCAGCGGCCCCTTGTTGTTGGCCAGCGCCGCCACCGCCAAGCAGCACGGGGCGCAGGTGGTGCGGATCGCCGAGCAAGCCGGTCGCCACGTCGTCGCCGGTTTCGCTGCGCAACTGCCGCGCTGGCCGGGCAAGCTGTGGCAATCGCTGCATCTGTTCGACCGTCACTACCGCACCGGCACCCACGTGCTGGAAGCCCTGGGGAACGGGCGGCTCGAAGGCGTGCGCCTGTGGCAGCACGGTCGAACCTTTGAGCTGGCCTGCGACCGACTGGCCTGTGGCTTCGGCCTCATTCCCAATACTCAATTAGGCCAGGCCTTGGGCTGCGGTGTGGACAACCAGGCCCTCGCGGTCGATGCCTGGCAAGCCACCACCCGCCGCGACCACTACGCGGCGGGGGAATGCACCGGGTTTGGCGGCAGTGAACTGGCCTTGGTCGAAGGGGCCATTGCAGGCCACGCCGCCGTCGACAATAACGCCGCCGCCCAAAGGCTGTGGCCGCGCCGCGCCCGCTGGCAGGGGTTCGCCCAGGCACTGCACCGCGCGTTCGCCCTCGACGCGCGCCTCAAGACCCTCGCCCACGCCGACACCCTGGTCTGCCGCTGCGAAGACGTGCCCTACGGCCAACTGGTCGGGCAGGAAAACTGGCGCGAAGCGAAACTCGCCAGCCGTTGCGGCATGGGCGCCTGCCAGGGTCGAGTCTGCGGCGCCGCGCTGGAGCACCTGTTCGGCTGGACACCCCCCGCCCCGCGCCCACCGTTCAGCCCGGCACGGATCGAGACCTTGCTGAACCTGGAACAAACCCCGCCGACCTGAGCAAGACACACCTTCAGCCCCCTGAGTTTGCCCCAGTTCAAGCTCGCGCCAGGCGGCGATCTGGCGAAGTCAGCCCCCCAAAACCGTGGCGAGGGAGCTTGCTCCCGCTCGACTGCGCAGCAGTCGCAAACCGGGCGACGCGGTCTGCCTGAAGCAATGCAGGGGCCCGCTTCGCAGGCCAGCGGGAACAAGCTCCCTCGCCACATTGAATGGGTGTCATATGAACCGCGAACGCCCGCGGGTGCCTGCTCACGCTGGCAGCGTGACAGGCACCCGACTTTCGACTGACACTGCACACCTCCCCAAAAGACGACGCCGGCCATGTACCCCTCGCTCACCGCCTTCGCCCCTTGCGACCTCGACACCCTGCTCAACAGCCTGCAATCCATCGCACCGCTGCTGGACACCCTGGCGGACGTGGTGTTCTTCATCAAGGACCCTCAGGCCCGCTACGCCTTCGTCAACCAGACCCTGGCCCGGCGCTGTGGCTTCAAGCACAGCAGCGACTTGCTCGGTCTCACCGCCGAGCAAGTGTTCCCCGAGCGGTTTGGTCCGGTGTACACCGAGCAGGACCGCAAGGTGCTCGCCAGCGGCCGGGAACTGGCCGACCAGCTCGAACTGCATCTTTATTACGGCAACCAACCGGTGTGGTGCCTGACCCACAAGCTCGCGCTGCGTGACGCCCATGAGCGGATCGTCGGCCTGGCTGGCATTTCTCGCGACCTGCAACGGCCGCAATCGAGTCACCCGGCGTTCCAGAAACTGGCGGCTGTGGACGCCCACATCAAAAGTCACTTCGCCCACCCCATCAGCCTGGCCGAATTGACCGCCATCGCCGGCCTCTCAGTGGCGCAGCTGGAGCGGCACTGCAAGCGCATCTTCCAGCTCACGCCACGGCAGATGATCCACAAGGCGCGCCTGGAAGAAGCGTCCCGGCTGTTACTGGACCACGACCTGCCCATCACCGAAGTCGCCCTGCGCTGCGGTTACACCGACCACAGTGCATTCAGTCGCCAGTTCCGCGCCCTGACCAGCCTCTCGCCCAGCCAGTTTCGTGAAAATCAGCGCTGACGCGTGTTCTCCTGTGGGGCGTGATGCGTGCGGTTGCTCCCATCTGTAACACTCGCCAGCCACCCCTACCGCAGCGCCAAAACCCGGCGCCGCCGAATTATTTTTAAAAATCAATCCATTACCAGACTTTCGGGCAGAGCACATAAATCGGCATGCCGATTGCTTATCTAATATCGTATACGAAATCCTAAATACGATATTTCACCGCATTTATTCGACAGCGAGGCATTTATGAAAAACCCAGCACTGGCCGTAGCCCTCAGCGTTGTTCTCACGCCCCTCTTCATCGCCTCAGCCCAGGCCGACAAGCTCGACGACATCATCGGCTCGGGCAAGCTGCGCTGCGCCGTGACCCTGGACTTCCCGCCCATGGGTTTTCGTGACGAAAGCAACAAGCCGGCGGGCTTTGACGTGGACTACTGCCACGACCTTGCCAAGGTCCTCGGCGTCGATGCCGAAGTGGTGGAAACGCCATTCTCCGACCGCATCCCCGCGCTGCTGTCCGGCCGTGCCGACGTCATTGTCGCTTCTACGTCCGACACCTTGGAGCGGGCCAAGACCGTTGGCCTGACGGTGCCCTACTTCGCCTTCCAGATGGTCGTGCTGACCCGTGACAACACCGGCATCAACAGCTACGCCGACCTCAAGGGCAAGGCCCTGGGCAACACCAGCAGCACCTACGAAGCCATTGCCCTGGAGAAGGACCAGAAGAGTTGGGGCAGCGGCAGCTTCCGCGCCTACCAGTCGCAGAACGACACCCTGTTGGCCGTCGCCCAAGGGCATATCGATGCCACCGTGGTGACCAACACTGTGGCCGCCGCGACCATCAAGTCAGGCAAGTACAAGGGCCTGAAAATCGCCGGTGACGCGCCCTACGTCATCGACTACGTGTCCCTCGGCGCCAAGCGCAGCGAATACGGTCTGCTCAACTACCTCGACCTCTTCGTCAACCAACAGGTGCGCACGGGCCGCTACAAGGAACTGTTCGTCAAATGGGTCGGCACCGAGATCCCACCCGCCAACCTGACCGTGCCCCAGGTCTACTACTGAGGGGTGCGGCATGCCAAGCACGCCTACCCGCGTAACGGGCCGCAGCCTGGTGGAGGGTGCCGCCCAGGGCACCCTGTTGTTCGCCGACGTCGGCTTGAGCTTCTGGGGCGGGGTCGACTCGGCCAGCGGCGAGGTCATCGACCGGCATCACCCGTTGAGCGGCGAGCGCCTGGCCGGCCGTGTGCTGGCGATTCCCAGTGGACGCGGCTCCTGCACCGGCAGCAGCGTCTTGATGGAGCTGATCAGCAACGGTCACGCCCCCGCCGCGCTGATCCTGGCCGAAGCCGATGAGATCCTCACCCTGGGCGTGCTGGTGGCCGAGGTGATTTTCCAGCGCTCGCTGCCGGTGGTGTGCGTGGGACGCGAGGCCTTCGACAACCTGCGCGGCCAGGGTTTCGTCCGGGTCGAAGGTCATCGCCTGACCCTCTCCGGCCGTCGCCCCTCCGATGACTGGCAGGCGGCGGACGCCCCCTTGCCGCCCACCGCGACGTCACCCGTACATTTGACCGACCAGGACCGGGCACTGCTCGACGGCACCCACGGCAAGGCCGCCCAGATCGCGATGCAGATCGTGCTGCGCATGGCCCGGATCCAGGGCGCAACGCAACTGCTGGACGTGACCCAGGCCCACATCGACGGCTGTATCTACACCGGCCCGGCGAGCCTGCGCTTCGCCGAGCAACTGGTGCAATGGGGGGCAAAGGTGCGCGTGCCCACCACCCTCAATGCCATTTCCGTGGACCAGCGCCGTTGGCGCGAGCTGGGCGTCGACCCGGCCCTGGGCGAGCCGGCCAGTGCCTTGGGCGATGCCTACATGGCGATGGGTGCACAACTGAGCTTCACCTGCGCGCCCTACCTGCTCGACAGCGCGCCGAAAACCGGCGAGCAGATCGTCTGGGCCGAATCCAACGCGGTGGTCTACGCCAACAGCGTGTTGGGCGCGCGCACGCAGAAGTACCCGGACTTTCTCGACATCTGCATCGCCCTGTGCGGTCGGACGCCGTTGACCGGCTGCCATCTCGACGCTCCGCGCAAGGCCCGGTTGATCATCGACGTGCCGCAACTGGGTGACGTGGACGACAGTTTCTACCCGCTGCTGGGCTACCACATCGGCAGCCTGGCGGGCCGGCGCATTGCGCTGATACGCGGCCTGGAACACGCCGCCCCGACACTGGACGACCTCAAGGCCTTCGGCGCCGCGTTCGCCACCACCAGCGCCGCACCGCTGTTTCATATCGCCGGGGTCACACCGGAAGCCCTCGACCCGGTCGATGTATTGGAAGGCGACGCTTCGCTGCCCCGGGAAACCGTCGACACCGCCGGCCTGCTTGCCAGCTGGCGCGAGCTCAACAGCGCCCGGGACCATCGGGTGGACGTGGTGTCGCTGGGCAACCCGCACTTCTCCCTCAGCGAATTCGCCCGCCTCGCGACCCTGTGCGCGGGCCGGGTCAAGCATCCGAATGTGGTGCTGGCGATCACCTGCGGCCGGACGGTGCTGGAGCAGGCACGCAAGGCCGGGTATCTGGCGGCCATCGAAGGGTTTGGCGCGACGCTCGTCACCGACACCTGCTGGTGCATGCTCGGCGAACCCGTGATCCCGCCGGGCGCCACCACCCTGATGACCAACTCTGGCAAGTACGCCCATTACGCGCCGGGCCTGGTGGGACGCGAGGTGCATTTCGCCAGCCTCAAGGAATGCGTCGAGGCCGCCTGCACCGCCACGACCCGTGCCCAACCGCCGCAGTGGCTGCAACCCACCGCCCGCACAGGGAGCCCCACCCATGTTTGACTACAGTTTCCAATGGCGCCCGGCCTTTCGCGCCCTGCCCGACATGCTCGCCGGGGCCTGGGTCACGTTCGAGACAGCGGCGTTGTCGATGATCTTCGGCGTGCTGATCGCCCTGGTGCTGACGGTGATGCGCCAGGCCCGTCAGCCACTGCTGCGGGGCGTGGGCAACGGCTGGGTCTCCGTCGCCCGCAACACGCCCTCGCTGTTCCAGATCTACATCCTCTATTTCGGCCTCGGCTCCCTTGGGTTACACGTCAGCTCATGGCTGGCGCTGCTGGCCGGGATCACCTTCAACAATGCCGGCTACCTGGCGGAAAATTTTCGCGGCGGCCTCAAGGCCGTGCCGGGCACGCAGATGCGCGCCGCGCGCTCGTTGGGCATGAGCGCCTTCCAGGCCTACCGGATGATCATCGTCCCGCAACTGTTGCGCATCGTCTTCTACCCACTGACCAACCAGATGGTCTGGGCAGTGCTGATGACCTCCCTTGGGGTGGTGGTCGGGCTGAACAACGACCTCACCGGCGTCACCCAGGAATACAACGTGAAGACCTTCCGCACCTTCGAATACTTCGCCCTCGCGGCGGTGCTCTATTACCTCATCGCCAAATCGATCGTCGGGCTGGCCCGACTGTTGTCCTGGCGCCTGTTTCGTTACTGAGGAGGGTGGGTCATGTTTTCGACGAGTCTCACCGTTAACGACCTGCTGTTCTTGCTCGACGGCGCCTGGGTCACGCTGCAACTGACTGTGTGGTCGATCCTGCTGGGCAGCCTGGCCGGGCTGCTGTTCGGCCTGCTGCGAGCGTTGCTGCCCCGGGCCAGCCTGCCCCTGGCATGGGTGCTGGACGTGTTTCGCAGTGTGCCGCTGCTGATCCAGTTCGTACTGTTCAACTCGCTCAAGAGCATCGCCGGCCTGGACCTCGGCGCCTTTGCCGTCGGCTGCATCGTGCTGGGGGTCTACGCCGCCGCGTACTTCACCGAAATCGTCCGCGGCGGCGTCCTGGCGGTGCCCTTGAGCACGCGCCGGGCCAGCCGTTCCCTGGGCCTGAGCTACGTGCAGGACCTGCGCTTCATCGTCCTGCCGATTGCCACCCGGGTGGCCTTTCCCGGCTGGCTGAACCTGGTGCTGGGGGTGATGAAAGACACCGCGCTGGTGATGTGGATCGGCATCGTCGAATTGCTGCGGGCGTCGCAAACCATCGTCACACGGATCCAGGAACCCCTGCTGGTGCTGTGCATCGCGGGGCTCATCTATTACCTCATGAGCCTGGTGGTCGCCCGCCTTGGCGCACGTCTGGAAAGAAGGTGGCAGGAAAATGATTGAGATCGAAAACGTACACAAATCCTTCGGTGACCTGGAAGTGGTCAAGGGTGTGAGCCTGACCGTGGACAAAGGCGAAGTGGTGTCGATCATCGGCGGCTCCGGCTCCGGTAAATCGACCTTGCTGATGTGCATCAACGGCCTGGAACCGATCCAGCAAGGCAGCATCCGGGTGGACGGCGTCGAGGTCCATGACCGCGGCACCGACCTCAATCGCCTGCGACAGAAGATCGGCATCGTCTTCCAGCAATGGAACGCCTTCCCACACCTGACCGTGCTGGAAAACGTGATGCTCGCGCCGCGCAAGGTGCTGGGCAAAAGCAAGGAAGAGGCCGAGGCGCTGGCGGTCAAGCAACTCGAACACGTGGGCCTGGGGGACAAACTCAAGGCCTTTCCCGGCAAGCTCTCCGGCGGCCAGCAACAGCGCATGGCGATAGCCCGGGCGCTGGCGATGTCGCCGGACTACATGCTGTTCGACGAAGCCACCTCGGCCCTGGACCCGCAACTGGTGGGTGAAGTGCTGGACACCATGCGCATGCTCGCCGAAGACGGCATGACCATGGTGCTGGTGACCCACGAGATCCGCTTCGCCCGCGACGTGTCCGACCGCGTGGCGTTCTTCTGCAACGGCAGGGTCCATGAGATCGGACCGCCGGAGCAGGTGATTGGCAATCCGGTGCAGCCCGAGACGGCGGCGTTTCTCAAGTCGGTGAAATAACAAATGGCCCCTTCGCAAGCAAGCCCGCGCCCACACTGTTTCGTGTACACCACAAAACCCTTTGTGGGAGCAAGGCTTGCCCGCGATGGGGCCCGAATAGACAACACAAGGATCTGACCCATGCGCTCTTCCAGAATCATCCATGTCGTCAGCTGCCACGCCGAAGGTGAAGTCGGCGATGTGATCGTCGGCGGCGTCGCCCCGCCATCCGGCGCCACGGTGTGGGAACAGTCACGCTGGATCGCCCGGGACGACACCCTGCGCAACTTCGTGCTCAACGAACCCCGTGGCGGTGTGTTCCGCCACGTCAACCTGCTGGTGCCGGCCAAGGACCCACGGGCGCAAATGGGCTGGATCATCATGGAGCCGGCCGACACCCCGCCGATGTCCGGCTCCAACTCGCTGTGCGTCGCCACCGTGCTGCTGGACAGCGGCATCCTGCCGATGACCGAACCCCAGACCCGCCTGGTGCTCGAAGCCCCCGGTGGGCTGATCGAAGCCGTCGCCGACTGCCGCGACGGCAAGGTGCAACGGGTGGAAATCAAGAACGTGCCCTCCTTCGCCGACCGCCTCGACGCCTGGATCGAAGTCGAGGGCCTGGGCTCATTGCAAGTGGACACGGCCTACGGCGGCGACAGTTTTGTCATCGTCAACGCTCAGCGCCTGGGCTTTGCCATTCGCCCCGACGAGGCCGCCGAGCTGGTGGCGGTGGGCTTGAAGATCACCCGCGCCGCCAATGAGCAACTGGGCTTCACGCATCCGCTGAACCCGGACTGGTCGCATATTTCGTTCTGCCAGATCGCCGCGCCCATCGTCCACGAGCACGGCATCGCCACCGGCGCCAACGCCGTGGTGATCCAACCCGGCAAGATCGACCGCTCCCCCACCGGCACCGGTTGCTCGGCGCGCATGGCGGTGTTGCAGGCCAAAGGGCTGATGCAGGTGGGAGAACGCTTCATCGGGCGCTCGATCATCGGCTCCGAATTCCATTGCCGCATCGACTCCCTGACCGACGTGGCCGGGCGCCCGGCGATTTACCCGTGCATCGCCGGACGGGCGTGGATCACCGGGACGCATCAGCTGTTGCTCGACCCGGCCGACCCCTGGCCCCAAGGCTATCGGCTTTCCGATACCTGGCCCGGCGCATGACTCCCAGACTCGCATCGCCCCCTGTGGGAGCAAGGCTTGCCCGCGATGAAACTGACATGGTCTTCCATGGGAACCGAGGCGCCTGTATCGCGAGCAAGCTTTGCTCCCACAAATCCTCTCGCCACAAAACCATTAACAATCGGAGACAACCATGAGCAAACGCATCAACTGGAGCGGCGTATTCCCCGCCGTCACCACCCAATTCAACGATGATTTTTCCATCAACCTGGAAAAAACCCATCAGGTCATTTCCAACGTCATCCGCGATGGCGTCTCCGGCCTGGTGGTCTGTGGTTCGGTGGGGGAAAACACCTCCCTGAGCGCCGAGGAAAAAATCGCCGTGACCGAGGTCGCGGTGGACGCTTCCCGTGGCCGGGTGCCGGTCATCTGCGGCGTGGCCGAGTTCACCAGCGTGCAGGCGGCCAAGGTCGCCAACGCGGTGCGCAAGGTCGGGGTCGACGGGGTCATGCTGATGCCGGCACTGGTCTACGGCTCCAAGCCGTTCGAGACCGCCGAGCATTTTCGCTACGTGGCCCGGAATGCCGACGTGCCGCTGATGGTCTACAACAACCCGCCGATCTACAAGAACGACGTGACCCCGGACATCCTGATTTCCCTGGCCGATTGCGACAACGTGGTGTGCTTCAAGGATTCCTCTGGCGACACTCGGCGCTTCATCGACGTGCGCAATGAAGTCGGCGACCGTTTCGTGCTGTTCGCAGGCCTGGACGACGTGGTGCTGGAAAGCCTCGCCGTGGGCGCCGAAGGCTGGGTCTCGGGCATGTCCAACGTGTTCCCCAAGGAAGGCGAGACCATCTTCCGCCTGGCCCGCGCCGGACGCTTCGCCGAAGCCATGCCGATCTACGAATGGCTGATGCCGATCCTGCACCTGGACGCCCGCGCCGACCTGGTGCAATGCATCAAGCTGTGCGAAGCCATCGCCGGCCGCGGCAGCGCCCTCACCCGCCCACCGCGCCTGGCCTTGCCGACAGAGGACCGGTTGTACGTCGAGCAGATCATGGCCAAGGCCCTGGCCAATCGGCCGGAACTGCCGGATGTGGGGCTTTAAGGTCCGACCTGCGCCGCAAGGCAGATGAAGAACTCCCTGTGGGAACGGGCTTGCTCCGGGCGGCGATCCGACGAAAGCGGTCTATCTGGTATGACTATGCTGGATGTACCGCCGTCTTCGCGAGCAAGCCCGCTCCCACAGGGGTTTGTGGTGAACCCACAGGATTTGTGGCAGAAATGAGAGAGAGGCTTGCCATGAATTATTTCCTGGCCCAGGCCCTGAACAATCAATGGGCCAACCACAGGCTGCTCAGTGCCTGCGCAGAACTGAGCGAGGCCGACTACGAGGCCAACTCATGGCGCACGCATTGCTCGTAATAGGTTTGCTTGACGGCGGCCGGCTTGAGGCGCGAGGCGCTGTTGTACGTCTGCTCGGTGATGCCCAGGGCGCTCATGCGCATCCACGGACGGGAAAACCTGCGCACTTGCAGCTTCCTGCGAGCGCCGTAGAGGCTGACGCCGGACAGCTTCGACGCCTGCGCCCCCGCGGCGATGTCCGACCCCCAGCGGCACACGGACTGCTGGTTCTGCGTCAGCGCCTTGGCCTGGGCCCCGAACGAGACGGCAGCCAGGAAAAACGTTGCCACGACCCACTTAGAAATACGCATAGGTTTGTCGCCCAACTTTCTGAAAGGAAAGAAGTTTGACTTCATCCAAATGAGCAAGGGGCCAGCACGGCTGAGCAATTCCTTTGTGGTGAGAGGACCTGTGGGAGCAAGGCTTGCCCGCGAAGCAGACAACTCGGTTCCAGATAGGCCGCGCCGACTTCATCGCGGGCAAGCCTTGCTCCCACAGATAAATCCCGTCGCCACAAGCAAGCTCCCTCACCACAGGTCTCAACCGGCCTTCGCCTCCTGCAACAACTGCTGGATCACCTGCTCCTGCTCACCGTAGCGCCCTTCGCCAAAATGGCTGTAGCGCACCTGCCCCTTGGCATCGATGAAGTAATGGGCCGGCCAGTACTGGTTGTTGAAGGCCCGCCAGATCGCGTATTGGTTGTCGATAGCGACCGGATAATGAATGTCCAGCTTGCGCACCTGCTCACGGACGTTGTCGATGATCTTTTCGTAGCCGTATTCCGGCGTGTGGACACCGATCACCACTAATCCATCCTTTTCATACTTTTTCGCCCATTCGTTCACATAGGGCAGCGTGTGCTGGCAGTTGATGCAGTCATAGGTCCAGAAGTCCACCAGCATCACCTTGCCCCGCAGGGCCTCGCGGTCCAGTGGCGGTGAGTTCAACCACTGCACCGCGCCGTCCAGCGCGGGCATGGTGCCCTGGGGTTCGAGGCTCGGCATGGAGGCGGCGCCGGCCTGGCTGACCAGGTAATCGATGGCCTTGGGCACCTTTTCCAGCACCCGCTGTTCCAGGCTCGACGCGCCTTCGGAAGACGTGTTGGCGAGCAATCGGTTATCGACGCCCGTGCCAATCGCCACCGCCGCCAGCAGCACCAGCGCTCCGGTGCCGCGGCGCAGCCAGGTGGTGATCGGCAGCGAGAGTTTCAGCCGACCGACCAACCCGCGCCCAGGGCCTGTCGTTCGGCGTCCAGTACTACGAGCGATACCAAAGCGCCAAGTCCACCATGCTCGGTAATCTGGAAAGCGATGTCGCGACCTCCGTCGCCATCCTCGACCGGCTACCGGCCGGCGAACGCCAGGCCTGGCTGGCGAAACTCACCCGGCCCAACTATGACTACCGGCTCGACGAAGGCCAGTCCGGCCAACCGATGAGCGCGGCCGACGCGCCGGTGTCGGTGAGCTCGATCCAGGAAGCGATCGGCAAGGCCCACCCGTTGACCTTCACCGACCTACCGGGGCCACGCAAACACTATCAGGCTCATCTGCGCCTGAACGACGGCAGCCCCCTGACCATCGACGTCCGCCCGGCAATGACACCCCTCTCGCCCTGGTTGCCGGCGGTGCTGCTCGGGCAACTGGCGCTGCTGATCGGCTGCACCTGGCTGGCGGTGCGCATCGCCGTGCGCCCGCTGACCCGATTGGCCGGCGCAGTGGAAACCCTCGACCCGAACGCCCACGGCGTACGCCTGGACGAAAAGGGCCCGGTCGAAGTGGTGCATGCCGCCAAGGCGTTCAATGCCATGCAGGACCGAATCGCGGCTTATCTCAAGGAACGCATGCAGTTGTTGGCGGCGATTTCCCATGATTTGCAGACCCCGATCACGCGCATGAAGCTGCGCGCCGAGTTCATGGACGAGAGCCTGGAGAAGGACAAGCTCTGGAGCGACCTGGGTGAAATGGAACACCTGGTGCGCGAAGGCGTGGCCTACGCCCGCAGTCTCCACGGCGCCACCGAGGCCAGTTGCCGTATCAGCCTGGATGCGTTTCTCGACAGCCTGGTGTTTGACTATCAGGACACGGGCAAGGACGTGCGGTTGTCCGGCAAGAACGCCGCCGTGATCGACACCCGCCCCCACGCCTTGCGCCGGGTGCTGGTCAACCTGGTGGACAACGCCTTGAAATTCAGCGGTGCGGCGCAGATCCAGGTGCAACCGGCCGACAACGGCCAACTGGCGATCCGCGTACTGGACCGCGGCCCCGGCATCAATGAACAGGAATTGGCCGAAGTGCTCAAGCCGTTCTACCGGGTGGAAAGCTCGCGCAACCGCGAAACCGGCGGCACCGGCCTGGGCCTGGCCATCGCCCAGCAACTGGCAATGGCCCTGGGCGGCTCACTGACCCTGAGCAACCGCGAAGGCGGCGGCCTCTGCGCCGAACTCCGCCTGGAGCGCAACAGCCCGCTCGCCGGCTGAGCTCGCTGTGGGCGCCCGCCCAGATACCCCAACCCCCTGTGGCGAGGGAGCTTGCTCCCGCTCGGCTGCGCAGCAGTCGTAAAACCAGCCAATGCGATTCACCTGAATCAATGCAAGGGCCTGCTGCGCAGGCCAGCGGGAGCAAGCTCCCTCGCCACAGGGGCCGGTTGGGGTTTGGGGGTCTAAATACCCTACCGGATGCCAGGTTAATTAAGTTAATCGATCGGTCAGCCGATACAGAGGCGTGCGGGATATTTCACGTTTAGCTGATGATTTGTTTATGACTGAAGATGCTGGCAACGACACTGCTGTTTCTCCCTCGGCCCTGCCAACCCGAAGTTTCACCCGCCGAACCTTCCCGGCCATCATGCTCCTGCTCTTTGTCATGTCCGCACTGGCCATCGCCGTGTTGCTCGACATCACCGAAGCCCAAGACACCCGCGCCCGGCAACAAAGCCTGTTTTTTGCCCAACGGGCCATCGATGGCCTGAGCCGCGGCATCGGGCGCGATCTGAGCGACTATTCCAAATGGAGCGACGCCTACCGGCATTTGCATGTCCAGGTGGACAAGGCGTGGGCCTATGACCAGGAAAACGTCGGCAGCAGCGTGTTCTCGCTCTACGGCTACCAGGCGGTGTTCGTCATCGCACCCTCCGGCAAGACCGTCTATTCGGTGATCGACGGCCAGATGAGCAATGTCGATGCCGACACCTGGCTGGCCGGTGACCTGCGCGCCCTTAAAAAGAAAGCCAGCGCCAAGAAAAATCGCGATGAAGTGATTGTCGAGCTGATGCATCACAACGACGCACCCGCCTACGTCGCCACGTCAGCCATCACCACCGGCACGGACCACAGCGTGGCCGAAATACCGGGCCCACCCAGCCTGATGCTTTTTGTCAAAGTCCTCGACACCACGGCCCTGCAAGGCCTGGCAACGGACTATGCGCTGTCCAACGCCCACATCGCCCGGTCACCGGGCCCGGCTGACACCGCCCAGCTGTTGCTGGATCCGTTGACCCAGGAAGCCTTGGCATGGCAACCCGCGACCCCCGGGCATGATCTGCGCAAGGTCCTGCTGCCCTTGCTGGCGATGGCGTTGCTGATCCTGGCGTTTCTGGCCCTGGCCGTGTTGCGCCATGCCTTGGTCATGCTGCGCGCCCAGGAGCGTCAATACACCAGCCTGCTGGCCCATCGCAAGGCGTTGGAGCGCAGTGAAGAACGCTTTCGCGACATCGCCGAAGTGTCGTCCGACTGGCTGTGGGAGGTGGACGCGAACGGGACACTGACCTACCTCTCGGAGCGCTTCGAACAGGTGACCGGCTTCAGTCCGGCCGAATGGCTGGGCAAGCCCCTGCACCGGCTGCTCAACCCTCACGACGGCTCGATCTCGATCGCCCACTGGCTGCTCGGCGGCGCCAGCAACTGCGCGAGCGCCCCGTTGCTGTGCGAATACACGGCCCGCAACCAGCGCCTGCGCACTTGCAAACTCTCGGTCCGCGCCATCGAGGCCGGAACCCAGGGCTTTCGCGGGACCGCCACGGACATCACCGAGGAACTGCGGGCGCTGGCCCAGATCAAGCACCTCTCGCTGCACGACCCGCTGACCGGGCTGGCCAACCGCAACCGCCTGTTCGACTGCCTCAGCGAACATTTGGACCCGGCCAGCGGCATGCCGCTGGCCGTGTTGAACCTGGACATGGACCGGTTCAAACCGGTCAACGACTCCCTGGGCCATGCCGTCGGCGACAAGGTGCTCAAGGAAGTCGCCCATATCCTCCAACAGAACGTGCGCGGCACCGACCTGGTGGCCCGCCTGGGCGGCGACGAGTTCGTCATTGTCATGCCCGACCCGGGCACGACGCACGACCTGGATCAGCTGTGCAAACGGCTGATCGATTGCATGCAGCGCCCCATGCACCTGGACGGCAACACCTTGTACCTGGGCGTGAGCATCGGCGTGGCCTGGTCACAGCCCGGTATCAGCCGTGCCGATGAGCTGCTGCGCCAGGCCGACATCGCCCTGTACGCCGCCAAGGCCGCCGGCCGCAACACCTGGCGCGTGTACGTGGAGGCCATGGGTAACCTGGCCCGCGACCGTCGGCGATACGAGCAGCAACTGCGCGACGCCATGCACCGCGATCAGTTGGAACTGCGCTACCTGCCACGGTTCGACGTGAGCGCTGAACAACTGCACGGCTTCGAGGCCCAGGCTTTCTGGCATCACCCTGAAAAAGGCGAGCTGGGCGGAACCGAGTTCATCCCGGTCGCAGAAGCCTCGGGCCAGCTGGAAGAGCTCGGCACCTGGCTGTTGACCAACGTCTGCGAAGAAGCCATGGCCTGGCCAAGCACCGTCAACGTGTCCGTCGCGGTTTCGCCGAAGTGGTTCAGCAGCAGCTTCTTGCTCGACCAGGTGCAAGGTGCTCTGCAGGCCAGCGGCCTGGCGCCGGATCGCCTGACCCTGGAAGTGGCCGAAGGGATTCTGCTGGTCGACCACCACACCGTTGCCAACACCTTGCATGCCCTCAAGGCACTGGGCGTGCGGATCAACATCGACCAGTTCGGCACCAACATCGCGTCCCTTCGCGAGGTGCTGAACCAACCGTTCGATGGCATCCGTTTCGACCGCAACATCCTCTCGCAGCTGGGGCTGGAGCACGATGAGCAAGGCGTGCTGGCGATGATCCGACTCAGCCGCAGCGTCGGCCTGATGGTTACCGCCGAAGGCATCGAGAACGCCCGGCAGTTCAGCCAACTGCGTAGCGTGGCCTGCGACCATGTGCAAGGCCCCTACTTCGGCTCGGCGCTGGCCCGCTCGGAGATGGCCGCGTTCTTCACCGCCCCAAGGTGGCTATGAACGGGCCCAGCGGTTTCTTCAAAACAGGCTCTGGACCTGCTCCAACACCGCACGGTTCATCTGGCCTGTGTGGGTGTGCAGGCTGACGTAGCTTTGCAGCATGTCCAACTTGGTGTTGAGCAAGTCCCGGCGGGCCTGGAACAGCCGCTGTTGCGCATCGAGGATGTCCACGGTCGAGCGTACGCCGCCCTGGAAACCCTTTTGCGTTGAAATCAAGGCCCGCTGATTGGACTCCACGGCCCGCTGCATCGCCTTGCTCTTGGCAAACCCGGCGACGACGCCCAGGTAATCGGCCTCGATGTCCTCGGCCAGTTGCTGGCGTTGCACATCGTAGTCCGACTGGGCACCGGCCAGCTGTGCTTCGGCCTTCGCCACCGAGGCACGTGTCCCGCCACCGCGATAGAGCGGGATATCCAATTGGACGCCAACGTAGTAGCTCTCCTGGCGCGGATCGAGCGCCTCGTACTGGCGGGTTTCGCGACGGGTCAATTGGGTGGTCAACGACAACGTCGGATAATGCCCGGCACGCTGGCTGTCGGCCTGCGCCTCGGCGACTTTCACCGCCGCCAGCCGTGACGCCAACTCGGGGCTGGCGTCACGGGCAATCGCGGTCCAGTACGGCAAATCCTGTTCCGGCGCAATCGGGCTGGCGGCGGCGAGTTCCTCGCGCATCGGCTGGATGTCGTCGATGGGCACACTGGCGCGGCCGGATAACGCGCGCAACGCCGCGGTACGACGGGCCAGGGCTTCGGCCTCCTGGGCCTCCACCAGATCGAGCCGCGCCTGGGCTTCATCGATGTCGGTGATCGCCCCCTGCCCACCTTGATACAGCTTCTTGCTCTGCGTCACCAAGCCATTGATGACGACTTTCTGCTGGGCGATCAGCTTGATCTCATTCTCGGCGCGGGCGACGTCGAAGTAGCCCTTGGCAACCCGGTCATACAGGGTCTGGCCGGCGACGTCGAACAGCTGGTTACCCAACTGCCCCCGCGCCTTGCCCTCTTGAAATGCCGCCCAGCGGGCCTTGTCGTACAGCGGTTGCTGGGCCGCCAGGGTGACACTGTTGGCCTGATAGTCGTTGCTGTTGACGTAGCTGCGGTCGTCACCGCCATCGGTACGCCCGCCATAGCCATAGCGCGATGTCAGCGACACTTGCGGATAGAGCCCCGCGCGACCGATCGCTTCTTCGTGCCGCGATGCCTCAAAGGCATGGGTAGCCGATTGCAGGGTCGGATCGTTGAGGCGCGAAGCGTCGTAGGCGGCGATCAGGCTCAAGCCGGAATCGGCGCCCCAGGCCGGGCCGATTACCGCCCAACCGGTGCACAGCCCCAGGAGCACGCGCAAGCTGTAGCGATAACGGTCGGTCATGCTCATTCCTCCTTGAAGGCGGCCAGCAAGCGTTCGCGCAGGGGTTTCATCAGGTAGTTCATCAGGGTCCGCTCGCCGGTCACCACCGTCACGTCGGCGAGCATGCCGGGACGCACCAGCAACCCGGACGCCTGCAGCGAGGCGACAGTGTCCGAGGCGATCTCGACCTTGGCCGAGAAGTACGGCCGATGCGTCTGTTCATCGATCAGTTGGTCCGCCGACACCGTCGTCACCGTGCCGGTAACCGTGGGCGTGTCCACCCGCTGCAGGGCGGTGAAATGCACATGCACGGGCAGGCCCGGGTGCAGCTTGTTGGCCATCAGCGGCTCGAAACGCGCGGTGATTGCCATCGGCGCATCCAGCGGCACCACCTGCATCAGCGTCTGGCCGGCCTGCGTCACGCCACCGACCGTGTGAATGCTCATGTCCATGACTTGCCCGGCGACCGGCGCACGAATCGCCCCGTTGTCGACCTCGAACTGCAAGGCACGGATCTGGTCGGCATACCCGGCGGCCTCGGCAGACACCTCGCTGAGCTGGGTTTCGGCGTCGCGACGAAACTCCTGTTGCGCCTGCAACGCCTTGAGCCGGCTTTCGTTGATGGCCTGGCGAGTCCGCCCCACGTCCCCTACCCCGGAGGCGATCTGCCCGGCCAGTTGCGCGGCGTTGCGCTCGGCCTCGAAGAGTTTGTTGCGCGGGACATAGCCTTCACGGGCCAACTCGCGCAAGCCTTCGAGTTCCTGCTGCTGGAAGCGCATCTGCGCATCGTAGTTGCGCTTGACCCCTTCGTAGCCGAGCAACTGCTGCTGCAACGCGGCGGCTTCGTGTTCGATGATCTGCAAGCGGCTGCCCAGCTCTGCCCGCCGGGTGACGAACAACTGGCTCTGCAAGGCCATCGCGGACTTGACCCGTGGCTCGTCGGCGCGCTCCAGCAATTGCGCGGGCCATTGGATTTCATCGCTGCCCAGCCGCTCGGCGATCAAGCGCGCCTCGACGCTGCGGTCGTTGAGCAACTTGCCCAGGGTCACATCCAGTTGCGACTGCGCTTGCACGGTGTTGAGCTGCACCAGCAACTGCCCCTGGCGGACGCGGTCGCCATCGCTGACCAGCAGTTTTTCCACCACGCCGCCGACCAGCGACTGCACCGCCTTGCGCTCGCCGGCCACCACCACCGTGCCGCTGCCCACCACCCCTTGGTCCAGCGGCGCCAGGCAGGCCCAAAGCAGAAAGCCGCCCAACGTCAGGACCAAAAATCCGATGCCATAGCGCGCAGCGCCACGGGCGTCGGTATTGGCGCCGGGCAGCACCGCGCTGCCGCGCAGGCTCAGGCCCTGTTCGCCGTAGGCGGATCCTGGGGTCAAGTCATGCATCTTTGCCAGCCTCCCTGACGGCGGCCGGCCGAGGCCCTGGCATCAAGGCCTTGAGCACCCGCTCGCGTGGGCCGAACGCTTGTTGAACCCCGTCCTTGAGCACCAGGATGTGATCGACAACCGCCAGCACGCTGGGGCGATGGGTGATCAGCACCACCGTGCTGCCCGCGTCCTTGAGGGCGCTGATGGCGTGCACCAGCGCCAGCTCTCCCACTTCATCGAGGTTGGAGTTGGGCTCATCGAGCACGATCAGCGCCGGGCGTCCGTAGAGCGCGCGGGCCAGGCCGAGTCGCTGCTTCTGCCCGCCGGAAAGGCCGAGTCCGCCAGGACCCAGCGGTGTGTCATAGCCCTTGGGAAAACGCAGGATCATTTCGTGGATGCCCGCATGACGCGCCGCCGCGATGATCTTGTCGGGGTCCTGTTCGCCGAAGCGGGCAATGTTGTCGGCCACACTGCCATCGAACAGTTCGATGTCCTGGGGCAAGTAGCCCAGGTGCGGCCCCAAGGCATCGTGGGACCACTGGCCGATCTCGGCATCGTCCAGGCGCACCGACCCGCCCAGGGCCGGCCAGACCCCGACCAGCGCCCGCGCCAATGTCGACTTGCCGCTGGCGCTGGGGCCGACGACGGCCAGCACATCGCCCTTGGACAGGCTGAACTGGATGCCCCGCAGGATCGGCTGCGTGGCCCCGGGCGGGCCGACGTACAACGACTCCAGGCGCACCGCGCCGGTGGGCGGTGGCAACGGCATACGCAGCCGTTCACGGGGATGCTGGGCGAGCAATTGGCTCAGGCGCAGGTAACTCTGGCGTCCGGAATTGAACTGCTTCCACGAACCGATGGCGATCTCCACGGGCGCCAGGGCCCGCCCCAGCAACAGCGACATCGCGATCATCATGCCCGCCGACAGTTGTCCTTCGAGCACCAGCAGCGCCCCCAGGCCCAGGGACAACGACTGGCCGCTGATGCGCACGAAGCGCGTGGCCGAGGTGATACGAGCGCCGCGGTCACTGGCGTGGGCCTGGGCGGCAATGATGCGTTGTTGCAGCAGGCTCCAGCGCTGACGCAACGGCCCCAGCATGCCCAGGGCCTGGATGACTTCGGCGTTGTGCAGCGTGCCGTTGACATAGATCGACGACTGCACGCCCAGGCGATTGGCTTCGCCCAGGCGCGTGCGGGTCGCCAGTTCGCCCCACAGCGCCAGGCCGATCAGCACCAGGGCCAGCAGCAGCGTCAACACGCCGAACCAGGGGTGGAAGACGAACGCGACCAACAGGAAGATCGGCAACCACGGCGCGTCGAGCAAGGCGATCAGGCCCTGGCCGGTGATCAGTTGCCGCAGCGTCGCCAGGTCGGTCAACACCTGGGCCGGGTTGGCATTGTGTTCGCGCAGACTGCGGGCGAAGGCCGCGTCGAAGATGCGCTCGCCCAGGGCTTCGTCGAGCCCCGCGCTCATGCGGATCATCACTTCGCCGCGTACCCACTCGATCAAGGCGCTGAGCATGAACAGGCCCAGGGCGATCAGCGTGAGCATGAACAGGGTGGTTTCGTTGCGGCTGGTCAGGACCCGGTCGTAGACCTGCATCATGTAGAGCGAAGGCACCAGCACCAGGAGATTGATCACGCCACTGAACAGTGCCAGCGACCAGAACACCCGTCGGTAACTCAATAAAGCGGCATCGATGTCGTGACGCGGATCGAGAAGCAGTGCCATAGAAGGTCGCCCGCAAAAGGAAAGTCGGTCCCAAGACGCAATCCATCGCGAGCTTCGTGCCCCAAGGCAACGGGGAAAACATAACGTAGCCTGACGTGCCGCTATCAGAGACGTTCCTCGTCGCTACAGGCGCAGATTACTGACCACGCAACCACGGGTTAGTGCCGGTTCGACCGGCTGGGTTTCGATGTGGGTGACCAGCGGATGTGCCGCGCTGCAAGGCCAGGGTTTTCAAGGCTTGAACGGGCCTTCGGGGAGGGTTTGTTGGCGCCAGGAACCTGGCGCCAACCGGGGAAAAATGCGTGGCAATCAGCCGAGGGAAACCGCGCCTTTGGCCTGCGGATGCTGACGCGATGTCAGCAGGCCGATCAGGGAAATCGCCAGTGCCAGGCCCAGGGTCGAACTCACCTCGCTGCGGTGCTCGGGCGTCACCAACATGACCGCCAGGGCCGTGCAGATGAACGCGATGACCAACCAGGTGAGCCACGGGAACAGCCACATGCGAAACGGCAGTTCGACGTTCTGGCGACGCAGCATCCGGCGCATGCGCAATTGGGAGATGGCAATTACCAAGTACACCAGCAAGGCAATGGCGCCGGAAGTGGCGAGCAGGAATTCGAACAGCCCGGCCGGCATGAAGAAGCTGAACAGAGTGATCCCAAGCCCCAGCACCGTACTGGCAATCACCGCGCCCCTTGGCACACCGACCGACGACGTCACCTGCACGGCCTTTGGTGCCTCGCCACGCCGCGCCAGGGAATAGAGCATGCGCGAGGCGATGTAGATCGAGGAGTTCAGGCAACTGGCCACGGCGATCAGCACCACCACATCCACCATGAACTTGGCGTGGGGAATCTGCATCAGTTCCAGCGCCCGTTGGTAGGACCCCACGGAAGCCAGGAGTGGATCGTTCCAGGGCACCACCGAAATGACCACGAAGATCGACACCAGGTAGAACACGCCGATACGCCAGAGCACCGAACGCGTCGCCTTGGCGATGTTCTTCGCCGGGTTGTCGGATTCGGCCGCAGCGATGGTCACCGCTTCGATGCCGATGAAGCTGAACATGATGGTGATGAACGCACCGACCACCGCCGACAGGCCATTGGGGGCGAACCCGCCATGCTCTTCCATCAAGCGACTGAGGCCGCTGACTTCACGGTCAGGGATCCACCCCATCAGCACGCAGAAACCCAGGACAATGAAGCCAATGATCGCCACGACCTTGGCCATCGCGAACCAGAATTCGAATTCGCCGTACTTGGACACGCTAAACAGGTTCGTCACCGCCAGCGCAATGATGGAGCCCGAGGCGAACACCCAGGCGTCAATGGAGGGAAACCACTGGTTCAACACGTGACCGGCGGCCAGGGCTTCGATAGGAATCACCAGGACCCAGAACCACCAGTAGAGCCAGCCGATGGTAAAGCCTGCCCAGCGCCCGATGGCCTGGTCGGCGTAGGTGGAAAACGAGCCGGTGTCCGGATTGACCACCGCCATCTCGCCCAGCATGCGCATGACGAGCACTACCAACAGGCCGGAGAACAGATAGGCCAGTAAAACCGCGGGGCCCGCTGCGGCAATCGCATGCCCCGACCCGACAAACAACCCGGCGCCGATGATCCCGGCAATGGACAACATGGTGACGTGACGAGGCTTGAAGCCCTGTGCCAGATGGCCGTTCGAATCCTTGAAACTGGGGCTGGTCATATTTTTATTCTCTTGTAATGGTATTAAGGCGTGCCGGGGGATCGTCGGGATAACCATTCGCCGCCCTCCTGAAAGCAGCACACCCGTCTGTTCCTGTTCCACCCCTCACGACTTGGACACGGTGAAAAGATCCGCCACGTTACCTGTCTTCCCTCTCGAGTTAGTTACCTGTATGCGCCATCCTGTTACCTGATTTCGCCAGTTGCGGGATGGCCTTTTGCCCAGGCTAGACACCTGCGCAGCACCCGGGTGTTAGGCCCCGTGGCGAGGGAGCTTGCTCCCGCTCGGCCGGTCCGACGTCTCGGGCGAAGCAGGCGCAAAACCAGGCAATGCGCTTAGCCTGAAACCATGTAGGGGGCCTGCTCCGCAGCCGAGCGGGAGCAAGCTCCCTCGCCACGGGGGTGAACGAGGTCCAGCTGACAACGAAAGTCTTAAGCTAATAACTTAAAGTTATTTTTTCTCTGTTTTTTATATCCATTAGATTAAGCCTTAAATCGAAAAGCCACCTGGGTGTCGTCATCAAGAAACCCGGGCACGCCCCTCCTCAATCACGGCAACTCTCATAAACGGGCCACCGTCATGCAGCTTCTGACACTTCCTCCCTCTCCCGGCCTGGCGACGTCGATCCGTGCCACCGCCCAGGTTTTTGAAGACCCGACCTCCCGCGCCTTGCTGGCCCATCTGCAGCAAGTCGCCCCCAGCGAAGCCAGCGTGCTGATCATCGGCCAGACCGGTACCGGCAAGGAGCTGGTGGCACGGCATGTACACAACCTCAGCGCCCGTCGCGACAAGCCGTTCGTTGCGGTCAATTGCGGGGCGTTTTCCGAGACGCTGGTGGAGGCCGAATTGTTCGGCCATGAAAAAGGCGCGTTCACCGGTGCATTGACGACCAAGGCCGGCTGGTTCGAAGAGGCTGACGGCGGCACGCTGTTTCTCGATGAAATCGGCGATCTGCCGTTGCCGATCCAGGTCAAGCTGCTACGGGTATTGCAGGAGCGCGAAGTGGTGCGGCTTGGCTCACGCAAGAGCATCAAGATCAACGTGCGCGTGCTGGCCGCCACCAACGTGCAGCTGGAAAAAGCCATCAACGCCGGTCACTTTCGCGAGGACCTGTACTACCGCCTCAACGTCGTCAGCCTGGTGCTCAAGCCCCTGCGCGAACGCCCCGGCGACATCCTGCCGCTGATCCGCCACTTCATCGCCGAGTACAGCCGCAGGCTCGGTCAGGGCGAGGTCCGGCTGGACGCCCAGGCGCAGCGCAAATTGCTCGACTATTCCTGGCCCGGCAACATCCGTGAACTGGAAAACGTCATCCATCACACCCTGTTGATCTGCCGCAACAGCGTCATCGGTGAACAAGACCTGCACCTGTCGAGCTTTCGCATCGAGCGCCAGGACAACCCGCAAGACAGCGTCTCGCACAGCGCCGAAGCCTTGTTGCAAAAGGCCTTTGAGAAGCTGCTCGAACAGGAACATGGAGACCTCTATGAGAAAGTCGAAGCCCAGCTGTTGCGTGCGGTCTACCGACACGCCCATTGCAATCAGGTCCACACCGCCAGCCTGTTGGGACTGAGCCGCAACGTCACCCGCACATTGCTGATCAAGATCGGCGAACTGGTAGTCAACAAGCGCCGCCCGGCGCTGAGTACCCGGGACGGACAGGTGCTCAATCTCTCAACCTGACTCCAAACACCCACCTGTGGCGAGGGAGCTTGCTCCCGCTGGCCTGCGAAGCAGGCCCCCAAGCCAGTCAACGCCGTAGAGCAGCTTGATTGCATTCAGCTCATTAGGGGTGCTTCGCACCCCAGCGGGAGCAAGCTCCCTCGTCACAAAAGCGATTCGGAACTCATGATGAGAAGCGCTGTGCTTCAAGCCCGGCGCCCTGCTCGCCCCTCGTCCCTGCGCCCAGGTAGAAATCCTGTAGATCGCCCCGTGCCGCCAGTTGCTCGGCGCGGCCTTCGCTGACCACGCGGCCGCTCTCCAGCACGTAGCCATAGTGGGCGTAACGCAGGGCGACATGGATGTTCTGTTCGGCGATCAGGAAGCTGACACCCTCGCGCCGATTGAGCTGGTGGACAATCTCGAAAATCTCCTCGACGATCTGCGGAGCCAGGCCCATGGACGGCTCGTCCAGCAGCACCAGTCGCGGCCTGGCCATCAACGCCCGGCCTATCGCGATCATCTGCTGCTCGCCACCGGAGGTGTAGCCGGCCAGGCTTTTGCGGCGCAATTTCAAGCGGGGAAAGTGTGCATACACCGACTCCAGGTCTGCCAGGAGTTGGCGCCGTGGCACCTGGCGCGCAAGGGCACCGGCCAACAGGTTCTGCTCCACGCTCAACTGCGCAAAGCAATGCCGGCCTTCGAGCACTTGCACCAGGCCGTTCGCCGCCAGGGTATGGGGCGCGCTGTGGGTCACCTCCTCGCCCTGATAGACAATGCGCCCGCGCACCACTTCGCCCCGTTCGGCGCGGACCAGGTTGGACACCGCTTTCAAGGTGGTGCTCTTCCCCGCGCCGTTGGCCCCCAGCAACACCACGACCTGTCCTTTTTCCACGCTCAGCGACACGCTGCGCACCGCCAGGACGGCTTGTTCATACAGGACTTCAATATCGTCGACTTGCAGGATCGGCCCATTCGTCATGCTCTATCGCCTCTTCGAAAAATGGCGACCGGGGTCACGCGCCGGTCGCCGCAATGCCTCAGGATTCCTGGCTGCAATCACGCGGGGTAATACCCTTCTCCCGGGCGTACTGATGCGAGGAAGCTTCGATGATCGGGCGCAACAAGGCGCGGTCGGCCTGGACCCAATCACTGATCAGCTTCCACTGCGTGCCGTCCCATTGCTGGAAGCGCACCGCACCGCCGCCTTCATGGTCCGCGCACGACAACTGCAACGGCTGCACCAGGCCCAGCGCCCCCAATTGCTTGAGGCGGGCGTCGTCGAGCTTGAGGTGCTCGAAGCCCCAGCGCACCTGCTCGCCGGTCAGGGGCTTGTCACCGAACTTCTGCTGGGCAATGCGCAAGGCTTCGACATTGAGGATGCCGTTGACCACCCCGAGGTTGTAATACACGGTGCCGAAACGCTTGGGATCGGCCAGGTCGCCCTTGCCGGCGTCGACTACTTGCTGCTTGATGCCCTGCAACACCGGGAAATCGGTGCCCGAGGGGTGCGTGGTGATGGCGATGAAGCCCTTGGCCGCCGCGCCGGCCGGCGCGGCATCGTCTTCGGAATTGCTCCAGATGTTGCCGATGATATGGTCGGCCGGGAAGCCGACTTTCTGCGCGGTTTTCAGCGCCACCGGGTTCATCACGCCCCAGCCGCGCAGGATCACCCAGTCAGGTTTTTCCCGGCGGATGTTCAGCCATTGCGACTGCTGCTCGTTGCCTGGATGGGGCACTTCCAGCAGCGTCAATGCAAAGCCGTACCGGTTGGCCAGGGTCTGCAAGACCTCGTTGGTTTCCTTGCCGTAGGGCGAGCCGTGGTACAGGGTGACGATCTTCAGGCCCTTGAGCTTGTCCAGTCCGCCGGCACGCTGGCCGATGTAGTTGACGATCGCCGACACTTCCGAATACGGGTTCAACTGCAACGGGAAGACGTAGGGAAACACGCTGCCGTCGGTGGAGTCCGTGCGGCCGTGGTTGATGGTGATCAGCGGCAGCTTGTCGGCGGTCGAACGCTCCAGCGTGGCGTAGGCAATGCCCACCGACAGCGGATTGGTGGCCGCCGCCGGTGCGCCGTTCAAGCCCTTCTTCAGGCGCTCATAGCACTCCACGCCTTTTTCCACCACGTATTCGGTCTCGCACTCGCTCCACGTCAACTTGACGCCGTTCACGCCGCCGTTGGCGTTGACGTATTTGAGGTAGTCGATAAAGCCCCCGAAAAAGCCCGTCCCGCCGGCCGCATAAGGGCCGACGCGATAGCTTTGCAGCGGGAAGTACTGTTCGTTGTCCGCGTGGGCGGTGAAGGCCCCGGCGGTAAGGCTCAGCGCCAACACCAGGCGGCTGGCGAATGATCGTTTGGACATGGATTTTCCTTGGTATGAGGCCAGTGGTAAGCCAACGGAGTGGAACGGCAAACCCGCGTTTCTTGCGGTTCGCTCAGTAGCGCAACGGCCAGAGCCGTGCGCGCTGGCAAAATCTCTGCCAGAGGCGTGCAAGGCCCTCTGGCTCCTTGATCAGGAACAGGATGATCAGCGCGCCGAAAATCATCTTCTGCAGGTTTTCCACCTGGCCGGCGTCAACCAGCCCGCCGGGCAGCAGCGCCACCAGGTTCGAGAGCAGGACCGGAAACAGAACGATGAAGGCCGCGCCGAGGAAGTTGCCCAGCAGGCTGCCGAGGCCGCCGATAATGATGATGAACAGGATCTGGAACGACCGGTTGAGATCGAAGCCGTGGGGCTCCACCGTCCCCAGGTAAGCGAAGGCCCAGAGCGCACCCGCCACCCCGAGGAAAAAACCGCTGATGGCGAAGGCCAGCAGCTTGGTTTTCGCCAGGGCGATGCCGATCACGGCGGCAGCGGTGTCCATGTCGCGCACCGCCATCCAGTTGCGCCCCAATTCGCTGCGCACCAGGTTTTTGCCCAGCCAGAACAGCGCCACCACGACCGACAGGGTCAGCAGATAGCGCCCGACCGGCGCATCCAGGTTCACCCCGAACACCTCCAGGCGCGGCGCGCTGATCACGCCTGACGCGCTGTCATGGGAAAACCAACTGAACCGGGTCAGTGCCCAAGTCACGAAGAACTGCGCCGCCAGGGTCGACACCAGCAAGTAGAAGCCCTTGATGCGCAGGCTCGGCAGGCCGAACAACGCCGCCACCAGCGCCGCCGCCAACCCGCCCAGGGCGATACTGACCAGCAACGGCAAGCCGGTTACCCGCACTTCGAGGTTGTAAGTGGCAAAGGCCCCCACCGCCATGAATGCCGCCGAACCGAGCGACAGTTGCCCGGCATAACCAGTGAGCACGTTGAGCCCCAAACCGGCCAGGGACAGCACCAGGAACGGAATAAGGATCGCGCTGAACCAATAGTCGTTCCCCAGCCACGGCACCGCGACGAAGGCAAACAGCAGCAACGCGGCCAGCCCCTGGCGATCCTGGCGCAAGGCGAAGACCCGGCGGTCCTCGGCGTAGCGTGTGTTGAACTGGCCGGTTTCTCGATAAAACATGGTGCTTGCCCTCCTAAACCCGTTCGATGGCGCGTTCGCCAAACAGCCCCGCCGGACGCACCAGCAAGAACAGCAGCGCCAGCCCATAGGGAAACCAGTTTTCGATGCCGCTGCCGATGAAGGGCCCGAGGTAGACCTCCGCCAACTTCTCCGAAGCGCCGATGATCAAGCCGCCGACAATCGCGCCGCTGATGGAGGTGAAGCCGCCAATGATCAGCACCGGCAAGGCCTTGAGCACCACCAGCGAGAGGGAAAACTGCACCCCCAGGCGAGCGCCCCAGAGCAGGCCGGCGACCAGCCCGACAAACCCCGCCACGGCCCACACCACCACCCAGACTCGCTGCAAGCGGATGCCCACCGCCAGCGCCGCCAGCGGATCATCGGCCACCGCCCGCAACGACAGCCCGAGCCGGGTCTTGTTGAACAGCCAGGACAACAGCAGCACCAGGACCGCCGCCGTCAGCGCGGCGAAAATATCGAACTGCGACAGCAGCATCCCGCCCAGCTCCAACGGTTCGTCGCTGATGCCCAGCTCCAGCCCATGCACCTGGGCGCCCCACAGCGCCTGGGCGAACCCTTCGATGACGTAGGACAGCCCGAGGGTGGCCATGAACAGCGTGATGGGCGAGCGGTTGACCAGCGGGCGCAGCACCACGCGCTCCACCAGCACCGCCACCAGCAGCATCGCCGCCAGGCTGATGAGAAACGCCAGCCAGAACGGCACTCCACGTTCCAGCAGGCTGACGAAGGTCAGCGCCGAAAACAGCACCATCGCGCCCTGGGCAAAATTGAACACGCCGGAGGCCTTGTAGATCAGCACAAAACCGATGGCCACCAGCGCGTACATCACCCCTGCCAGCAACCCGCCAATCAATACTTCAAAGAAAAATTCCATCGCTGTTCCTAATGCTGTGCAGTCCGTACGAACGAGGATCCTGTGGCGAGGGAGCTTGCTCCCGCTTGAGTGCGTAGCACTCACAAGAAGGGCCGCTACGCAGCCCAGCGGGAGCAAGCTCCCTCGCCACGGGTTTGGCGTCTGCCTTAACTGAGCAGAATTCCATGCCTGTTCCTGTTCTGCGGGCGCAACTTGGCTACCCGCCCTGTGGGGAAGGCAGCGCTTCTCCAATGTCAGTGGCGAGTCCCCAGGTAAGCCGCAATGACCTCGGGGTTTTGCCGTACGTATTCGGGCGCGCCGTCGCCGATCTTGCGACCGTAGTCGAGCACCACCACGTGGTCGCTGATGTCCATCACCACGCCGATGTCATGCTCGATCAACACCACGGTGGTGCCCAGTTCCCGATTGATGTCGACGATGAAGCGGCTCATCTGCTGCTTTTCCTCGGCGTTCATTCCGGCCATGGGTTCGTCCAGCAGCAATAGCCGAGGCTCCGCGGCCAAGGCACGGGCCAGCTCCACGCGTTTCTGCAAGCCATAGGGCAGCGTGCCCACCAGGACGTCGCGCCAGGGTTGCAGGTGCAGGAACGCCATGACTCGCTCGGCCGCTTCGCGCTGGAGGTCATCCTCGGCGCGTGCTCGACCGACCCGCAGTGCCTGCTCGATCCAACTGCTGCGACGCTTGAGGTTGCGCCCGGTGAGCACGTTGTCGAGCACGCTCATGCCCTTGAACAGCGCGATGTTCTGGAAGGTGCGGGCGATGCCGCGTACCGCCACGTCATGGGGGCGCATCCGGCGCCGCTCCTGGCGGTCAAACCGGATACGCCCCTCCTGGGCCCGGTACACCCCACTGATGACATTCAGCAGCGAACTCTTGCCGGCACCGTTGGGGCCGATCAAGGCGCAGATCTCACCGGTGGCGACGCGAAAGCTGATGTCCGTGACCGCTTTGACGCCTTTGAATGACAGCGAAATATGTTCCAGTTCCAGCAGGTGCGCGGTGGTCACTTCGGGCATGGTGCGTCTCCTCTCAGGCCAGTTGCGACTGGCGCCCGGTCCAGTCATTGACGGTTTGCTCCACGGGAAGAATCGGCACATCCCACTGGGCCGAATCACTCCACTGGCGAACCTGGATACCCAGCGCCTGGAAAAATACCTGGGCCTCGGGCGACAAGGCATCGCCCACCAACAACGGCGCGCGGGTCCGGGAAAAACCCAGCACATCGCGCAGGGGCCGGCGAACCAGCCAATGGCCCACGTAGCGCTGCAACAGTCCTGGTTGCGCCGCCAGCGCCCACTCCACTAACCCGCGCGACCAACCGCCCGGTTCCGGCAAACGCTCCAGCGCATAACGGTGCAAGCGTTCGTAGGTTTCACGGGTACCGGCCACCAGGGTTGGCCCCAACTCGCGCCGGTCGCGATCACGGGTCGCCAGGTTCTCGGGAAAGTTCAGGCGAAAACCGACAATCAGCCAGGGTGCGAGCAGGTAGCGGGCCTGTCCGCCCGAAGCAAAAGCCCGCGCGGCCAGGGCCTCTTCCTGGCGGCCCAAGCCTTCGCGCACCACCAATCGCTGGCCTTCCTGCAACAGCTCGGAATGGCTGATGCGTTGCGCTTCAATCGCCTGTCCAGCCCCGCGATAAAAGACGAATGCCCCTTGCTGCGCAGGCCCTTGCGGCGGCAGTTCAGCGTGAGGTCGCTGGGTCAGTAGCGCGGTGTAATCCAGCGCCTGGTCAGCAACGACCGAGTCCCCCAGGCCACGCTTGTCGAGGTAAACCAGCACGCGCGGAGCCACTTGCGCGGCGCGCAGGCGCAGGATCTCCTCCAAGCCTTCGACCAGGACGAAATCCGGCTGCAAGGTGCCGAGCCGTTGCACTTGCCCGGCCGCAGCCTCCAGTGGATCGAACAGGCTCGCCACCCCGCCCAGCCACTGTGCCGCCAAGGCGGCAAGTAGCGCCTGCGGCCTCGGTCGGCTGATGATCGTCAGGGTCGCGCCCACCGAGAAACCGCGGGTTTGCAGGGCACTCGCCAAGCGCTGCACCTCGTCGGCCAGTTGCCCCCAGGTTTGCACTTGCCAGATGCCCAAATGCTTGTGGCGCAGCGCGACATCGGCGCTGTGCTGATGCGCCTGTCGCTGCAACCACTGGGGTAAGCTGGCCGGTTGCGTGTGGGGGATGCCGGTGAACGTGCCCATGCTGCCTCCCGCGCCTAAGCGACTGCCGCCGTTCTGACCGGGGCCTTGCGCTGTTCCAGCTCACGCACCAACGGCAAGACTTTGCGACCGAAGTACTCGACTTCCTCCTGGAAGTGCAGAAAGCCGGCGAGCACCAGATCCACCCCCACTGCCTTGAGCGCGACGATCCGTTCAGCAATCTGCTGCGGCGTGCCGATCAGGTTGGTCTTGAAGCCGTCGTTGTACTGCACCAGGTCTTCGAAGCTCGACTTGGCCCAGTTCCCCTCACCTTCCGGGCTGGCCTGGCCGGCCTGTTTCGCGGCAGCGCCAAATGCGTTGACGGCTTCGGGATCGGCCTTGTCGATAATCTGGGCGAGCACCGCCCGGGCCTCTTCCTCGGTGTCGCGGGCAATGACGAAGGCATTCACACCGACCTTGACCTTATGTTGGTTGGCCGCCGCTTTCGCCTGGATGTCATCGACCTGCGCCTTGACCCCTTCCACGGTGTTGCCGTTGGTGAAATACCAGTCCGACACCCTGGCCGCCATGTCCCGCGCTGCCCGGGAACTGCCGCCCTGGAAGATCTCCGGATGCTGCTGCAACGGTTTGGGCTTGAGGGTGTAATCGTGAAAGCGATAGAAGTCGCCACGGAACGTGAAGTTGTCGGTGGTCCAGATGCCCTTGAGCGCAGTGATGAACTCCTCGGAACGGCGATAGCGCTCATCGTGTTCCAGCCACGGTTCGCCAATGGCGGTGAACTCGCCCTTGAACCAGCCCGACACCACGTTGATCGCCACCCGGCCGTTGGTCAGTTGATCGATGGTCGCGATCTGCTTGGCCAGTACCGAAGGCGTCCAGGGGCCTGGCAACACGGCGGCAATGACTTTCAAGCGTGTTGTGGCGGCCAGCAACGCGTGACTGAACGCCACCGATTCGTGCTGGTACTCGGCACCGTAGCCGGCGGTGAACCGGATCTGGGTCAAGGCGTAGTCGAAACCCGCCTCTTCGGCGATCTGCGCCAGCTTGCGGTTGTAGTCGATGCCCCAGTCGGTGCGCTGCGCGATCTTGCTGACCACCAAACCTCCGCTGACGTTGGGCACCCAGTAGGCAAATTTGATCGGGTCCTGGCTCATGTCTGTACTTCCTCATGCTGGAAGACGCCACCTCAGCGTCTGCACAAGGCCCTCAGCAGCAACCGTGCCACTTAATTATTTGCTTTAAAATCAATTAGTTGAACAACATCTCAAGACAACCACTGTCCCGTGCCAGACAAGCTGTCGAGTCGCTGTTGCCCTGCCAACACCCGCCAGATCGCCCCTGCTGTTGCCTGGCGTACAGTCGCCCAGCACATTGTTCGCCGGAGCACAGGCGCGGCGCTCTCCGGCACTGTGCATCCCCCGAATTCAAAGGCCCACGGCAGCGGGCATGGACTGTGCAATGACCGTTGGACACCGCTCGACCTCTCGTCATCAGAAGGAACGTCACCATGACTGCACAGCAACAACACCTGCCGCCGGTCCTGTCCACCGGCACCGACTATGAAGCCTTGGCCCAACGATTCCGGCCGATCTTCGCGCGCATCCAGGCCGGCGCCCTGGAGCGCGAGCAAACCCGCAGCCTGCCCTTCGAACAAGTGAAGTGGCTCACCCAAGCCGGTTTTGGCGCAGTGCGTGTCCCCCTCGAATACGGCGGCGCCGGCGCCTCGTTGCCGCAGTTGTTGCAACTGCTGATCGAACTGGCCGAGGCCGACTCCAACCTGCCCCAGGCACTGCGCGGACATTTCGCCTTTGTCGAGGATCGCCTCAACGCACACGCCAGCAGCCCTCAGGACATCTGGTTCAAGCGCTTTGTCGAAGGTGAACTGGTGGGCAATGCCTGGACAGAAGTGGGCAGCGTGAAAATCGGCGAGGTCGGTACCCGGGTTTCCCGCCAAGGCGACAAATGGGTGGTCAACGGCACCAAGTACTACAGCACCGGCAGCATCTTCGCCGACTGGATCGATCTGTTCGCCCAGCGTGACGACAATGGCAACGATGTGATCGCCGCCGTGCGCGCACACCAACCAGGCATCAAGCAAAGCGATGACTGGGACGGTTTCGGCCAGCGCACCACCGGCAGCGGTACGTCGGTGTTCGAAAATGCGGTGGTCGAGGCCGAGAACCTCATCGACTTTGCCACCCGCTTCAAGTACCAGACCGCGTTCTATCAACTGGTCCTGCTGGCCGTACAGACCGGCGCCGGCCGTGCGGCGGTACGCGATTTCACCGAACAAGTGCGCAAGCGCACGCGGGTCTTCAGCACCGGCAATGCCAGCGAAGTGAGCCAGGACGTGCAAGTGCAGCAAGTGATCGGCAAGGCATCGAGCCAGGTCTATGCCGCCGAAGCCACCACCCTGCGCGCTGCCGGCGCCTCCCAACGCGCCTATGAAAGCCGCTTCGGCCAGGACACCGAGCAAGAACACACCGCCAACATCCTGGCCGAACTGGAATCGGCCCAAGCCCAGATCGTCATCTCCGACCTGGTGCTCCGCGCCACCAGCGATCTGTTCAACGCCCTTGGCGCCTCGGCCACCAGCACCGGCAAAACCCTCGACCGCCACTGGCGCAACGCCCGCACCGCCGCCTCCCACAACCCGCTGATCTACAAGGAACGTATCATCGGTGACTGGGAAATCAACGGGACCGAGCCGCCGTATGTCTGGCAGATTGGAGGGGGATCGAAACAGGCCTGAACGCATTGCCCGGCCTTGCAGGCCGGGCAAACTCTAAGACTTGAGTATCGTCTTGCCCCCCAGCGGTTTGTTTTTTCTATCGTAAAAAGAAACCGTGACCGCGTCCTTCTTGACGTCAATGATGGAAAAATTGTCATCGGAATAAACATCCGATTTCAGCGTAGCGACATAATCCTGCGGTTCGACGATCGATTTGACCGGACCGATGATGCACCCCGAAGCACTCATGTGCGGATAAGGCCAGAAAAACGACGAAGAAACGATTTGATAAACCCGAAAGGCCGGATCGCTTTGCGACGTCAGCTCAGCACAGAAGGAACAATGCACGTCGCCAGAAATGAAATAGACCTTCTTGATTTTTTCTTTCTTGATGAAGGACAGGATCACTTCGCGTTGTTCGGGATAGCCCATCCATTTATCGCCCGTTTCCGAGGTGAAATCCGGAAACATGGGGACCGAAGTGACCACGAACTTATAACTGCCTTTATTGGATTTCAGGTGACTGAGCAGTCCCTCCATCTGAACGTCGCTGATCATTTTCAACGGTCTTCCGGGTGCGGAACGTTCGGTTCGCGAGTCCATGAAAAACCAGTCGATCAACCCATCGGAAAAGCTGTACCACAGTTTGTTTGGCACCCCCTCTATTCGCGCATCGGAAGAAACCCCGTACAGGGGTGAATGACTGGCCTGGTAGGTCAGGTAGGCATGTATGGCGGCGGGATAAAGGGTTTTCCAATCAACGACGTCTGCATTGCTGGGCCAGTTGTCTTCGATTTCGTGATCGTCCAGGATCATGTAGGTCGGGTAGCGAGACATCAGCTCGCGAATGTTTGGCTGCTTGAAGGCCTGGCGGTAACGTTCGAAAAATTCGTTGATGCGTGTGTCCGGCGAGACAAAATTCAGGTCGTCCGCATAGATCTGGTCCCCCACCATGACAACGCCATCAAGCACGTTGGTTTCGGCATGCTTGAGGATGCTCTGGAACATCTTGTCGCCCCGGTCATCGAAAATGTTCAAGCCAAACAGCTTGAGCAAATAGCGGCAAGAGCCTGCAACGTAGGAGCGGCTGGCGGAACCTTTATCTTTTCCTGAGCGAAAACTGAATATCTTTTCAGGGAATACGAAGGTCGTGTCCGGAATGGACGAGAAACCTTCGAGTTCGGTGTCGAGAATGATCCAACCCACCTGGTATTCGTACTGTGTTTCTGCCTTCAATCCTTGCAAGACAAAAACCGCCGTCATGTCGAAGTTGGGCGACATCTTGTTGTGCAGGACGCCTTGCCACTGCCCATTCTTCTCACGCAATCGAAGGGCGCCAAAACAGCGATTGTAAGTGTCCGGCGTAGGTGCATCCAATGTCCCCCTGAACCAGAGCCGAGCGTGTTTGGAGTCGGTGTAGCCCACAATGGGACCGACCGTCGCGTCCTTTAACTGCATCGCTGCCTCCTGCTATCGAAAAGCGACTCGGCAACAGGAGTGATCAACGTTGGAAGACACGCACAAACATCCATGCTGAGCGCTCTGTAGCGATTGGCTTATAAGAAGTAATCGTTGTTGGGTTCAGCACAAGAAAAGCCGATGCTCGCTGCAGCGTCAAATAGTGAGGCGTGCCGATTTCGAATTTTTTACCATAGGTGTTATTGCATTTCGGACTAGGGTTTGAACGAAAAGACGCGCATGCACTTTTCGTACAAGCCCTGGTAACGCCAGATGCGCCCAAACCTTCGTAACCAGGCAAGGCCAAATGACTCCTTCTACAACCTGCTCCGCTCTACTCGCCCTGACGCTCTCCCTACTGTGCGGGTCCGTGCAGGCGGGAACATGGCAGATCTGCCGCCTGGAGCTGCGCGTCACTGAAGTCGTGAAAAATCCCTACCCGCAGCTCAGGGCGCAGGTCCTGAAGGTCCGTCCGGCATCACCTGCCGTGCAATGCCCGGAGGCCGGCGCGACGATCGCTTTCACGCCTGAAACGCCTGATTACCAAGCCACCCTTGCGCGCAAGCAATGGCCCGCCAAAGGGCAGTCGCTGCGGGTCGACTACCGGTACCTGGATGGCATCTGCAAAGGCGACGGCAACTCCCATGCGTGTCGTATCAAGCACTACCCCGTGGTCAGTCATTAGGCAATGACAAGGCGAGGCCGCCAGCGGCACTCGTCATCGCGCAGACGATCCGGGCACATTCGTGCCCATGCCCAGCGGCAAGAAGGGTCGAATTTCCTCGATTTCCTCGGCGCTCAGCTGCAGCTGTGCACCGGCGACCAGCCCATCGACCTGGGCGCGGCGACGCGCACCGACGATGGCGCCGGTCACGACCGGCTTGCGCAGCACCCAGGCAATGGCGACGGCGGCCGCACTCACCCCGTGCCGTTCGCCGATACCGGCCAACACCTCGACCAATGCCAGGTTCGCGCTCAAGCGCGGTTCCTGGAAATCCGCGCTACGCGCCTTGCGCCAATCGTCGTCGGGCAACTGCGCAATGCGCTCGCGCGTCATGCTGCCGGACAGCAGCCCCGATTGAAGGGTGGAATAGGCCAGCACGCCCATCCCGGCCTCTTCGCAAAAGGGCAGGACGTCTTGCTCGATGTCCCGCATCAAGGCGGAATAAGGCGGCTGGAGTGAAGCGATCTCGGTCACCGCCTGTGCCCGCTTGAGTTGCGCGACGTCGAAATTCGAGACGCCAATAGCCCGGATTTTCCCCTGTTCACGCGCGGTCGCCAGCGCCGAAAGCGCCATTTCTATCCCTTCACTGCTGCCGTCGGCAGGAAAGGCTGGCCAATGGATCTGATAAAGATCGATCGTTTCGACCTGAAGCCGGCGCAAGCTTGCATCGATCTCGGCGAGCAACGATTCAGGCGCCAGCGAGTGTGAGATCGCCTTGGTAACCGGATCCCAGACCAGGCTGCCTTTAGTGAACACCAACGGACGCCGCGATGCCGGCATCCGACGCAACAGCTGGCCGACCAACTGCTCGGCATGGCCCAGGCCATAAACCGCTGCCGTGTCGATCCAGTTCACCCCGCGTTCGACGGCATATTCAAGGGCGCCCAGGCTGTCCTCGTCTTCCTGCGCACCCCAACTGTATTCCCAGCCGGTGCCGGCAATGGCCCAGGTACCCAGGCCAATGGGCGAAATCAGGATATCCGACGATCCAAGTCGATTCTTTTGCATAGCGAGTGTTCTCCACAGATGAATGTGGGCAGTATCCGGAAGTGATCTCATGACGATAAGATGGATAATCGTATTTGAACTACTGAACAGCATTCATGAATAAACACCCTGACCTTTCCGAACTGGATGCCTTCGCCGCCGTCGCTCGGCATCGCAGCTTTCGCAAGGCCGCCGACGAGCGTGGCGTTTCGGCCTCGGCATTGAGTCACGCGATGCGCGCGCTGGAAGCACGCCTGGGTGTCAGGCTGCTCAACCGAACCACCCGCAGCGTGACCCCGACCGAGGCCGGCCACCAACTGTTGGCCACGCTGACCCCGGCCCTGCAACAGGTGGCCGATGCGCTGGCGCAATTGACCTCGATGCAAGACGTGCCCACCGGCAAGCTTCGCCTCAACATGGCGCGGCCGGCGGCCCGTGCGGTATTTGCGAAAGTGCTCGCACCGTTCGTGGCCAAATACCCACGTATCCAACTGGACCTGATCACCGATGATGGCTTGACCGACATCGTGAACGACGGGTTTGACGCCGGCGTCCGCTTTGGCGAAAACCTGGCCGGCGACATGATCGCCGTCCCTGTCGGCCCTCCTCAATCCTTCGTGACCGTTGCTTCACCGGCTTACCTGGCCACAAACGGGCCCGTCCAGGCGCCCCGCGACTTGCTAAACCACGCCTGCATCGCCCGGCGTTTCCCCAGCGGTAAACTGTACGCCTGGGAATATCAGGCCGATGGGCAACCGATCCGTTTGTCCGTCACCGGCCCGCTCATTCTTGAGGACGATGCGCTGATGATCCAGGCCGCGAAAGATGGCGCCGGGATTGCCTACGTCTACGAAGAGCTGGTGCGCGATGACATTCGCAATGGGCATCTCACGCAAGTGCTAGCGCCCTGGAAAGCGCCGCCAAGCCGGTTCTTCCTCTACTACCCCAGCCGACGCCATGTGCCACCGGCCCTCAAGGCGCTCATCGAGTTCATCCGGGCGGATGCGGGGCGACGCTGAAACCGGCGGGCAAAAAAAGCCCCGCGACCGAATACGGTGCGGGGCAAGGGAATTGGTTGGTTGCGGCCAACCAAAGGAGCGCGGTGCAAACCGTTACGTGTCGCCGTCAGAGGCAGTCCTGTGCGGCACGTTCAAAACTCGAAGGCAGCAAGTTGGAGGCCAGCAAGTGGCGCTCGTAGAGGAACACCTTGCCACCCTCCCCAGCCTTGTAGGCTTCCAGCACGTTGTCCGCCGAAACCTTGCTCGGCACCACGATCCGGTAGCTGCGCGAGGTCTGCGAGACGGTGGGGCTCAACGCGCTGCCTTGCAATTTAGGCACGACGCAGTCGGCGTACTGGGCTGGCGTCTTGCTGGTCTGCATGGTCAGGGTCGGGTCGTTCGGCGCGGAGGCACAACCGGCGAGCAACAATGAGGCAAACGCCAGGGAGAGCGAAAATAAAGGGCGCATGGGTCTATCCTGAAAATAAAATACTGGGCTGCGTGTTCGATGGCGGTGATTTTCCAGTGATTGTCGGCAAAGCAGAACTTGCATTTGGTAATGGTCACTATTACTCCTAGCAATAGTTGCGCGCCCTGCCGTCCAATACGCATCCTTGGGAACGATTGATGAGGCCTCTGCATGAGAACATTTGACCTGATTCGCGACGCGGTACTCCCCGATTTCCGGGAGCGGGTGGCCGATTACCTGGTCCAGTACGAAAGCGTGCTGTTGAGCAGCACTGAACCCGACCCGGAGCTCAAACGGGCTACGGCTCATCAGTTGCGCGGTTACCTGCGCGGGTTGAACACCACGCGCGTGCTGGGGATGGCGGACTGGGAGGAGCTGGATCGGCGGGTGGTGAATACCTGGCTTTAGTGACAGCAGGCTGGACTCATTGTGGCTGCGACCCAACACTCGCTTGCGCCCGGTCCACCAGCCGTTGCACCCACGCGGCGTCCTGTTCGTTGACCACGCCATAGCGATTCGGCGGTAAGAAATTCCAATGGTGGGCAGCCTCGGCAAGGCGCTTGATCTCATCGGCTGACAGCCAGTACGACGTGTCCACCAACGGCATCGGCGCACCGTCGAAACGCCGCCCCAGCGCCAGGTTCGTGCCGGGGGCGAAGGCAATCGCCAGTTGCTGATGGGGTTGCAGGCGCTTGTCCGGCGCCGGCATTTGCCCTACTCGCCCGTAGGTGAAGTCGCCCGAAAATTGCTCCGTGAGCACCAGCCAGTGCCCCGCCGCGGTCTTGGCCAGAATCCATTGCGATACACCGCTGTCTTGCACACATTTCAGCTTGCCGTCGATCCACTGCATGAGGGTGTTGCAGTCCGGATCATAGTTGTTGGACCACAGGTTGATGCCGGAGGCCAAGGTGTGGCGTTCAAGCTCGACCTGTCCTTGCGCTGGCATCGATTGCCAATAACGCTGGGTCGGGTCGCGTGTATCGCGCAAGAAATTACGCAGGCCCCAGGCCGCCATGAACAGCAAGGTGGCGAGCGCAAGCCAACCGAGGGAGGCCCCGGCGATCCGATCAAGGTCGGCGCTGGGCGCGAATAACCCTTGATAGAGCAGCAGGCCCGGTAGAAACACGATAGCCGGCAGCACAGGGCCCAGGCACAACGGCGGCACCAGCACCATGATCCAGCTGAAACGGTGCATGGACGCCCGCTCATGCGCCCACGCCTGCTCCTGGGGCAGCATCGGCGCCTGTTCCCGGGGGCCGACGCCGGGGTCCGGGGTTTGAAAGCGCTTAAACAATGTGTAGGTGTCGTCACTCATGAATCAGATCATGCTCTTGAAGTCATCTGGGTCGAGCCACCCTTTCGGGCGCCCTTTGACGCTGGAGCAAGGGCATTATCCGGAAAACCAAGCGCTTTGTAGACATCCATTCATGCCTTAATAATTTGGCGCTCCTGTGGCGAGGGAGCTTGCTCCCGCTGGGCTGGTCCGACGCCTCGGGCGCAGCAGCCCCTCTCCCTCCATAAACTCAATAACCTGACACACCTGGGTGGTAGATTTCAGGGCCGCTTCGCGCCCCAGCGGGAGCAAGCTCCCTCGCCACAAGAGCGGTTCGGCAGTGAATCACTGAGTGACCGTATTTACCCCCTGCTGATATTCCCGAGGCGTGCAGCCAAATTCGCGGCGAAACACCGTGTGCAGGTACTGCGCCGATTTGAAGCCGCAATCCTGCGCAATGTCGGCAATCGGCAAGTCGGTGTTTTCCAGGCTGTTGGCGGCCGCCGCGAGTTTGAAGCGCAGGATTTCGTCGTGGACGCTGCACCCCCGCACCTTGCGAAAGTGCGCTTCCAAGGATGAGCGCGACACCCCCACATAGGCCGCCACCTGCGCGGTCTTGATGCCCTGGCAGGCGTACTGGCGGATGAACAGCAAGGCCTGCATCACATAAGGGTTGCCCAACGGTTGATGCAGGCTCGACACCTGGACGTTGATCGCGTCGGGCGGCACCAGTATCTGCGTGCCGGTGGAGGGCATGCCGTGCAGCATTTGATGGAGCAGGCGCGCGGCAGTACGGCCCATGGTTTCGGTGCCCTGGATCACCGAACTGAGTGGCACCCGCGTCAGGCTGCGGGTCAGCGGGTCGTTGTCGATGCCGATCAACGCGACTTGCTCCGGCACGGCAATGCCGGCGGTGAGGCAGGCTTGCAACAGTTGCCTTGCGCGCGCGTCGCTGACGGCGATGATGCCGATGGGCTTGGGCAGGCTTTGCAGCCAGGCGATCTGTTGTTCGACGGCGCTGTCCCAGAGCGGCGCGCTGGTGCCCATGCCCCGGTAGATCTCGACCGGCAAGCCGTCGCGTTGCAGCAATCGGCGAAAGGCTTTTTCCCGTTCCTGGGCCCAGCGATTGGATTGCGCCTCGGGCAGGCTGAAGCAGGCAAAACGCGTCAATCCGGCCTCGATCAGGTGCGCGTAGGCCAGCCGGATCAATGCCTCATTGTCGGTGGCGACATAAGGGATGCCCTTGGGATAGGCCCGCTCATCCTGGTAAGAACCGCCCACCGCCACCACCGGCAACTTGATCCCGGCCAGTGCCTCGCCAATCAGCGGGTCATCGAAATCGGCAATGATCCCGTCGCCCTGCCAACGCTCGATGCCTTTGAGGCGACAGAGAAAGTCCTCCTCGAGGAACAAGTCCCAGGACGCGCGCGTGCTGCTCAGGTAGTTACCGATGCCGCTGATGATGCCACGGTCGTAGATCTTACTGCCGTTGAACAACAGTGCGATGCGGTGAACGGGCGGGACGGTCTTCATGGGTTTCACCCTGTACGAGTGCACACAGACTAGGCGCGCAAACGGCGAATCTCAATACTCAAAATCGAACGACCAATTGGTGATTTTCATAATCAGCAGCCCAGGGGCCAGCGTTAGTATCGAGACACCGCCAAGAATAAAAAGGAAACCGCTCATGCCGTACTTTCCCGGTGTCGACAAGATCCGCTACGAAGGCCCCGCCAGCGACACGCCCCTTGCGTTCCGGCACTACGACGCCGACAAGCTCGTCCTCGGCAAACCCATGCGCGAACACCTGCGCATGGCGGTCTGCTACTGGCATACCTTCGTCTGGCCGGGGTCGGATGTGTTCGGCGCGGGCACCTTCCGGCGCCCATGGCAACACACCGGGGATCCGATGGAAATGGCCATCGGCAAGGCCGAAGCGGCGTTCGAATTCTTCTCCAAGCTGGGCATCGACTACTACTGCTTCCACGACACCGATGTCGCTCCGGAAGGTCATTCGCTCAAGGAGTACCGCAACCACTTCGCGCAGATGGTCGATCACTTGGAGCGCCACCAGGAACACACCGGGATCAAGCTGCTGTGGGGCACCGCCAACTGCTTCAGCAATCCGCGCTTTGCCGCCGGCGCCGCCAGTAACCCGGACCCGCAAGTGTTCGCCTGCGCTGCCGCGCAAGTGTTCAGCGCCATGAACGCCACGCAGCGCCTCAAAGGCTCCAACTACGTGCTGTGGGGCGGCCGTGAAGGCTACGAAACCCTGCTCAATACCGACTTGAAACGCGAGCGCGAACAACTGGGTCGCTTCATGCGCATGGTGGTCGAACACAAGTACAAGATCGGCTTTTCGGGTGACTTGCTGATCGAACCCAAGCCCCAGGAGCCGACCAAACATCAGTACGATTACGACAGCGCCACGGTGTTCGGCTTTTTGCAGCAGTTCGGCCTGGAGAAGGAAATCAAGGTCAACATCGAGGCCAACCATGCAACCCTGGCCGGGCACAGTTTCCACCACGAAATCGCCACGGCCATTTCGCTGGGGATCTTCGGCAGCATCGACGCCAACCGTGGCGATCCACAGAACGGCTGGGACACCGACCAGTTCCCCAACAGCGTCGAGGAGATGACCCTGGCCACCTACGAAATCCTCAAGGCCGGGGGGTTCGGTCACGGCGGCTTCAACTTCGACGCCAAGGTCCGGCGCCAGAGCCTGGATGAACTCGACCTGTTCCATGGTCACGTCGCCGCCATGGACGTACTCGCCCTGTCCCTGGAGCGCGCAGCGGCCATGGTGCAGAACGATCAGTTGCAGGCCTTCAAGGACCAGCGCTATGCCGGCTGGCAACTGCCGTTTGGCCAAGCGGTGCTGGCCGGTGATTTCAGCCTTGAATCGCTGGCCGAGCACGCCTTTACCAACGACCTCAATCCCCAGGCCGTCAGCGGGCGGCAGGAGATGCTCGAGAACGTGGTCAACCGGTTTATCCATCGCTGACCATGGGCAATGCGAGGGGCGTCGGGGTTGTTACATTCTCGCGACAAATCTGTGCCCACGGCGCCCCGCGACTCTCTACAGTTCTACCGGTATCACGCTCATCGTCAGGCAGTGTCTTTCAAACAACAATAAAAGGACGCACCACATGAAAACATTCAAACGCACCCTGCTCGCCGGCGCCCTCGCCCTGCTCTCCCTGCCGGTCATGGCCGACGCAGCCCACCCGAAAATCGGTTTTTCCATCGATGACCTGCGCCTGGAACGCTGGTCGCGGGACCGCGATTATTTCGTGGCGGCGGCGGAAAAACTCGACGCCAAGGTCTTCGTCCAATCGGCCGACGCCAACGAGCAGAAGCAGATCTCGCAGATCGAGAACCTCATTTCCCGTGGCGTCGACGTGATCGTCATCGTGCCGTTCAACGCCACCGTGCTGACCAACGCCGTCGCCGAAGCCAAGAAGGCCGGGATCAAGGTGGTGTCCTATGACCGGCTGATCCTCAACGCCGACATCGACGCCTACATTTCCTTCGACAATGAAAAGGTCGGCGAGATGCAGGCCAGCGGCGTGCTCAAGGCAGCACCGAAGGGCAACTACTTCTTGCTCGGCGGGGCTCCCACCGACAACAACGCCAAGGTGCTGCGCGAAGGCCAGATGAAGGTGCTGCAACCGGCCATCGACAAGGGTGACATCAAGATTGTCGGCCAGCAGTGGGTCAAGGAATGGAACCCCACTGAAGCCCTGAGCATCGTGGAGAACGCCCTGACCCGTAACGGCAACAAGATCGACGGCATCGTCGCCTCCAACGACGCCACCGCTGGCGGCGCGATCCAGGCCCTGGCCGCGCAGCAAATGGCCGGCAAGGTGCCCATCTCCGGCCAGGACGCCGACCTGGCGGCGGTCAAGCGCGTGCTCGACGGCACCCAGACCATGACCGTCTACAAGCCGCTGAAACTGATCGCCAGCGAAGCCGCCAAGCTCTCGGTGCAACTGGCGCGCAACGAAAAACCGACCTTCAGCTCGCAGTACGACAACGGCAGCAAGAAAGTCGACACCATCCTGCTCACGCCGACGCCGTTGACCAAGGACAACATCGACCTGCTGGAAAAGGACGGGTTCTACACCAAGGCGCAACTGGCTGGGCAGTGACCAAAGCACAAATCTTTGGTTAAGCGAAGATCCTGTGGGAGCAAGCTCGCTCCCACAGGTTCCGTGACTGACTGGCATCGGGGTGATGCCTGAGCCCTTTTCATACGAGCCCTCCCCATGTCCGACTACCTGCTGCAAATGAACGGCATCGTCAAAACCTTCGGCGGTGTCAAAGCCCTCAACGGCATCGACATCAAGGTCCGGCCGGGGGAATGCGTCGGCCTGTGCGGTGAGAACGGCGCCGGCAAATCCACGCTGATGAAAGTGCTGTCGGCGGTCTATCCCCATGGCACCTGGGACGGTGAAATCCTCTGGGACGGCCAACCGCTCAAGGCGCAATCGATCAGCGAAACCGAAGCCGCCGGGATCGTCATCATTCATCAGGAACTGACCCTGGTCCCCGACCTGTCGGTGGCCGAAAACATCTTCATGGGCCACGAGCTGACGCTGCCCGGCGGGCGCATGAACTACCCGGCGATGATCCACCGCGCCGAAGCCCTGATGCGCGAGCTCAAAGTGCCGGACATGAACGTCTCGCTGCCGGTGTCGCAGTATGGCGGTGGCTACCAGCAGCTGGTGGAAATCGCCAAAGCGCTGAACAAGCAGGCGCGGCTGCTGATTCTCGACGAGCCCTCCTCGGCCCTGACCCGCGCCGAAATCGAGGTGCTGCTGGACATCATCCGCGACCTCAAGGCCAAGGGCGTCGCCTGCGTCTACATCTCCCACAAGCTCGATGAGGTGGCCGCCGTGTGCGACACCATCTCAGTGATCCGCGACGGCAAGCACATCGCCACGACCGCCATGGCGGACATGGACATCCCCAGGATCATCACCCAGATGGTCGGGCGGGAAATGAACAACCTCTACCCCACCGAACCCCATGCCGTCGGTGAGGTGATTTTCGAGGCGCGCCACGTCACCTGCTACGACGTCGACAACCCCCGGCGCAAACGGGTCGACGACATTTCCTTCGTCCTCAAGCGCGGCGAGATCCTCGGCATCGCCGGGCTGGTGGGCGCCGGGCGCACGGAACTGGTCTCGGCGCTGTTCGGCGCCTACCCCGGGCGCTACGAGGGCGAGGTCTGGCTGGACGGCCAGCCGATCGACACCCGCACCCCGCTCAAAGCCATTCGCGCCGGCCTGTGCATGGTCCCCGAGGACCGCAAGCGCCAAGGCATCATTCCGGACCTCGGCGTGGGTCAGAACATCACCCTGGCCGTGCTGGAGAATTTCTCGAAGCTGACCCGCATCGACGCCGAGGCCGAGCTGGGCAGCATCGACAAGGAAATCTCGCGCATGCACCTCAAGACCGCGAGCCCGTTCCTGCCCATCACCAGCCTCTCCGGCGGCAACCAGCAGAAAGCCGTGCTGGCGAAGATGCTGCTGACCAAACCCCGCGTACTGATTCTCGACGAGCCCACCCGTGGCGTGGATGTCGGCGCCAAGTACGAGATCTACAAACTGATGGGCGCGCTGGCGGCCGAGGGCGTGTCGATCATCATGGTTTCCTCGGAACTGGCCGAAGTGTTGGGGGTGTCCGACCGCGTGCTGGTGATTGGCGAAGGCCAGTTGCGCGGCGACTTCATCAACCACGAACTCACCCAGGAACAGGTGCTCGCCGCCGCGCTCAGCCATAACAATAATGATCGGAAGTCCGCGTAGATGAATCAGGTCAAACAACTCTTTTCCCGCTACAAGATGCTCGCCCTGGTAATCGCCGTCGCGGTGATCTGGCTGTTCTTCAGTTGGCAGACCGACGGTGGGTTCATGACCCCGCGCAACCTCTCCAACCTGCTGCGGCAGATGTCCATCACCGGGATCCTCGCCTGCGGCATGGTGCTGGTGATCATCAGCGGCGAGATCGACCTGTCGGTCGGCTCGTTGCTCGGCCTGCTGGGCGGGCTGGCGGCGATTCTCGACGTGGTCTATCACATTCCGCTGCTGGCGAACCTGAGCCTGGTGGCCCTGTGCGGCTTGGTGATTGGCTTGGGCAACGGCTACATGACCGCGTACCTGCGCATCCCCTCATTCATCGTCGGCCTGGGCGGCATGCTCGCGTTTCGTGGGGTCCTGCTTGGGGTGACAGGCGGCACCACCATCGCCCCGGTGTCACCGCAACTGGTCTACGTCGGCCAGGGTTACTTGCCGCACACGGTCGGGACCGGCCTCGGCATCCTGCTGTTCGCCCTGACCCTTTTCCTGACCTGGAAACAGCGGCGCAATCGCGCGCTCCATGGCCTGGCAGCCCACTCCCTGGCGCGGGACGTATTGCGCGTGGTGGTGATCGGCGTGGTGCTGGCCGGTTTCGTCCAGACCCTCAACAGCTACGACGGCATTCCGGTGCCGGTGCTGCTTCTGCTGATTCTGCTGGGGGTGTTCAGCTACGTCACCAGCCAGACCGTGTTCGGTCGGCGGGTCTATTCGGTGGGCAGCAACATGGAAGCCACGCGCCTGTCCGGGATCAACGTGCAGGCGGTGAAACTGTGGATCTTCGGCATCATGGGCGTGATGTGCGCCCTGGCCGGCGTGGTCAACACCGCCCGCCTGGCCGCCGGCTCACCGTCGGCGGGCAACATGGGCGAACTCGACGCCATCGCCGCCTGCTTCATCGGCGGCACCTCCATGCGCGGCGGCTCCGGCACCGTCTACGGTGCCCTCCTCGGCGCCCTGGTCATCACCAGCCTGGACAACGGCATGTCGATGCTCGACGTGGACAGCTACTGGCAGATGATCGTCAAGGGCAGCATTCTGGTGCTGGCGGTGTGGGTGGACGTGAGTACGCGGACGGGGCGGCGTTGACCGACCGGCGTCACTTGCTCGCAGAGGCCATCAGCACGCCGAAGCCCAGGAAGGTGGCACCCGACAGCCGGCCAACGATCCTCGCGCCCTTGTTCGAGGTGAGCCAGCCCCTGGCACTGTGCGCCATCAGGGCATAGCCGGAATGCACCAATATCACGATCAAACTGTAGGAGGAGACCAGCATGAAAAACTGGCGGTAGTACTCCCCCTCGGCGTGGATGAACTGCGGGAAGACCGCCAGGAAAAAGAAACCCGCCTTGGGGTTGAGCAACTGGATCGACAACGCCTCGATGAATCGCCGCCATGGACGCGGCGACGTGTCCTTGAGTTCCGGAATGAAGCGCTGGGTGCGCCACATCTTGATCCCCAGGTACAGCAAGTACGCCGCGCCAATGTACTTGAGCACCGTGAAGGCCGTCGCCGACGCGGCCAGGATCAAACCCAGGCTGCTGGCGCAAATACCCGCCACGATAAAAGCGCCTGAAGCAATACCCAGGATGCCCGGCAACGCACCGCTCCAGCCATGGCGCAAGGCATTGGAAAGCGTCAGCACCACACCGGGCCCGGGGCTGAGCACCGTCAGGGTCGCCAAAATCAGGAAAAGTCCATAGCCGGCCATTTGATCACTCCAGTTTGAAAGGCGCATTGAAACGGTTTGCAGCTTGGCTTGTAGGCGTTCGGCTGGCAAATGTTTTGTGGCGCTGGGTAACAACCTCAGGCCCTGTGGGAGCAAGGCTTGCCCGCGATGAAGTTGACGCCGTTTTCCGGGGAACCGAGGTGCCTGTATCGCGAGCAAGCTTTGCTCCCACAGAAGAAACCCACGCGGCAACAGGCCTTCCGAAAATCTCGTAGGAATTTACCTCCCGTGGCGAGGGAGCTTGCTCCCGCTGGGCTGCGAAGCGGCCCCAAACCAGACACCTCGTTTCCCCAGGCACGCCTTGGGCCGCGGTTTTACGGCTGCTGCGCAGCCGAGCGGGAGCAAGCTCCCCACACCGTACTCGGGCCAACCGCAAGACACAGGCGCACCACCGCGTCCACCGCGTTGAGTCATCGGGACGAGCGCGTCAGAAACGGTAGCTGACCGACGCACCCAGACCGCTGGCGCTGTTCTTGTACTTGGAACTGTAGGCGCCCCGGGTGGCAGAGCTGTCGTTCACGCGAACGCTCTCTTCCCACAGATAGGAGTAGGCGACGTCGATCGTGACATCGTCCACCGGCGTCCATCCCGCACCGAAGCTGATCACCTTGCGGTCACCCGTAGGGATGCGCGGTCCACGATTGGTGTTGTTGGCCGGCGACTGATCCACCGAAAAGCCGGTGCGAAGCACCCATTGGTCATTGAGCCGATACGCCGTTCCGATGGCGTGAGCCCAGGTATCGTGCCAGTTCTGCTCTTCGGACACAGTGCCCAACTGGCCGGCCAGTATGGGCGGCAACCCACTGTTTTCGATGGTGAGTTCCTTGAAGCGACTCCAGCGCGTCCAGGTGCTCCCCAGGTACAGGGTCCAGTCGCTATTCAACTGATGAGTCATCGACAAATCCACGGACTCCGGGGTGTCCACCTCCAGCGAAGCGTCATAGCTGCGGCCGCTGAGGCCCAACACGCTGAAGATGCCGTCAGTCACCTTGGTCTTGGCATCCAATTCATAGCTGACCTTGGAGTGGTAGGTCATGCCCAGGCGAGTTCGGTCCGTAGCCTGCACCAGGACACCAGCGTTGAAACCCAGGGCCGTATCGTCACCGTTGCTTTTGAGTTTTCCGTCATTACGACCAGGACTGAGTGGGTTGAGCACCATCCCGGTCAGCTCACCGCTGATACGGTTGATGGTCGGGCCGAACCCGATCGAGACCTTGTCGTTGAAGGCATAACTGATGGTGGGCTGGAACGTGAGTGTCGTGACTTCACTCTTGTTGGCGTAGTAGCGCCCGGCAAAGCCGCTGCCGTAATCGGTTCTCAACCCGAACGGCACGTAGAACCCGACGCCGAACGCCCAATGTTCATCGATGGGCTTGACGTAGTACCCCATAGGCACCGTGGTCGTTGGCACCATGTCCCCATCTTCCTGCCCACCGAAGGTGCTGCGGGTCTGGCTGATGTCAGACTTCGCAAACAACGCTGCGCTCCCTACGCTGACCTGCTCTTGCTTCAATCGAGACATGCCCGCCGGGTTACCGAACACGGTGCTTGCGTCTTCTGCGGCAGAAGAGCGACCGGCAAACCCCGCCCCCATCCCACTGACACTTTGTTCATTCAGGGCGAAACCGCTCGCCAGTACATGGGAAGTGGCGAGCGCGACAGCGAGACCCAATGGGGTCCTGAGTATTGTTTTTTTCATTATTGGAGCTCTTAGGTGTGTAGCCAGGGGGCATGGAACGGTTGTGTTGTGTTACGTGAAAATCGCCACGGTCTGGCGCGCCCAGAGCACGCGCCGACCGCTTTCGTCCCAGATCTCCATGTCCTGCAGGGAATAACCTTCCAGCGCCTGCAGGCTGAAGGAGTTGATCAGAAACCATTCGCCAGCGGTGGCCGGCTGCGGCAGGTCGATCATCCAGGACGCGGAACTGATGGCGGCGGGCTCGGTGAAGCAGGTCATGGCGGCTGGCGGCAGACTGTCGGCCAGCGCAATCAGCGCAACGGCCGGGTCTACGCCTTGGGCATCCAGGTGGCGGACCCACATCAATAATTCCGGGTTGTCCGCGCCGGACACCGGCAACGAGCCACCCGCCGGGCGCATTTCGAAGTTGTAGGCGCATGCGGGCGCGACCCTGTTGTCCAGCGGCAACGTCGCGTACCGGGATGGCCCATCGACCAGTGGACGCCCCCACGCGTCGTGGATGATCCGGCTTTCGCGCGGCCTGGCAAATAGCAGGGTCGTGCGCAACGCCAGGTCATCACCCGACAGACAGTCGACAGAAACCGAGGTGACCGATCGCCCCTGACGCAGTACGCCGACATCGAATGTCTGGCCCTGGTTGACCGGGCCGATGAACGACACCTGCGCGGATTTGAACGGAGGAAATCCCAAGGGTTGCTGGTGCAAGACTGCCTGCAGCGACAACGCGGCGGACAAGCCACCAAAGATCGTACGGCCCTGCGCCCAGTTGGACGGGGCAACGAACGGCGCGTCCGGGTCAAATTGCGCCAGCACCTGGGCGAAGCTTGTCATCGCGAGGCTCCCGGTCCTGACTGAGGGCGCACGCCATGCAACAGAACGAAGAGGCAGCAACGGCACGGGATCATGGCGATCCTCCCAGGGGCAGATGCGCCATGTTTATTCAAGTGACCATTTGTGTCAATAGTCACAAACGAATGACGCGTAAAAGCCAGCACCCAGGCCGGGAATGAACCCGGCCGGAACGTGCTGTCTGGTTTTACGGATGCAGGGAAGGCGTCAGCGGACGCTTAGGCTGTGTACGAAATTGTACATAGCCTAGGGCATGAGGCTACGCAAGATGAGGTTGGCCGTGAGGGTCGGCGCTTCTTCGACGTAATCGAGGTTGTATTGCAGCAGCAACGGGTTGACGAAAGGCCGCAGGGCGAAATGGATGGCGTCCACGGTTTCGTCCAGGGGGGTCTTGCGTTCGAACTCTCCGAGCTCGCGTCCCTCCCGGATGATTTGCACGATGAAGCTCTTGATCCGTGCGTCATATCCCTGCGAACTGGGCCAGCGCTCCGAGGCGGAAAACGCGGCGATGTCATAGAGTTTGCGCTCATTGAAGAACAGGTTCACGCCCGTGGTGGTCAGGGTCCTGACCAGGCGTCGAAGGCGTTCTGTCGGCGAGATGCCGTCTTCATTGATGGCCTGCTCGACGGCCGCGATCATTTCTCCCAGGCAGTTGGCGCAGATGGCTTCGCCGATGGCCTGCTTGGAATCGAAGAACTTGTAGATGTAGGCCTTGGAGAAACCAATGGCCTTGGCCAGGTCGGAAACGGTGGTTTTAGCGTAACCGTACTGGCTGAAATGTTCGTTGGCCGCCGCGACGATCTGGGTTCGGATGTCGTGATCGGCTGGGCCACGAGCGCTGGGGGAAGAGGTAGATGGCTGATTCATGCCAGCAGCTTACGCATCCCCAAGGCGCTTGACAACTTGTGACCAAACTATTAATTGGTCATCAACCACTTGAAATGCCGTCAGCGCCTACCCTCTTCCTCCAGCCAGTGTCTTACTTCATTCCCTCTGCGCACGTCTTCGCGGCAGCAGTGCCCAAGCGGTTCATCAGGGCGAGCGTTACCCCGTTGGTCCAGGTCGGTTGGCTTAAGCGGGCCACGCACAGCAGCGCGTCAGCGAGCGACGCGCTACGCCACCTTGAAGCGACTGACCAACTGTTGCTGATACTCGGCCAGGCGCGCCAGTTCCTGGCTGGTGATCGCGGTCTGCTCGGCACCGGCACTGACCTGGATCACCAGGTCGTTGATCTCATTCACGTTCCGATTGATGTCCTCGGACACCGCGCTCTGCTCTTCTGCCGCAGAGGCGATTTGAATGTTGCGGTCGCTGATCGTTGCCACGCCCTCGGCGATCTCCACCAACAAGGCACCCGCCCGCTCGACTTTGCTGGCGCCGTCCTGCGCCTTGCCCAGCGTCTGCTGCATGGACAGGGCGGCACGGTCCGAGCCGGCCTGCAGGTTGCTGATCATCTGCTGGATGTTGCCGGTGGACTCTTGCGTCTTCTGCGCCAGGGTGCGCACCTCGGAGGCAACCACCGCGAAACCGCGACCATGGTCCCCGGCTCGCGCCGCTTCGATCGCCGCATTGAGGGCCAGCAGATTGGTCTGTTCGGCAATGCCGCGAATCACATCGAGCACCGAGGAAATGGCATCGCTTTCATGCTTGAGATCGTCAATGATCTGCGCGGTCTCCTCGGCCTGCCCGGACAACTGGCGAATCAGCCCGATCGTGCCTTCGATCTCCTCGCGCCCTTGGGCGGTGCTGATATTGACCTGTTGCGACATGTGAGCCGCGTCATTGGTGCTTTGCGCCACCTCGCGCACCGTCGCGCTCATCTCGTTGATCGCCGTTGCCACCAGTTCGGTGCCCTGGCGTTGCTGTTCGACGCTCTCGCTGGTCTGGACCGTCACCGTGGAAGACTCTTGCGCCGCCGTTGCAACTTGCGCCGTGGCGTTGCCGATCTCTTGCACAACCCCGCTGATTTCCTGCGCCATGCGGTTGAGGTTGCCCGAGATCTGGCCGAACTCGTCCCGGCTCTGGTAGGTGGCCCTGGCGGTAAGGTCACGCTGCGCCAGGTCATCCAGGACCCGATTCACGTCGCGTACCGCCAGGTCGATCATGCGGATGATCAGGTAGGACAGCACCGTCACCGCCAGCAGCGCCACGACGACGGCACCGATGGTCAGCCACAGCGCGCGGCTCGCATTATCACGCTCGTGTATCGCCAGGCGGCTGACGCTCTGACCCAAGGCTTCTTCCACTTGGCCCATCATGTCGATGCGCTGGGTGGAGATTTCAAACCAGGCCTCTGGCTTGATGCCCAGCGTCTGCCCCAATGGCACCTCGAACGCCAGGCGCTGCAACTTGCCGACGTCGACCGCCGCGGGTTTGAGCATTTGCGCATCGAACTGTTGGAGCAACGAGGGCTGTGCCTTGCGGCGGAACCCGTCGGAATAGGCGGAAAACTCGCCGAGGTTGCGGCTGAAACGTGACAACAACGTCGCGTCGAAACGGTCCTGGCTGAACACCAGGCCCAGCACGACCCGCTCACGTCCGGCCCGCTCTTTCATCTCGATAAACTGATTAAGCGCACCGAGCGCATGAACAATACCCGCATTGTTGATCGTTGCTTCCAGCGAGTGCGTATAGCCCATGAGAGTTTGAATGACGTCGGTATAACGCACACCCGATTCGGTGCTGCTGATACCCAACTTATCAACTTGCCCACGGATCACCGGCAACTCGTCCAGTGCCCGAAGTACAGTGTCCAACTGCCGGTTCCCCGACGCGGACAATCCACGTACCACGTCTACTGCGGTATTGGAATCCTTGCGCGCCTGGAACATGCGCTCACCCATGGACTTGCCGCTGCTGCCCAGAAACACCCCACTGGCGCCGCGCTCGCGTTGCAGGGCGGTGATCAGCTGACTCAACTTCTGGGCCGTGGCGCTGGCTGTCACCGTAGCGTTCATGTCCTGTAGTGTCTTGTAGTTATCCGCTACAAAGACACCGGCCAACGTGAGGAAACCCAACAAGGGAAGTAGCAGAATCAATAAAAGTTTCAGACGCAGCGGTGCATTCCTGAGCATTCGCGTTCAAGCCTCGTTTAATACTATCTGAGTGAAGCGTGAACTTATTGTAATGCTGCTGTTATACACGCCGATCCAGGCGCAATCTTAACGCAATACCAAATAGCCATCACCCCCGATATTGCACTGTTTGCCACTTATTCGTCTTTCGACGCGTGAATTTATAATTGCCTTGACCAGGATCAAGCATTCGGCAAGTAAAAGGGATCTGAACATCGCTGGATCGAACGGCAGGCGCCAGGCGATACAGACTTCAGGCACCGCTTCTGTCAGGTACGGCAAGCGCGCCGATCTGCCGAGCACGACGTGGCGTCAACGTCTCCGGCATGGCCAGTAACAGGCCGAAGGCGGCCGTTGCAATCGCCGCCAGCGTCAGGAATGCAGCGTTGTAGCCAGCCCCTTGCACGACGAAACCGGCCAGGCCGTTGCTCAACGCAGCGCCGAACCCGAACATCGTCGACAACACGCCGAGGCTGAGATTGAAACGCCCGGTACCCTGGGTCAGGTCCTTGACCACCAAGGGGAACAACGCACCGAACAGGCCGGCACCGACACCGTCCAGCAGTTGCACCGCCACCAGCCAATAGAGGTCATCGGAGAGCACATACAACACGCCTCGAATCGGCAGGATCAGGAAGCCGGCCAGCAACAGCGGCTTGCGTCCCCAGGCATCGGCCTTGACGCCGACCAGCCACGCCATGGGCACCATGACCAGTTGCGCCGCAACGATGCAGGCCGACGTCAGCGGCGTGGCTAGGTGCGTATTGGCCTGGGCGAGCTTCTGGCTGACCAGCGGCAGCATCGCGGCATTGGCCAGATGGAAAAGCGCGCAGCACAGGGCGAACAACAGCAGCGTGCGGTTATCCAGCAACACCCGCAGCGCCGACGGCGCCTTGCCCTGGATTCGCTGGCCGACCTCCAGGCCCCGGGCCACGTCATGGTCGATCGCCTCGGCGGACACGCAACTGACCGCCACGATGCTGGCCAATGCCATCGCGGCCATCAGGTAGAACACGGCGATGGGACCGAACAACCAGGCGAACCCACCCGCCAGCAGCGCGGCGCAGGCGTTGCCCGCGTGGTTGAAGGTTTCGTTGCGTCCGGTGCGCCGGGTAAAGGCCTTGGTCCCGGTAATGCCCAGGGAAATCGCCGCGATGGCCGGGGCGAACACCGACACCGCCACAGCACCCATCGCCTGGGCCAGAGCCACCAGGCCGAAGGACGAAGTGAACGGCAGCACCAGGCAACCCAGCGTCACCAACAAGGCCGCCACGGCCACCACGGCGCGTTTGCTGCGCACCCGGTCGATCAGCGCGCCGGCCGGCGCCTGGGCCACGAGCCCGGCCATCGCTGCCACGGTCATCACCACGCCGATGCTGGCCGGATCCCAGCGGTGCACCGCCAACAGGTAGATCGCCAGGTAGGGACCCAATCCGTCGCGCACATCGGCGAGGAAAAAGTTCAAGCCATCCAGGGACAGGTTGTTACGACGATCACGGTTTCGATCCACATCGGCCTCGACGGGGCTTTGCCCAAAAAATATTTGACGCCGGGGTGCGCGATCACTTCATCACACGAAACAACGGCCTGTTCCATCAGTTACCCGGCCAAGGTGAACGGGTAATCATCCTGCCCATCATTGGACCGCAGCCACCTCCTGCCTGGGCATGAAAAAACGGGCAAACAGCTCGGACTGGGAGCGGATATTGAGTTTGCTGTAGATATTGCGCCGATGAACCTTGATGGTTTCTGCCGACAGGGACAGCTTGCCGGCGATTTCCTTGTTGGAGAAACCACTGAGCAACAACTTGAGCACGTCTTTCTCTCGCGCGGTGATTGGCGGACCCAGCGAAAAAATCGCTTCAGGCCGAGCCGTGGACTCGGTCGCGTTCTTTGCCAGATCCACTTCGAAACCCATGCGCTGGTGCATCAATGCCGTGACCCAGGGCTTGATGATATCCAGCGTGGTAATTTGTTCCTGGCTGAAACGCACACCGCTGCCAAACGAAATGCACAACGTTCTTTGCGCGTCGAGCCGAACATTGTATTGCGCCTCATCCACAGAGATGAATTGCTCGAAATATTGATGGTAATACTCGGTTTCGAGGAAGTGTTCCGGGGCCACATCCAACAGATGAAAGAACCCACTCTGGGGATTTTCCCGATCCGCAATATAAAAAGGATCCAGCATGTAGAGTCCTTTTACATAGCGATGAATGAATGCATTCACTTCTTCCGTGTCCGCCACTTCCGGAAGGCTCACGACTTGCACTTGGCTATCACAAAAGATCAACACTACCCAATTATCGATCTGCACATACTCATTCAATACGCGAATCAATGAACTCCAGAATTCCGGGCGATTCAATTGCATGATCAATTTGCCAATTGATCGATGCCAAGCCAGGCTATGAAGGTCAAGCGACATTTTCTACCCCTTTAGGGTTACGGATTCATCGGGCGCGGATAAGTATTCGTAGGTATTTACTATTCGTCAATGCCCGGTATATTCGCTACCCGGGGTTACGACGGCCATGAAGGTTGTCGGCTTGAACAAGGACCGTTATATGAATAAGTCGCGTCTGCGACGCATTTTTTCTGCGTCGCTTCTTTGTATGGGCATCAGTACCGCAGTGGGGGCAGCAGAGCCGGCGGTGCACCTGTACAACTGGTTCGAGCTCCTCGCCCCGCAAACGCCGAAGGAGTTCGAGCAGGAAACCGGCACCCGGCTCCAGATGGATGCGTTTGACAGCGCCGAGATCATGCAGAGCAAATTGATGGCCGGGCGCTCGGGCTATGACGTGGTCGTGGCCACGTCCAATGTGCTGCCGAGCCTGATCCGGGCGGGCGTGCTCCAGCCGCTCGATCGCACGCAACTGAGCAACCTGTCGCACATCGATCCTGACATCCTGGCCCAGCTGGCCGTCAACGACCCGGGCAATCGCTACGCCGTACCCTATCTATGGGGCACCACCGGCATCGGTTATGACGTGGACAAAGTCAAGGCGGCCTTGGGCGATGATGCGCCGGTCAACAGCTGGGACCTGATCTTCAAAGAAGAGAACATCAGCAAGCTCAAGTCATGTGGCGTGGCGATGCTCGACTCTCCCAGCGAGATCATTTCGATCGCGTTGAATTACCTTGGACTCCCAAGCAACAGCAAGAACCCGGACGATTACCGCAAGGCCCAAGCCTTGCTGTTGAAAATCCGTCCCTACGTTCTTTACTTCGACTCATCCCGAATCGACACCGACCTGGCCGATGGCAATATTTGCGCGGTGGTCGGTTGGGCAAATGGCGCCCTGGCGGCACAAGCCCTCAACGAAAAAAACAACACCGGACGCACGATTGCCTACAGCCTTCCTCGCGAAGGCGCATTGGTCTGGTCGGAAAACCTGGTGCTATTGAAAGATGCCCCTCATCCCAAGGAAGGCATGGCGTTCATCAACTACATGCTGCGGCCGGAAATTATCGCCAAGAGTTCCAACCACACGCTGTACCCCAACGCCAACAAAGATGCCTCTGAATTTGTCGAGCGCAAACTGCGCGACAATCCGTGGATCTACCCAGACAAGAAGACCCTCGCCACCCTGGTCCCCCTGGAGCCATTGCCATTGAAGTTGGAGCGCATCCGCACCCGCGTCTGGACCAAAGTTAAAAGTGGCACCTGAGCGCCCAACTTGATCAAGGATTTCATCGCGTTTCCAAGGAAGGAAAACATCATGCACCAGGGTCATTGCCCATGTAACGTCGAGTCGGACGAATACAAGGCCTACAAGGAAATAGAAGAACAGATCGACCACTGCACGCCCGAACAAGCCTGGGCCATGTATTGCATCTCGGCCGGGACGGTGCGGGTCAACATCACCCTGGCCGTGACGAAGCTCATTGCCAGGGGCAACAAGGCCTTGCTGGTTGAATTCCCCGAACTTGCACCGGCGCAGAACGGATGTCGCGACTAGCGCCGGTGTACAAACCCTAGTCCTCCGTGAGCTGGAAGCGCGCCCGATACCGACCCGGACTTTCGCCGGTCCATTTCTTGAAGGCACGATGAAAGGCGCTGGGCTCCTGGAAACCGGTCTGCTCGGCGATGTCGCTGATGCTGCTGCCCGTCTGGCGCAGCAGCTCGACGGCCAGGCCTCGACGGACCTCGTCCTTGATTTCCTGGAACGAACACCCCTCGCGTTCCAGGCGGCGGCGCACGGTACTGGGGCTCATCCGCAGGTCGGCGGCAAAGGCATCCAGGGTGGGCCACTGGCTGTAGTGGTGGCGGCGCAGGCACTGGTGCAGCTGGGTGGCCAGGCCATGCTGGTTGCGAAAGCGGATCACCAGCCATTGTGGCGCACTGCGCAGAAATACCTTGAGGGACGCCAGGTCCTGGACGACCGGCAAGCGCAGGTAGCGGCTGGCAAATTCGATTTCCGTGTGCCCGGCGCCAAAGCTGAGGTTGGGGCCCCATAACAACGCATCGTCACTGAGAGACAGGCGCGACTGACGAAAGTCTGCGCGGTCGATGGGGATGCGCCGCCCGCCCAGCCAGCACAGCAGGCTGATCATCAGCACGAGGAAGGTTTCCTCGCCAAAACGGCTGATTTCCGGATCCGTTGCCTGCGTCTGCAGGCTGATGACCGCCCGCTTGCCACGCACGCTGAGGCTGCCGCGAAAGTCCCGCAGGAACAAACCGAAATTGGCCAGGCACTGGCGCAAGGCCTTGCCCAAGTCGGGTTCCTGGATCAGCCCCCGGCAAATCAGGGCGAAGCTGCCAACCGGCATGCCGTGGGAGTCCAGCCGGAAGAACTCGTCCTGGAGTTCGCGAATCTGGATCAGCCACAAGGCGGCAAAGGCACTCGCCGGGACACGGGCTTCGGGCTTGTCCAACAGCGCCGGGTCGATGCCGGCCTCGACCAGTATCGCCGCCCGCCGCTGGGGTTGGTCCCGCAGCGCGTGGGTCATGGTGTGCACGAAGTAGACCGCGACCGAATCCTTTTCCCGCATAAATCCCCGTTTCCCCACTTTCTGAAATGGCAAAAAACGCCATTATCCGTGAACAGTTATGGCATAGGCCCGCCCGATGGCGAGCCCTAGACTGGCGGCATTAAGGGGCACGGCACAGCAGGTGTCGAGCCCTTCCAGCAGACTGCGCCCAGGGTAAGCCACAGGCTGTTCAATGGGAAACGCGCTTGAAAAAAGGAAAACACCCACATGCATCTGCACTCCATTGGCGTGATCGGCGCCGGCACCATGGGCAACGGCATCGCACAAGTCTGTGCGCAGGCCGGTTTCGAGGTGATCCTGCTCGACATCGCCCCCCAAGCCCTGGAAAGGGCCCTGGCGACCGTCGCCAAGAACCTTGACCGGCAGATCGCCAAACAGGCCTTGAGCGAAGAACACAAACGCCGCACCCTGGATAAGATCCGCACCAGCACCGACTACGCCAGCCTGGCCGATGCGCAACTGGTGATCGAGGCCGCGACCGAAAACCTCGCGCTCAAACAGCGCTTGTTGCAACAGGTCGCCACGCACGTCAGCAGCGAGTGCGTGATTGCCTCCAACACCTCGTCCCTCTCGATCACCCAACTGGCGGCTGGCGTCAGTCATCCGGGGCGTTTTATCGGCCTGCACTTTTTCAACCCGGTGCCGGTGATGGGCTTGATCGAGGTGATTCGCGGCCTGCAAACCCACGATGAAACCCACGCCCTGGCCCTGGAAATGGCCCAACGGTTGGGCAAGACTGCGATCACCGCCGGCAACCGCCCGGGATTCGTGGTCAACCGCATCCTGGTGCCGATGATCAACGAAGCCGTCCTGGTCCTGCAGGAAGGCCTGGCCAGCGCCGAGGACATCGATGCGGGCATGCGCCTGGGCTGCAACCAGCCTATCGGGCCGCTGGCCCTGGCCGACCTGATCGGCCTGGACACCTTGTTGGCGATCCTGGAGGCGTTCTACGAAGGCTTCAACGACAGCAAATATCGCCCCGCTCCGCTGCTCAAGGAAATGGTGGCCGCCGGTTACCTGGGACGCAAGTCGGGACGAGGTTTCCATGCCTATGGCTGAGCGTTGCTCGCGCTTCGCCGAGAGCCGGGACAGAGCCCTGGAACTGTTCGCGAGCAAGGGTTTCGGCCAGGTCGGCATGCGGGAACTGGCCGCCTACCTGGGGCTGACGCCCGGCTCGCTGTACCACCATTACCCAAGCAAGCAACACCTGCTGGCCGACCTGATCGAGGAGTTTTTCGAAGAGCTGCTGGCCACGCTCGGACGCGTTGAGCAGCAGCCTCGGGACAAGCGCGGCAACCTGCAACGGCTGATTCGCGCGCACCTCCAGCTGCACCGGGAAATGCCCTGGCATTTTCGCCTGGTGGAGCGCGACAACGGTTGCCTGAACGTCGAGCAGCAACGGCGCGTCCAACATTTGCGCGAGCAGTATGAGCGGCAGCTGTTGCGGATGCTCGGTGGCCCCAGGCGCCTGCCGTCCCAGGCCTTGGCCGCTGCCGGACACGCCATCGCCACCCTGCTCAACAGCTCACCCAGCTGGCTGGCGCACCAGCCGCTGGAGCAACACGCGCAGGATGCGTTGCTGGAAAACCTGCTGACCGGCGCCATCGAACGGGTATTGCTGCCCAGGGGCGGCGCAGGCCCGACGTTGCAGGTCACAGCGGCCTGAACCGCGCCCTCAGCGCAACTGCAACGGGTCGACCAGGCCCGCGACAATGGCCATGCCCACCAGCTCCGGCAGGCTTTGGGCTTGCATGCGCTTCATTACCCGGGAACGATACAGGTCGATGGTCCTGACGTTGACCCCCAGTTGCTCGGCGATTTCGCGGTTGGTGTAGCCCCGCACCAGCGGCAGCAGCACGTCGTTTTCCCTCGGCGTCAAACCCTGTAGCCGCGCCTGTACCCGTGCCAGGCCTTCGCTGACGGTCTGGCTATCATCGACCTGGCTCAAGGCCTGCTGCACGCTGTCGAGCAGCAGTTGTTCGTTGTACGGCTTTTCGATGAAATCATGGGCCCCGGCCTTGAACGCCCGCACCACGATTGGCACATCGGCATGCCCGCTGACGAAGATCACCGGCAAGCGCAGCCCACGGTTGCGCATTTCCTCTTGTACGTTGAGACCGCCCATGCCCGGCATGCGCACATCCAGCAACACGCAGGCGTTGAGCCGGTTGTCGCACGCGTCGAGAAACGCCCGGCCACTGGTGAACGACACGGCCTTGAGGCCCACGGACTCCAGCAGCCAGACCGTCGAATCGAGCATGCCCTGGTCGTCATCGACCACATACACCACCTGCTCTGCCACACCCGCCATTGTCGTTACTCCTCTTGTAATCGGTTCACGCCAGCCAGGGTCGGCGCCGGCAAGTGGCAGCGCATCTGCAAGCCCTCGGTCAGCGGCCACGCCTGCAATTCGCCTCCGAAACCTTCGATGATGCTGCGACTCATGGACAGCCCCAACCCCAGTCCGTTGGCCTTGCTGGAATAGAACGGGGTGAAGATCTGCTCCAGTTGCGCGGCCGGCACGCCATGCCCCTGGTCACTGACGCTGACCTGCACCCCGCCATCGGCACCCGGCTCGGCCGCCAGGACGATCTGCGACGGCTCGCCAGGGTGAGCCTCGCGGTTGGCCTCGATGGCGTTGCGCAACAGGTTGAGCAGCACCTGTTCCAACAGCACCCGGTCGGCGTAGATCGGCGGCAGATTATCCGGCAGTCGCTCCACGATCTCCACCTGACAACTGCCAGCTTCCCAGAGACACAGGCGGACGGTGGCCCGGGCCACTTCACTGAGGTCCAGGGCTTCCATGCGGCGGCGGCCCTTGCGCAGGAAGGCACGCAGGCGCTTGATCACCTCCGAGGCGTGGTTGGCGTGCACGGCGATGCGCTCCAGCCCCTGGGCGACCTTCTCGGCGGCCTCGCCATTGCGGCCCAGGGCCTGCAAATAGCGCTGGCTGGCATGGGCGTAATTGACGACCGCCGCCAGCGGCTGATTCATTTCATGGGCGATGCCCGAAGCCAGCTCACCGAGGGTCACCAGGCGTGCCGTGTGCGCCAGTTCATCCTGGTGATGGCGCTGCTGGGCTTCACGCAGTTCCCGTTCGGACTGGTCGTGCGCCACCAGCGAATAGAATCGTTCGCCGCTGGCCGCGCGATGGGCCAGAAGCATCAGCGACACCGGCACCGAGGCACCGCCGGCCGGTGGTTGCAGACGAGCCTCGATGCTCCAGCGACCGGTGCGCTCGGCATAATCCCAACCCTCGCGTTCCAGGCTGGCCAGCACCTCGGCGCTGAGGAACGTGTCCAGGCTCGGCAGGCTGTGCTGCGCGTCCAGGCCGAGGGTGCGCCGCGCCGCCGGGTTGAGATAGGTCACCGCGCCATCGGGCTGGATGAACAGCACCGGGTCGGTGTTGGCTTCCACCACCTCCGCCAGGCGACGCTTGGTTTCTTCGGCCTGGACTCGGGCGGTAATGTCCCTGGACACACTGACTACTTCAACCACCGCACCGGTATAGGTCTCGCGAATGGCGCGGCATGCGGTCTCGAACCACAGATAGTGGCCATCACGGTGGCGAATGCGATAGGTCATGGTGTGGTAGCCGTCCTGTTCCAGGGCATCGCGCGCACGTTGCATCAGGCTGACCTGATCCTGGCGATGGAACAGCCTTCGCGCCTGGAGCCCATGCAGCTCCTGCGGCCAGTAGCCAAGCAGGGTCCAGGAGGCCAGCGAGGCATCGAGAAAGCAGCCGTCCGGGGTGTGGCGGGAAATCAGGTCGGTGGTATTTTCGGTGATCAGCCGGTACAGGCGCCGGGCCTTGGCCGACTCACGCTCGGCAAGGATCTGCGCGGTGGCCTGGCGACAGCGCGCCAGCACGCGATTGGCCTTGGGGTCGGGAATGAAGGTCCAGACCAGCACCTGCCCGGCGACTTGCACCTCGACGTTCTCGATGGCTCGCCGCTGGGCGAGACAGGCCTGCACCAGGTGCGCATGGCTGACCGGCAAGAGGCTCAAGGCATCGGCCAGCGACAACTGTTCGAGCAGCGCCACCAGCGCCTCGTTGAGTTCCTGCGCGCGCCCCGTAGGGTCGAGCAAAGCGCTGGGCTGCGGGTCATGCCCCAGCAGCGGCGAACCGCGTAGCTGGCCGCCGACACTGGCCACCAGCAGGCTCAGCAACTCATGTACCGCCACCAGCCAGTCCTGGTTCGTGTCAGGCTGCAACTCAACCAGCAGCAAACCTTCCTGCCCCGGCTGCAAGGACAACGCTAACACCTGGCCATGATCGAGGGCCGCGCGACGCAAACGACCGGCCAGCCAGCAATCAAGCCCGCGCACACGCGCCAACTCCAGTCGCCCCGCCTCTTGCAAGCACTCGAAAAGGACCCGGTCACTGCTTTGCAGCGCCTCGCCAAATCCCGGCGGCAAGTGTCGGGCGCGGCCTTCATGGCGATAGATGCCACTGGGCGCATGCCAGCTCAGGTAGACCGCCCGACGAATCTGCGGGCAATCCTGCAAAGCCCGGCACAAGGCATTGGCACAAGCCGCCAGCGCCATGCCTTCACGTTGCAGGCGCAGCCAGCCAAGCAAGCGAACGGAGGTTGAGATCATCGGAGAACCTGTCGAGAAGGTTGGGAATGCGACATATAGTACATTTACTATACAACTCAGGTAGTACTTCCATATCAATTGGCAAACAGTATATAAATTCTCTCGGATAAATCACCGGGCTTTTTGTTTGTTTGCGTGCTTGTCGACTGTCACACCGTCACGTCGCCGGCCCGCAATCAGGACCACAAGAGCCACGGCCAATAGAGCTAATAATCAGCCACCGGGTACCCGAACCATGTCCATCTACGAGCAAGGTCTTGCGCCAACCGGCGTCAATCACATCGCCCTCACACCCCTGAGCTTTATCGAGCGCACCGCCAGTGTCTATCCCGACTACCCCTCGGTGATCCACGGCTCGATCCGTCGCACCTGGGCCCAGACCTACAGCCGTTGCCGACGCCTGGCCTCGGCCCTGGCCGGACGCGGCATCGGTCGAAACGACACCGTGGCCGTCATGCTGCCCAATATCCCCGCCATGCTTGAAGCGCATTTCGGCGTGCCGATGATCGGTGCGGTGCTCAATGCGCTCAACGTCCGGCTGGACGCCGAGGCCATCGCATTCATGCTGGCCCATGGTGAGGCGAAGGTGTTGATCGCCGACCGTGAGTTCCACGATGTGGTGCAAGCGGCCATCGGCATGCTCGACCACCCGCCCCTGGTGATCGACGTCGACGATCCGGAATACGGTGAAGGCCTGGCGGTCAGCGACCTGGACTACGAGGCGTTCCTGGCCGAGGGCGATCCGGACTTCGCCTGGCAGTGGCCGGACGACGAATGGCAGGCCATCGCCCTGAACTACACGTCCGGCACCACGGGCAATCCCAAGGGCGTGGTCTATCACCACCGTGGCGCGTATCTCAATTCTCTCGGCAACCAGATGATCTGGGCCATGGGCAACCATCCGGTGTACCTCTGGACATTGCCGATGTTCCACTGCAACGGCTGGTGCTACCCCTGGATCGTGACCGCCCTGGCGGGCGTCCACGTGTTCTTGCGCCGGGTTGACCCGCAGCGAATCCTCAACCTGATTCGCGAACACCAGATCACACACCTCTGCGGTGCGCCGATCGTGCTCAATGCTCTGGTGAACATGCCCGATTCGGCCAAGGCCGCCATCGATCATCCGGTCAACGCCATGGTGGCCGGCGCGGCACCACCGGCCAAGGTGATCGGTGCCGTCGAGGAAATGGGCATCAAGGTCACCCACGTCTACGGCCTGACCGAAGTCTATGGCCCCGTGACCCTCTGCGCCTGGCACGCAGCCTGGGACGAATTGCCCCTGGAGCAGCGAGCCCAGATCAAGGCGCGCCAGGGCGTGCGCTACCCCACCCTGGAAGGGGTCATGGTGGCCGATCCCCGGACCCTCGAACCGACACCCCATGATGGACAGACCATCGGCGAGATTTTCATGCGCGGCAACACCGTGATGAAGGGTTATTTGAAGAACCCCAGCGCCACCGCCGAAGCCTTCGACGGCGGCTGGTTCCACACCGGCGACCTGGCCGTGACCCATCCTGACGGCTATGTGGAGATCCGCGACCGGCTCAAGGACATCATCATTTCCGGTGGCGAAAACATCTCCACCATCGAGCTGGAAGGCGTGCTCTATCGACATCCTGCGGTGCTCGAAGCCGCGGTGGTGGCCCGCCCCGATGAAAAATGGGGTGAGACACCCTGCGCCTTCATCACCCTCAAAGCCGACCGTGCAGACGTGCGCGAAGCCGAGATCATCAGCTTCTGCCGCGAACACCTGGCCGGCTTCAAGGTGCCACGCACCGTGGTCTTCTCCGCGCTGCCGAAGACGTCCACCGGCAAGATCCAGAAGTTCGTGCTGCGCGACATGGCGAAGAACCTCTAGGCCGATCCTGCGACGCATTCAAGTGCGCAGCACCGTCTCGCAGGCACGCGAGCACCCGCACATCAACGATGGGGGGCGTGCTCCGTGTGCCGCGCAGTTGCACGCCCCCAACCTGACTTTCCTTGCATGAGGCTCACTGTAATGCCCGAGTTCAACGCCCCGCTGCGCGACATGCGCTTTGTCCTGCACGATGTCTTCGATGCACCGAGTCTCTGGGCACGCCTGCCCGCGCTGACGGATACCGTCGACGCCGCCACCGCCGACGCGATCCTCGAAGAAGCCGCCAAGGTCACCCACAGCCTGATCGCTCCGCTCAATCGCAGTGGCGATGAAGAAGGTGCCCAGTGGCACGACGGCCGGGTCAGCACGCCGAGCGGCTTTCAGGCGGCCTATTCGACCTACATCGAGGGCGGCTGGGTCGGGCTCAGCGGCAACCCGGCCTACGGCGGCATGGGTATGCCGAAGATGCTCGCGGTGCAGTTCGAAGAGATGCTCTATGCCGCCAACGCAAGCTTCGCCCTGTACTCGGCGCTGAGTGCCGGCGCTTGCCTGGCCATCGACGCTCACGCCAGCGACGTGCTCAAGGCCCTGTACCTGCCGGCGATGTACGAAGGGCGCTGGGCCGGCTCCATGTGCCTGACCGAAGCCCATGCCGGCACCGACCTGGGTCTCATTCGTACCCGAGCCGAACCCGAGGCCGATGGCAGTTACCGGATCACCGGCAGCAAGATCTTCATCACCGGCGGCGAGCAGGACCTGACCGAAAACATCATTCACCTGGTCCTGGCCAAGCTCCCGGACGCCCCGGCAGGGCCCAAGGGCATCTCGCTGTTCCTCGTGCCGAAAATCTGCGTTGACGAGCACGGTGCGCTGGGGCAAGCCAACGCCGTCAGCTGCGGCTCGATCGAACACAAGATGGGCATCAAGGCCTCGGCCACGTGCGTGATGAACTTCGACGGTGCCCGTGGCTGGCTGATCGGCGAGGCCAACAAGGGATTGGCGGCAATGTTCACGATGATGAACTACGAGCGACTGTCCATTGGCATCCAGGGCATCGGCTGCGCCGAGAACTCATACCAGAACGCCCGCCGTTATGCCCAGGACCGCCTCCAGAGCCGTTCTCCCGCCGGCGCCCAGGCCAGCGACCGGATTGCCGACCCGATCATTGTCCACCCCGACGTGCGCCGGATGCTCCTCAGCATGAAGGCCATGACCGAGGCCGGTCGCGCCTTCGCCTGCTACGTCGGCCAGCAACTGGACCTGGCCAAATTCGGCGACCAACCCCAGGAACGGCAGGACGCCCAGGCCCTGGTGGCGCTGTTGACGCCGGTGGCCAAGGCCTTCTTCACCGACACCGGACTGGACAGTTGCATCCAGGGCCAACAGGTGTTTGGCGGCCATGGCTATATTCGCGAATGGGGCCAGGAGCAACTGGTGCGCGATGTGCGCATTGCCCAGATCTACGAAGGCACCAACGGCATCCAGGCCCTCGACCTGCTGGGACGCAAAGTCGTGGGCGACGATGCAACGGCCCTGCGCCTGTTCACCGCGCAGATCCGCGCTGTCGCCTGCACGCCCGACGCGCCCTACGCCAGCGAGCTGCTGGAGGCGGTGCTACGCCTGGAAAACCTCAGCGACTGGCTGCAGCAACAAGCCCGCCTCGACCCCCACGCCATCGGCAGCGCCTGCGTCGAGTACCTGCACTTGTTCGGTTACGTCGCCTATGCCTACATGTGGGCCCGCATGGCCCAGGCAGCCGAGCAGCGGCACGCCACAGACCCAAGCTTCCATGGCGCCAAACTCGCCACCGCGCGCTTCTACTTCGACCGTCTGTTGCCGCGCGTCCTCAGCCTGGAACAGAGCATTCGCGCCGGCAGCGCGTCCTTGTTCCAACTGCAACCCGAGCAGTTCTGAGGGGCTGAACGCCAATGTCGCGGGGTTCGGCCCTGCGACACGCTCAGGGCGCGATGAGGTGGATTACTGCGCCGGGCTGGCCTTGGCAAAACCTTCTTCGCGCAACTGGCCAAGCAACGCCTGGAGCGGGTGCAACACCACCTCTCCCGCCTGGCGCTTGACCTGGCTACGGCAGGAGTAACCGTCGGCCACCAACCTGCCGCCGGCCTGATAGCGCTCTACCAGCGGCTGCCAGGATTGCCCGTAGATGACCTGCGACGTCTTCACGTTCCGGGTTTCATGCCCATACGTACCGGACATGCCACAGCAGCCACTGGCCAATACCTGCAACTTCAAACCGAACCCCTCGAACACCTTTTTCCAGAGATCGACGCTACCGGGCTCGTTGGTGCGCTCGGTGCAGTGCGGCAGAAACTGGAACACCACCGGCTCGGCGCGCGTGGGCAGCGCGGGAAGTGCCGTGACCAGCCATTCCTGGGCCAGCGCGACGTGAGGCGCGGAGTCGGCGCCCAGCGTCTTGGCGTACTCCTGCCGATAGACAAGGGTCATCGCCGGATCGAGGCCGACCAGGGGCACGCCATGGGCCTGAAGTGCCCGCAAGCCTTTGGCACTGTGGGTCGCGGTCTTCTTGAAGGCACCGAGCAAGCCCTGGACCTGAAGAGGCTTGCCGTTGGGGGAAAACGGCGCCAGGTAAATCGTGTAGCCCAGCCGCGCGATCAGCTCTATCCACTCGGCGGCAACCTGCGTCTCGAAATAGCGGGTAAACGCATCCTGGACGATGATGACACTGCGCAGGCGTTGCGCTTCAGTCAACGCCGCCAGTTTCTCGGGCGTCGCCATTTCCACGTTCCAGGTGGTGCAGACCTGTTGGAAATCCACCAGGCTCAGCAACGGGCTGTCCACCATGCCCACGACATGCTGGAGCATGTACTTCACCGGGCGGGCACTCATCATTGCGTTGTACAGCCGCGCAAAGCGCGCAATGTGGGGAATGCTGAATTCCAGCGAACCGATCACGTAGTCCTTGAGCGGTCGCAGGTAGCGGCTGTGGTAACGCTCGAGGAACCGCGCCCGGAAATCCGGGACGTTGACCTTCACCGGGCATTGCCCAGCGCAGGACTTGCACGCCAGGCAGCCGGCCATCGCGTCATAGACCTCGTGGGAGAAATCCTTTTCGCCGAGCTTTTTGCCCAGGGTGTTCCGTACCTTGGCCAGCGTTCCCCCGAGGGTGAAACTGACAGGACGGCTGCCGAGGATGTCCGCGCCCTGCTCGCCCTGGAGGCGCAGCCACTCGCGCACCAGGGAAGCACGGCCCTTGGGGGAATGGATGCGGTTGCGCGTGGCTTTCCACGAGGGGCACATCGCGTCATCAGGGTCGAAGTTGTAGCAGGCACCGTTGCCGTTGCATTGCACGGCGGCCTGGTAGCTCTGCCATACCCCTTCGTTGATCTGCCGATCGAACTCGCCCCGCAACGGAACTTCGTCGACCTTGGTCAACCGGGCGTCGGCGATGCTCAACGGCGTGGCGATCTTGCCGGGGTTGAGCTGGTTGAACGGGTCGAACGCGGCCTTGATCGCCTGGAGCGATGGGTAAAGGGCACCGAAGTAACCCGGAGAGTACTCCGAGCGAAGCCCCTTGCCGTGCTCACCCCACAGCAATCCTCCGTACTTTTGCGTGAGCGCCGCCACCGCGTCGGAAATCGGCCGGATCACCGCGGCCTGCCGGGGATCCTTCATGTCCAGGATCGGCCTGACGTGCAGGACGCCGGCATCGACGTGCCCAAACATCCCGTACTCCAGGTGGTTGGCATCGAGCAGCGCACGAAACTCGGCGATGAAATCCGCGAGGTTTTCCGGCGGAACGGCGGTGTCCTCGACAAAGGGTTGAGGCCGGGCTTCGCCCTGGACGTTGCCCAGCAAGCCCACGGAGCGTTTACGCATGGTGTAGACGCGCTTCACCGCCTCGCTGCCGATGGCCAGCGTATGACCCAGGCGCTCGACGGTCTGATCGGTTCTCAGGTGTTCGATGAAGGCCTCGACGCGCCGTTCCAGGTCCTCCAGCTCATCGCCACTGAATTCGATCAGGTTGATGCCCAGGGTCTGCCGGCCGGGCACCGCCGGAAAATACTCGGCAACGCCATGCCAGACGATGTCCTGCATCGCCAGCATCAGCACCTTGGAGTCCACCGTTTCGATGGACAGCGGCTTGAGCGCCATCAGCGCCTTGGCGTCGCGCAACGCATCCATGAAACCGGCGTATTGCACGTTGACCAGGATGCTGTGGCGCGGGATCGGCAGCACGTTGAGCTTGGCTTCGACAATGAAGCCCAGGGAACCCTCGGAACCGCACAAGAGGCTGTTGAGGTTGAAGCGGCCGTCCTGTTCGCGCAGGTGCGCGAGGTCATAGCCGGTCAGGCAGCGGTTGAGTTTGGGAAAGGTCTCCTGGATCAGTTGCGCCTGGCCGTCGGCGATATCCCGGGCGCAGCGGTAGACGCTGCCGATGCCATCTTGCCGCGAAGCCTGCCCGGCGGTCTGTTCGGCATCCAGCGCCTGGCTGTCGAGCCGCTGCCCACCCAGCAGAACCGTGGAAAGCGCCAACACATGGTCACGCGTCTTGCCATAGGTGCAACTGCCCTGCCCGCTGGCGTCGGTGTTGATCATGCCGCCGACGGTGGCCCGGTTGGAGGTGGACAGTTCCGGCGCAAAGAACAGGCCATGGGGCTTCAGCGCGGCGTTCAACTGGTCTTTGACCACGCCACTCTGGACGCGAACCCAGCGCTCTTGGACGTTGATTTCCAGTATCGCATTGAGGTGCCGCGACAGGTCGACCACCACACCGTCGGTCAGCGATTGGCCGTTCGTGCCCGTGCCGCCGCCCCGTGGCGTCAGGACAACCGAACGGTATTCCGGCCGCGCCACAAGGGTCGCGACGAGCTCGACGTCGGCGTAATCCTTGGGAAACACCGCCGCCTGCGGCAAGCGCTGGTAGATCGAGTTATCGGTCGCCAGCACCGTCCTGGAGCCATAGTCGCTGGCGATTTCGCCCTTGAACCCCTCAACACCCAGTTGGCTCAGGAAGCGTTCGTATCGATCGGTCTGACCGTTTGCGGGGTTAAGGCGCGCAATCATTGAGGGCTTTCCGGCAGGCTAAATTCTTTTTTCAATTCGCTTAACGTATGCTCAAGCCTGAGCGGCGTTGCGGGCAAACTGCATTAGGCCCTATTGTTTAAAGAAGCGGCGCGTAAGACAAGCGTAAAACCCGCAGTGTTTGCATGAGGTTTATGAATGAACCCTAGACGCCTCACCCCCTCGATGTCGGTGCTCGTGGCTTTCGAGGCGGCGGCCCGGCATGGCAGCTTTACCAAAGCGGCCGATGAGCTGCTGCTGACCCAAAGCGCCGTCAGCCGGCAAGTCCAGTCCTTGGAGTCGCTGCTGGGCGTCGACCTGTTCCACCGCGACGGCCGCCGCATCGAGCTGACCGCAGCCGGGGCGCTGTACCAGCACGAGCTCTCGGCCGCCCTGGGCCGGATTCGCAGCGCGACGCTCAAGACCATCGCCTTCAGCGCCCAGGAAGGCACGCTGCACCTGGCCGTCCTCCCCACGTTCGGGTCGAAGTGGCTGCTGCCCAGAATGAGTGACTTCTATACCAAGCACCCGGATATCGTGGTGCACGTCCACTCCCGGATCATGCAGGCGGACCTGGCCAGCGCCGCCGACGAAATGAACGCCATCATCTGCGCCGGTTCCGGATCCTGGCCGGGGTTCATCGCCCACAAGCTGCTGACGGAGCAACTCGTGGTCATCGCCAGCCCTTCGGCACTGCCCGAATACCCTGCCATGACACCCGCCGACATCGCCGCCAGCCACTCGCTGCTCAACGTCGTGTCCAGGCCCAACGCCTGGTCCGACTGGTTCGAACACAACGGCCTGGACCATCGCCTCATGCGCCAAGGCCCCAGCTTCGAACTGACGAGCCACCTCATCCAGGCGGTGGCCGCCGGCATCGGCATCGGGCTGGTGCCGAGCGTGCTGGTGCAGGATGAGATCCAGGCGGGCACCCTGGTCGCGCTGTTCGAACCGATGGAAAGCGGCAAGAGCTACTACCTGGCGTATGCCAATCGCTACCAGAACCTGCCGTCGCTGGTGGCGTTCAGTGAGTGGTTGTTGGGGTTGTCCTTTCCGCAGGGGTGAACTTCTCCCCTGCACCCTCAATGCCTGGGCATCGGTCGGCCTGGGCGTTTCACCCCGTGGTTTTGCCTCACCGATTCAGGGCTCGCAATGCGCTGGGGTGGAGGCAACCTGGGCGTGTGCAGTAGCGCAGTGATTTCCGCTGCACTGACCGCCTGGCTGAAAAAGTAGCCTTGAATTTCATCGCAGCCGTTTTCATGCAGGAAGGTCAACTGCTCTTCGGTTTCCACCCCTTCGGCAATGACCTTGAGGTTCAGTTTGTGCCCCAGCGAAATCACGGCGGTGGCGATGGCCTTGTCGTTCTCGTTGTCGGGCAGATCGCGCACGAAAGACTGGTCGATCTTGAGTCGCGCAATGGGGAAGGTCTTCAATGCGGCGAGGCTGGAGTAGCCCGTGCCGAAGTCGTCGATCGAGAGACGGATGCCCATGGCCTGCAGTGCCTTCATTTTGCTGATGGCTTGCTGAAGGTCTTGCATGATCAGGCTTTCGGTCAGTTCCAGCTCAAGGTACATCGGGTCCAGGCCGGTTTCCTGCAAGGCGTGCTTGACCCGGTCGATCAGGTCCCGTTCGATGAACTGGCGGGCTGAAATGTTCACCGACATGGTGATCAGCGGCCCGCCGGCATCCTGCCAGGCCTTGTTCTGCCTGCACGCGGCGTGGATCACCCAGTCGCCGATGGGCACGATCAGCCCGGTCTCTTCAGCCTGGGGAATGAACTTGATGGGAGACACCATGCCAAGCTCTGGATGCTGCCAGCGGATCAATGCTTCCACGCCGATGACCTGCCCCGACTGCAAATCCACCTGTGGCTGGTACAAGAGCAGGAACTCGTCATTGTTGAGCGCATTGCGCAGCCCGTCCTGTATGGCGAGCTTGCCCTGGACCTTGTCGTTCATCTCGCTCGTATAGAACTGGAAGCTGTTGCGACCCAGCTCCTTGGCCCGGTACATGGCCGCGTCCGCGTTGCTGAGCAGCGTGTCGGTATCGCCGCCATCGGCAGGGTACGTGGCCAAGCCCATGCTGCAGGTGACGTGGAGCGTGTGGCCGCCGAGGTGAATCGGCCGCAGGATAGCTTCCTGGACTTTGTGCAGGACGGGCGTCACGCCGTCGAGGTCCGAAGGCTGGTCGAACAGGACGATCACGAACTCGTCGCCCCCCAACCGCACGACGGTGTCGGTGCGGCGCACACACTCCAGCAAGCGCTGGGCCACGGTTTTCAGCAGTTCGTCCCCGGCGTTGTGCCCGAGGCTGTCATTGACCAGTTTGAATTTATCCAGGTCCAGGAACACCACCGTCACCAGCCGCTCGTAACGCTGGGCATACAGGATTGCCTGCTTGAGCCGGTCTTCGAGCAATATGCGATTGGGCAGCCCGGTCAGGGCATCATGGTCGCCCATGTAGCGAATGCGTTTTTCGGTCAGTTGGCGTTCTATCGCAATGCCGGCCAGCGGAGTTGCCAGGTCGATCAGTTGCGTCTCGGAGGGGCGTGGGCTGCGGACGGTCTTGGCATACAAGGCAAACGTACCCAAAACCTTTCGCTCATGGGACAGGATCGGCGTCGACCAGCACGCGCGAAGCCCATAGGTCGCGGCGACTGAACGGTACGCCTCCCACAGCGGGTCCTGTTCGATGTCGGTGACGATGACTGGCTCTCGCCGATACGCCGAGGTGCCGCAGGAACCGACGTTCGGACCGATCTCGATCCCGTCGATCAGCTCGCTGTAGGTTTTCGGCAAACTCGGCGCGGACCCGTGCAGCAGGTGCTTGCCCTCCTCATCCAGCAACAGGATCGACACGATCATGCCTTCGAGCTGCGACTCGACCAGGTGCGCCAGGCTGTCGAGGACTTCCGTAAGCTCGGTGCTCCGGGCAATCAGCTCCAAAACATGACCTTGGCCGGCACGGATGATCGCTTCTTGCTCCAGGCGGTTGTTCTGTATCGCCAGGCGTTCGGTGGCGATACTCAACTGGACCGTTCTTTTTTCCAACTGAACCCGGTCTTCCAGGAACTGATTCACCGCGCGCGCCATGTTGCCGATCTCGTCCTTCCCGTGGTCCGCCATCATCACGTGGGTTTTCGCCGTGTGTTCCTGGCGCAACTGCCGGCTGATTTCATTCAAGCGCACGAGTACATGGCGACCCATGAAGACCCGGGTCACGAACCAGGCGAACACCAGGCTGGCGCCCAACATGATCAGCACCCATTGCTGGCTGCGGTTCGAGGCCTCGGCCAGGCGCTGCACGGCTTCGCGATAGTCTTCGTTGTAGGCATTGGATTGCGCACGGGCCAAGGCGACCAGGACGCCGGTCTCATTCTTCAGTTCTTCGTTGAAGCGCTGAATGACGCTGTGCTGGTCGATGAGTGCCTGGCGCTGGGCGAAAAGATCGGGCTTGTCGACGTCAACGTCAGGTAACGGCCCAGCGATGCGTAGCAGGTGCTCATATCGGGTCCGCAGCCGTTGCACGTCGTCACGGTCCACCGCCCCCGGCAGCTCGAAAAGTACCGCCGCCAGTTCCAGGCCGCTCCGGGTCTGGGTCGCGGTCAACCGGTCGATGTGAGCGTCCAGGGCCTGTTCGAAGGCGATCTCGGTTTGCAGCAGGCTTTCTCGCAATTGCGCAACGATGTTGGTGGTATTGCGGAACATCTGGCTGGACTGGTGCATGTCGAGTGTTGCGACGCCGCTATTCGCGGCGGTCAGCTGCTGCACCAATTGATCGAGGGCCTCCAGCTGTTCGACCGTCGCGGCAAAACTGGCTCGCAGGGTGTCAGGGGAACGGGTGGTCAGGAGCTGATCGGTCTGGCGCTCGATCAGCAAGGTGTGCTGCACCATGTCCTGGCCATCTTGCATGCGCACCAGTCGCTCATCGGTCAGTTGCCGGGTGGCGTAGTTCGAGGTGCGCAGCGCGTAGACCGCAGTGGCGCCCCCTGCCAGGATCAGCAGCGCCAATGTCAGAAATGCCAGCGTGAACTGTGCCCGCAGCGATTGAGGCAATAGCTGGCGTCCAAGCCGGGAAAAGATGTCCAACGTCAGGGGTTCCATAGGTGGCGATAGATGTCTCGATAGCCATTGTCAGGGTCGTACTGGAATTTTGTCCCGCCATCGAAAGCGATGTTGTCGGCATTGACCAGGTGAATCGGCGCGACGAAACCACTCACGGGCTGACCGGCAAACAACCGGTTCAACTCGTCCATCGCTTGCCAGCCATGCAGGTTGAGCGGCTCGGCCACGGTCACGGTCTGGTAGGTTTTCGCCTGTATGCGCAAGAAAGCCGACGTGCTGCCATCACCGGCAGACAACAGGCTGATGCCGTCACTGGGTACGGCGGCGCTGGTCAATGAGGCCACCGCGTAATCGAAATAGATGTCGTTGATGGCCAGCGTATGGGTCCAACGCTTGCCGTAGCGTTCAAGCAGCTCCTTGGTGATCACCGGCATCTTCTCGCCACTTTCCGAGATCGCGACATCGCGTACATCCAGCAATGCGCAGTCCTTACAGGCCCGAACGACGTTCTCCATGACCTTGGCTTTCGCCATGGCAATGCTGTACTTGGAGTCGGTCAGGATAACCACGCCAGCGTGCCCCTTCGACTGGGCCACGGCCGCCATGGCCGTGAGGCGCGCCACTTCAAGCGGGTCGGTGGTGACGTTCATAGCCACCGGTGTGCCGTCGATCGGCCCGGGGCGAGCCCCTGCGTGCCAGCCCACCACCGGAACATCCATGTCGGCGAAGCGCTTCAACGACGCATTGTTCTCAAGGGCATCGGAGCCGCACAGAATGAGTCCATCGGGCTTGGCTGCCAGGGCATCGGCAAAGGCTTTGGCACGCCCGGCCGCTGACCCCGCCCCATCGAATATCTTCAGCGTCCAGCCCAACGCGCTGGCGGCCTCTCGAGCACCCTGGGCGACACCGACAATGCCGCCGTTACGCAAATCCTCCGCGACCAGCGCGATGCTCTTGCCCCGCTGGGCGGGTGGGCCGGACTCAGGCCCGCTCCAGCGAACGGCGCCGAGGCTGGCCCGGGAAACGATATCCTGCGCCTGGGTCACCGTGACCGTGGCGCTTTCCACCCCTGCTGCGGCTGGCAGGTCCTGGCCATAGCCGGAAGTTGCCGTGAAAAAACCGGCAACCACCACCGTGGCCATCCTGAACAGCCTGGGGCCAATCGCATGGGCCCGATGACCGCAGGTAAGGCCGGGGCCGGTAGCGCGAGCATGGTCTGGCATGGCGTCTCCTTTTGCCAAGAACGCAGTATTGCAAAAGAATAGTCGGTTCTGCTGGCATCAGGTTTTTCAAGGCTAAAAGGCCGCGCTCGACTTATTTGCGCCCCTCGCAATTGACCATCCAGGCAATCCCGAAACGGTCTTCGAACATGGCAAAGCGCTCCGCCCAGAACGTCTTCGCCAAGGGCATGTGCACGCTGCCACCGGCACTCAAGCCATTGAATAACCGCTCGGCCTCCTCCACGCTGTCGACATTGAGGGACACCGACACGCCCTGCGGCTTGCGGTACGGTTGGCCGGGTGGGCAGTCGGATGCCATCAGGCTGAAATTACCCACGGTCAGGCAGGTGTGCAGGATCAGGTTCGCATCCTTGGGCATGCCGACATCCTCGGGCGCCTCGGCAAAGGACATGGCAAACAGCTCGCCGCCCAGCACCTCCTTGTACAACGCAAAGGCTTCCTTGCAGCGGCCGTCAAAGGTCAGGTAGGGAATGATTCTCATGGTGGGATCTCCTGTCTGCGGTTTCACGATTGACCGGACATCTGCGCACGCAGGCGTTCTTCCTGCTCGCGCAACTCGGGGGTAAAGCTCTCGCCGAACTCCTCGAGTTCGAAGATCTGGCGGATTTCGATTTCACTGTCACTGACCATCGGGTTCGGACAGCGCTTGACCCAGTCGACCGCCTCCTGCAATGACTGGACCTTGAAAATCCAGAAGCCGGCGATCAGCTCCCCGGTCTCTGCGAAAGGCCCGTCGACAACGGTCCGGCTCTTGCCGGAAAACCGCACGCGCACCCCTTCGCGGCTGGGGTGCAGGCCTTCACCGGCGAGCATCACCCCTGCCTTGACCAGTTCTTCGTTGTAGGCACCCATGGCGGCCAACAGTTCCCCGCTGGGCATTTCCCCGGCTTCCGATTCCGGACTGGCTTTGACGATCACCATAAATCGCATGTGCTTATCTCCTGAAGATGGATGGATCAAGCCGTCCGTGTGGCGGCTCTACGGGGTAATCGAATGGTGAAGGGAGAAATCGACAGTCTGACGCGATTTTTTTGAACGGCCGTTGATCGCCCAAGGCTGACTTGCCCCGGACAGAAGGCGAGTTACACGGGGCGGCCTCCCGAAGAGATGCCGCCGACTGCAACTCGCCTAGGTCGACGAGGCTAGCGTATTAGCTGCCGAACGGTGGCGGCATGGGAATATCGCCCAACTGCAGCCCCAACAGCGTCATGTACGCGTAGATATGTTGGTAACCGGATTGGGCCTCATAACTTGTGCATTTGGATTGAAGCGTTCCGCGAAGCCGCAGCTCCATGTCTGCGCTGCCCATGCCCCATTGCGTGTAGTTCAAGTTGTTATTGGTCACCGTGTCGATTCCCAAACAGACCAATTCCTTCATGCCATCATCTATGACGTTGGTGGGTTCATAGAGTGTCAAGGAATAATCCAGCGACGTCGCACACCAGGCCATCGGAACAACATCCAACGTGTTGTATATGCGCAACGCATTACCCGCCATTTGCCTATTGAAATAGGCTGCGAAAAAACCGTCGCCAGCCGTCGGGGCAGCAATCGTTTCGCAAGCAAAATTAAAACCTGCAAGTTTGTCCTTCAGATACAGCGCGACAACCGACATCAGGGCACCGCCAAGGCTATGTCCGACCATTCGAATTGTCGACCCGCTCCGCAGCCGTCCCAGAAAATCGCACAGCGTGCCCTGAACGCCGATCGTGGAAGGCGTACTCAATATCGCGTTTACAGCCGCTGCTGTTCCCGGCGATACATTTGCCGGCACCGCGCAGCCCTTGACGATTGTCTGTAACGGCACCATGGGGAAAATATCCAGATCGTCGAACTGATCCTTAAGGGAATGGCTGAGGGTTCCACTCGTCACCACGACGATATCGTTCTCGCCTTTGCCCCCCATCAGCACCACCGTGATGTGAGCCACGTAATCGCCATCCATCACCAGCGCCGGGCCCCAGGCTACGCCATAGCCGCCGCCTACCTTGGAGGCGTTAAGACGCGTGAGAATGTTGTCTTTGACCTGGCTCGGCCAAGGGTTCTTGATGTCTTGCCAGGACAGCGAATCCTTCGCTGCGTTATTCACTACGAAAGCGTGGGTAAGATTGATTTGCCGTTGCAGCGTTGTGTCTGGAGAAGTCATGACCGTTCCTTGTCTCAAAGAAATTAACGTCCAATGGGACCAACGAAAACTCACAGGGCTGCCGTCGATCCTTCGGGGCCAGCAAGAGCGAGTGTAGTCGTAGTTTTTGGATTGTTCAGGACGCCCGCGACGGCGCATGGCGCGTTCGATCAAAACCCCCGGCACGGATGATCAAGACAAACACCTGCGCCTGGGCTCTTAATAGGGCCATCGAATGCGGCGCCCTGCTAAGGCTCTGCGCGAAAAGTCTTGAGACGAAGGTCAGGCAAGGCGAAAACTGCCGAGCAAGCGCAATGTACTGGAGTACATGAGCATTGCGAGGCTGTTTTCAACGCAGCATGAACGAGTATCAAGGCTTTTCGTACAGAGCCTGAGGCTCTGCGCGACGTCTCCTATCAATTGTTCAGGTTGCGCCATGATCAATATCGAAACGCCCACCTATTACACGGCGACCAAGAAATACAACCTCAGTTTCCCGACGCTGGAACAGGATGTGGAAGCCGACGTGGTGGTGATCGGCGGCGGTTTTTCCGGCATCAACACCGCCCTGGAGCTCGCCGAAAAAGGCATCACCAATATCGTGGTGCTGGAGGCGCGTTACCTGGGCTTCGGCGGCACCGGACGCAATGGCGGACAGATCATGGCCGGCATCGGTCACGACCTGGAAAAAATCAAGAAGGACGTGGGCGAGGACGGTTTGCGCCAGGTGTTCGAGATCAGCGACCTGGGCGCGGACATCATCAAGGACCGCATCGCCAAGTACAACATTGACGCCGACTTCTGCCACGGCTACGGCTACATGGGCTTCAACGCCCGCCAGGAGAAAACCCTGCGTGCCTGGGAAAAGGATTTCAAGTCGATCAACAGCAAGCACGAGATCCGCTTTCTCGGCGGTTCCGAGGTGCAGCAGATCATTGGCTCCAAGGCCTACGGCAGCGCCTTGCTGCACATGGGCGGCGGGCATGTGCATTCGTTGAACCTGTTGCTGGGCGAAGCCACGGCCCTGGCTGGCCACGGCGTGCGGATCTTCGAAAACAGCCCGGCGCTGGAAGTCAGCTATGGCGAACGCATCACCGTGCGTACCGGTCGCGGCTCGGTCAAAGCCAGCAAGCTGTTGTGGGCCTGCGACAGTTTCCTCAACAAGCTGGAGCCGGAACTGCATCGGTCGACCATCAACACCTATGCCTTCCAGATGATGACCGAGCCGTTGTCGGACGAACTGATCCAGCGCATCAGCCCGATTCGCGGCGCCTACAGCGACATCCGCCCGGTGATCGACTACTACCGCGTCACCAACGAGAACCGCCTGTTGTTCGGTGCCGCCACGCCGCTGGTGGAACACATCCCCCAGGACCTCAAGGCCTGGAACCGGCGCTTGATGCTGAAGATCTTCCCCTACCTCAAGGATGTGAAAATCGACTTGGCGTGGGGCGGCCCGATGGCGTGCAGCCCGAACCTGTTCCCACAGATCGGCACCCTGCCCGGTCGCAGCAATGCGTTCTTCGTCCAGGGCTACTCAGGCTTCGGCGTCACCCCCAGCCACATCATCTGCAAGGTGCTGGCCGAAGGCATGAGCGAAGGTTCGGTGCGCTACGACCTGGTCAGTTCCGTCAGGCGGCCGACCATCATCGGCAAAGACGCCATCCGCCCCTTGCTGCTGACCGCCGGCAAGTCCTGGCATCAGCTGTCGGGTTACTGGAACGGCCGCCGCTGACGGGTTCTGGACACACACCCTCTCTGTTTTTTCAATCATCAGGAGTCACTGCCATGCCCCTCATCACCCTCGAAAAAGACATCCAGCTGTCCGAACTGGACGCCTGGGGCTCCGTTGCCGATCTCGGCTCGCAAATCCTTGAAGGCGACGTCAAAGCCTTCGGCAAAATGACTTTCGGCGCGCCCACCGATGCCATCAGCAGCGCCTATTTCGGCACCACCCAGGGCAAGTTCCGGATGGTCTATCCGTTCGCCGAACAGGCCACCGTGGTCACCGGCGAAGTGGTGCTCACCGACGAAACCACCGGCCAGAGCACCCGTTACAAGGCCGGCGACAGCTGGTTCGTGACCAAGGGCACGCCTGTGCTGTGGGAAGTGGTCAGCGACAGTTTCGTCAAGCACTACTTCGCGGTAGCCTGACCGCACCGGGCTGCCGGCCCTGTCGGCGGCCCTCCTGCGAGGTTGCAACCATGAGCGTCATCCCCACCCAGGACATTGCCCGCCATTGCTTGCACGCGTTCACCCAGCTCGTTCCCGTCAGTCGGGCGGCGTTCTATTGCGTCGACCGGCATTTGCAAGCCCATGACTTCAGCCTGCATGGGATGAGCGGCGAGATGCACCGCGACTACCTGGACCACTATCGCCAGTTCGACCCACTGCAGCCGCGCCACTGCGTGTCCAATGACTTGGCCGTGGTTCCGCTGGGCCTGGCAATGACCCGCCAGCCGATGCGGGATAACCGGCGTTACCGCGACTTCCTGCAGCGTTACGGTGTGATGGACGTTGTAGAAATTTTTGCCCATCGAAACGGCCAGCCCCAAGCCGCCATTTCCATGCTGCGCACCGCCGAGCAAGGTGCTTTCACGAGCCAGCAATTGACCCAACTCAGCGCGTTGCAGGCCTTGCTGCAACTGGCCGTGGCCCATTGGCCCGCCCATGAGGACGCCTTGAGCCACTTGACCCCCAAGGAGCGCCAGATTGCCTTGCTGCTGCGCCAGGGCGTCAGCAACAAGCAATTGGCCCGGGAGCTGGATGTCGGCTTGCCGACCATCAAGACCCACCTGATCCACCTGTTCCGCAAGGTTGGCGTGAGCAGTCGTACCGAGCTGGTCAGCGCCTTGTTCCTGTGATCCAGAGCCCTGTGACCCATTGCCCTGTGACCCAGAGCCCCTTCGATCAGCCGCTTCGCTGATCAGCCGCTCCACCTGTCAACCCTCTGGTTGATAGGCCGCCGTTTCCCGGCACCGCATGATCCGAGTGGCTATTTCAACCACCGGAGCCTTGCAATGAGCACATCTTCAGACTGGATCACCGTCGGCGCCCTGGCCGACGGATTCGCCCCCGAAGCCTTCATCCTGCCAAACCTGGCCGACCTGGACGGCAAAACCTTCACCCTTCATTTCGCCAACGGCTGGCAGATAGAACATCGCTTCGAACAGGACACCTTGAGCTGGGACGCCACCGATGGGCACGCCAGCGGCACGGCGACCTACCGGGCCACGTCGGTACGCCCTGGCCTGTACCTGGTGGATTTCCTCAAGCACGAAGGTGCCCGGACGCTCTCGGTCAGTCTGGTGCTCGATACCGTCCAGGCCGCGTTTACCGCCGTGATCGGCCGCATGCCTGAGCCGGAGCAAACCCACGAAGGCCTCTATAGCCGCGCCCTGGCCGGCAAGCCCCTGACGTCGGTGGATGCACAATTGCTGCACGGCAGCCTCGATCGTCCGTGGCAACCCGGCCTGTGTCCTCACGCCCCGACCACTGAGCTGGTGGGCCTGCGCAACCTGTATCGCTACAGCCCGAGCGAAGTCTACGAACACATTTACCTCAATGAGCGGTTCTACGCCTGGCAATGCCTTAAGGGCGTGGAACAAGGCCTGTGCGACACCGACCGCTGCGACACTTACAGGATCGCCGAGGAGCTGTACCTGTTCGTCTGGCGGGAAAAGATCATCCCAACCCTGGGCCTGGTGCTGATCGACCTGCAACAGCACCGCAGCGACGGCAAGATTTTCGGCTATGCCGGTGCAACGTTCGACGCGTTCTCCAATTTCCCGGTCGCCTCCTATTGCCAGGTTCTCAACCGCACGGAGTATCCCCATGGCTGAACTACGCACCGTGGTGATCACAGGCGCGGGCACCGGCATCGGCGCCGCCTGCGCCCGCCTGTATGCCGCCGAAGGCGCCAACCTGGTGCTGATCGGCCGGCGCCGCGAACCCCTGGAAAGCCTCGCCGAAGAAATCGGCGGGCTGGTATTGGTGGGTGATGCGGCGTGTCCGGCGACCTGGGACGGTTTCATCGCACAGATCAGCGAACGCTTTGGCCGGCTCGATGTACTGCTGGCCTGCGCCGGCGGCATGGGGCTGGGCAGCGCCACCGGGACCAGCCCGGCGGCCTGGGACGCGGCCATGCGCAGCAACCTCGACAGCGCCTTTTACAGCGCCCGCGCCTGCCTGCCGCTGTTGCAGGCGCACGGCGGCAGCATCGTCCTGGTCGCTTCCATTGCTTCATTGGCGGCCGGCCCCGAGGTGTGCGGCTATACCACCGCCAAGCATGCATTGCTCGGGCTGAACCGATCCTTGGCACGCGATTACGGCCCGCACGGGGTGCGGGTCAATGCGGTCTGCCCAGGCTGGGTACGCACGCCCATGGCCGATGAGGAAATGCAGGGGCTGATGCAGTTCCACGGCGAAACACTCCAGCAAGCCTATGACCGGGTCTGCGCCGATGTGCCGTTGCGCAGGCCCGCCAGCGCGGAGGAAATCGCCCGCGCCTGCCGCTTCCTCGCCTCGCCTGACGCCTCGATCATCACCGGTACGGCGCTGGTGGCCGACGGGGGATCGAGCATCGTCGACGTGCCGACACTGGCTTTCAGTCGAATGGAGGCCGCCCATGCGTGAGGATCTGGATTTCAGCGGTCAAACCGTGCTGGTCACCGGCGGTGCCCAGGGCATCGGCCGGGCCATTGTCGAAGCGTTTGCCCAGCGTGGCGCCCACGTGGTCATCGCCGACCTGGGCCTGGCGCTGGCCGAGACGCTGGCCCGCGAACTGACCGACGCGGGTTACCCGGTAGACGCCATGGGGGTCGACCTCGCCGACGCGGCGGCGATCCAGGCAATGATGAGCGAGCTGGAGCAACGCCTGGGTCGGCTGGATGTGCTGGTGCACAACGCCGGGTATTTTCCACTGACACCGTTTGCGCAGATTACCCCCTCGATGCTGGAGCGCACGTTGGCAGTGAACCTCTCGGCGCTGTTCTGGCTGACCCAGGCCGCACTGCCGATGTTCCGGCGCCAGGGCCAGGGTTGCGTGCTGGTGACGTCCTCGGTCACCGGCCCGCGGGTCGCCTATCCGGGGTTGAGCCACTATGCCGCGTCCAAGGCCGGGGTCAACGGCTTCATTCGCAACGCGGCGCTGGAGCTGGCGGCGGAGAATGTCCGCGTCAACGGCGTCGAGCCGGGCATGATTGCAACACCAGCCATGGCGAATCTTGGCGACGATGAAGTCAACCAGGACATCGCCCGCCGGGTACCACTGGGTCGACTGGGCAAGCCGAGCGACATCGCCGGCGCCATGCTGTTCCTGGCATCGGACCTGGCCGGCTATGTGACCGGGCAGACCTTGGTGGTCGACGGCGGCTCGACTTTGCCGGAAGTCTGAGCCGGTATGGGGTGAGTCAGCTTGCGGTGACGGTGGATGTCACATCGTCATCGCGAGCTTGCTCGCGATAACGCTCGTCCAACCATCGACGACCTCGCTCAAACCACCCCCTGCCCCACCTGCAAACGGCTGGAACGAAACGCCTTGGGCGACAGCTCGAACTGCTTCTTGAACGACCGGCTGAAGTGAGCCGAATCGGTGAAGCCCCATTTGTAGGCGATCGAAGTAATGGACTCGTCCCGCAAGAACGGGTTGCTCAGGTCATCGGCGCTGCGCTTGAGCCGAGCGCGCTGGATGTAGCGGCAAACGCTGTCGTCCTGCTCTTCAAACAAACGGTACAGGTGGCGCACCGAAATGTTCAGCCGGTTGGCCAGGCTCACCGGGCTCAGGCCGGGTTGGGTCAGGGATTCATCGATGACTTTCTGGACATAGCTGCGCAAGTGGCCGCCTTGCAACGCGCTGCCGTCAGCGGTGGAGCCGCTGCCCTGTTCCAAGGCCGACCCCAACAGCGAAACGAACGCGCTTTGCAAGGCTTCGCCCTCCCCGGCAGCGCCCTCACCGTCCGGGGTGTCCTTGCACAGTTGGTTCATCAACACATGCAACATTCTCCCGCAGGCCTTGCTTGAAGAAATCTTGCCAAACGTGTTCCTTTCCCCGCCCAGTTGCCTGGACACGTCCTGGCGCGACAGCGACAGCACGGCGTGTTCCATCAGGCCGAACGGATTGATTTCAAGGGAACCGACCGAATCCATCAGCAACAGCTCGCCGGGCGCAAGCTGGATGCTCAGGCCGTTCTGGGTAATCCGTGAGAAGCCGCTGCGCTGGCTGACCAGGAAGCAATCCTGATCGTCGTCATGATCCGGGTTGGACACCTGGCGCCTGATGGAGCCGGCGTTGGTGCGCAGGTTGGCGAGGGAAAGGCCGCCGCGGCAGACATTCGACACTTGGCCAATAAACAGCGTGCGATTGAAGGCCAACGCTGTATCGAAATGCCCGCAAGTGGCTCGCAGGTCCCGGTTCCAGGCATCCAGTCCGTCTTGTCCGATCTGTTGCACGCTCATGACGTTCTCCGCAGTGGCTTATTGTTTTTGTCCGGCAATAGTTAACATGTTATCTATATGCACGCAACAAGTACCTGACAGCCAGGACAGCAGCAGGATTGATGCCAGGACAAAGCCACAGAATCAGAAAGTCATGAGTACCTGCTGCAACCCCTTCAAGGTCGCCAGCAACGCGTCACGCTGCTCACCGCTCAGTGCAATGTATCGACGAAAGGCCGGCATCCGGTTCACCACTTCGCTGCCTCCCATGTGTTCCAGCCGCACACACCACTGGCCGTCTTGCAGGTCGATGCACAGGCGCTTGAAGTCCAGCGGCATGAGCGCCTGGTAGAGCGCGACGTCGTTCTCTATCGCCGCCTGTAGCGCGCCAGAAAGCCCGACGTCCCCGCCGTGTTGCCGACAACGAATGCCCGTGCGCCGAACGGCCCCGCTGTGGTGCAGTTCCCAGCGTCCCGTGCCCGCTCTCGACGCAGGCACACGCAGCACGAACTCGGTCATCACCAGGTGCATCAGCCATTGCGACTCGGTGCGCTCGACTATTTCCAACTGCAGGTGGCCGTCGTCGGTAACAACGGTGGCCGCTGCCGGAGCCAGCTTCTCGAAGCGCGCCAACCGCAGATTGCGTCGCAGGTGTTCCAGGGTCGTGCCGGGCCGATAGCCGGCCGGCACGCGAGGGGCACAGAACCACTCAGACAGCTTTTGCCGCAGGGTCGATATACCCGTCGGCAGGTTGCCCTGGCTCATGGGAGAACTCCTTGGCCAACACGTCTTCGACAGACGCTGGCGTGAATGGATTGACCTTCTGCACCACCAGGGTCCAGAACAGGGCGTACGCCGCAGTGCCACCGAGCATCACCGCAAAGGGCACGTAGATGTCGGCAGGGTTCATGCCGGGCGGGGTGATGAACCACATGCCCAACACAATGCCGACGCTGGACAGGACCTGTGGCAACGGGAACAACGGCGAACGATAAGCCCGAGGCAAGTCGGGACGGCGAAGCCGCAGGCTCACGATCGACACGGTCACCAGCAGGTAGGCAAAACTCCAGGCGCATACCGCGGCCAGCACCAGGTGCATGATGTTGTCGGTATTGCCACCGAGCCACAGCGCGTGCAGGCAAGGAATCAGCATCGCCACCAGGATGCACAACAGAGGGGTCTTGAAGCGCGGGTGCAAGTAGGTGAAGACCTTGGGCAACGCGCCGTCCACCGCCATGCCATACAGGATCCGCGGCACCCCGGCCATCAGGGTATTGATGGTCGCCGCCCCGGCAAACAGGAAGCCGATCCCCAGCCACATCGGGCCGATATCCCCCATGACCTGCTCGGCAAACCGCGGGATCGCCATGGGGGTGTCCAGCAGGTGCACACCGGTGGCCGCATCGAGCAGGACGTTTTCCACTTGGCGCTTCATCGCCGCGCCATAAATGAACATGCAACTGGCCACGCCGAACAGGCCCAGCATCATCGCGCGGGGCATTGTCGTGGCCGAGCGGCGCAGGTCCGGCGCCAGAGGCGTGACAAACTCGCAACCGACGAACATGAACATGGCCATGCCCACCAGCGACAACACCGTGACCAGGTCGGTGCCGACCACGGACTCACCGAACCAGCCCTGCAATTGCACCGCTGGCGCCGCGACAAGGCCCAACACACCGAACACCATCAGGGTGGTCCACATTCCAAATGTCAGGATGATCTCAGCCCTGCCAAAGGCACTGACGCCGAACGCGTTCAACACGCCAAACACCACGACAAAGCCCACCCCCAGCAGCCAGGAGCCTCCCGCCGACTCAGCCAGGGTGTTGAGATGTTCGAAGTTCACCAGGGCCATGACCCCGGACAGGATGGTTTCCGCGGTGCCGGCAAAGACATGCACGATCAGATAGGCCGACAGCGTGCCTGTGATCGCGAAGAAACGTCCCATGCCGCAGTTGATGTAGTCATAGACCGAGCCGGTGGTGGGCAGGATCGACGCCGCCTCGGCGAAGGTACTCGCCTGGGCCAGCATCATGACCACGGCGATCAGCATCGCCACGGCAAAGGCGCTGCCACCGATACCGAAGCCCATGGTCGCGGTCAGGATCACCGGGCTTGCCATGATCAGGCCGATGGTACTGGCCAACGCAGTGGGGAAGCCCACCGAACCTCGATTCAAGTGCTCGGTGAGCCTGTCATTGATCGACATGGTGCAAGGTCCTCGAAAGCTAATTTTTAGTATGAATGCCACTGCCATCCATGGGTACGGATGTGGAACCGGCAATCGTGCCTTCCCCCGGTCCCTGATCGAAACGGCGTTGCGTACAGCATTACTCTGCGCGCCCCCACCCTGGCCGTCTTGCCCATGTATGCCGCCGGTTTTGTTGCTGCCTGCCAACATCGTCACGCTGGCGGCCTGGGGTTCGATGGACCGTAAAAAAGATCGCAGCCTCCGGCCGCTTCTATTTGTGCTGATGCAACATAGTCTGGATCTGATGGGTGGCCTGTCGGGTACTTTCCGCCAGTTTGCGCACCTCATCGGCCACCACGGAAAAACCACGTCCGACTTCGCCGGCCCTGGCCGCTTCGATAGCGGCGTTGATCTGAGCGCAAAGCGGCAGCGCTGGCTTGTACCTGCCTGCACGAGCTCTTGCTCCTGCATGCCGGATCTTGGGGCTGGCAGCCACAGACATGCAGCTCGGCAGGCACGGTCAAGCCTGAGCAACCACCTCGCCATTAAGCTCGGGGTTTTCCCCTCTCCGCGATCAGGAAACCCATATGAGCGATATTGCCCTGCTGCCCCAGGTCGAAGCCTTTCTCCGTCGACCTCACGCCCTGTTCATCGACGGCGCCTACCTCGAAAGCCAGGGCAGCCAGACGTTGGACGTCATCAACCCCGCGACCGGCCAGGTCATCGCCCAAGTCAGCGACGCCACCTGCGACGACATCGATGCCGCCGTGGCGTCGTCCCGTCGCGGCTTCGTGCAGTGGTCCCAGACAGCCCCAGCGGTCCGTGGCCACGTACTGCTCAAACTGGCCGATTTGCTGGAGCAGCATCGCGAAGAACTGGCGCAGATCGAAACCTGCCAGTCAGGCAAGATCATCCACATCTCCCGCGCCTTCGAGGTCGACCAGGCTGCCCATTTCCTGCGCTACTACGCCGGTTGGGCCACCAAGATCGGCGGCGAGACGCTCACCCCATCGCTGCCGTCCTTCGCCGGCGAACGTTACACCGCCTTCACTCTGCGCGAACCGGTCGGGGTGGTGGTCGGCATCGTGCCCTGGAACTTCTCCACCATGATCGCCATCTGGAAGCTGGCGTCGGCCCTGGTGACGGGTTGCAGCGTGATCATCAAGCCCAGCGAGTTCACACCGCTGACGATCCTGCGCATTGCTGAACTGGCCATCGAGGCGGGGTTGCCAGCGGGCGCGCTCAACGTATTGACCGGCGGCGGCCAGGTGGGCAAGAGGCTGATCGAGCACCCCGGCACCGACAAGGTATCGTTCACCGGTTCCGTGTCGACCGGGCTGGCGGTGGGCCAGGCGGCCATGGGTGCGGGGCTGACCCGCGCGACCCTGGAACTGGGCGGCAAGAATGCGGCGGGATTCCTGAAAGATGTCGACCCGGACGTGGCGGTCAACGGCATCATCGAAGCCGGGTTCCTGCACTCTGGCCAAATCTGTGCGGCAGCCGAGCGGTTCTTTGTCCATCGCTCGCAACTGGAGCCGATCATGGACAAGCTCGCCCGGCGGCTGGACCAGTTCAAGATCGGCTCGCCCCTGGACGAAAGCACCACGTTCGGCCCGGTCGCCAACCGCCCGCATCAGCAGAAACTCGGGGCGTGCTTCGCCAAGGCCCGGGCGCAAGGCAGCACCATCGTCCATGGCGGTCATCTCATCGACAGGCCCGGTTGCTACGTTGAACCGACCATCATCCTCGCCCATCGCCGCGACGCGGCCCTGCTGCACGAAGAAACCTTCGGCCCGGTGGCGACATTCTTCCCCTATGACAGCGAAGAAGAACTGCTGGAACTGATGAACGATACGCCGTACGGCCTCAGCGCTAGCCTCTGGACCAACGACCTGAGCAAAGCCCTGCGCATGGTCCCGGCCATCGCCGCCGGTACCGTGTGGGTGAACATGCACACCCTGCTCGACCCGGCCGTGCCCTTTGGGGGCAATAAATCGTCAGGACTGGGCCGTGAATTCGGCAGCGCTTTCATCGACGACTACACGGAACTGAAGTCGGTGATGATCAGGTACTGATACGCAAGGCAGTACAGCCATCGCGAGGGAGCAAGCTCCCTCGCGACGAAGATTTACGAGGATGGACAGGGCCATTGCCAGCAAGCTCGCAATGGCCCATGAGGTCAACTACCGGCAGGCGTTGACCGGCGGGATTCGGCCGCGCCACGGTTGGGCGCGCTCCAGTTGGGCGGCCAGGGCCAGCAAGGTACTTTCTTCGCCAAAACGACCGGCGAAATGCGCGCCCATCGGCAAACCGCTGGCACTCCAGAACAACGGCACCGACATGGCCGGCTGGCCGCTGGCATTGAACAGCGCGGTGAACGGCGAATAGCTGTGGTAGCGCTCAAGCAACTGATCCAGGCCCATGCACACATCCTGAAGGTCCAGCTCGCCGATCGGCATCGGCTCACGGGTCAGGACCGGGGTCAGGATCACGTCATAATCCTGCATGAACCCCGCCAGTTGCCGGCCCAGGGCATGAATCCACTCCACCGCAGCGGCGTACTGGGCACCGCTGACGTTGCCCTTGTCGCGCAGGATGATCCGGGTGCGCACTTCCAGTTCCTCGGCCTGGACCGCACACCCGCGCATCTGGCCCAGCAGGTCGACGTAATGCCGCGTGCTGGCGCCGATAATGGTGAAGACCTGATCCAGAAACTCCGGCAACACCACCGGCAGGCTGACCGGTTCGACACGGTGTCCCAACGACTCGCACAGCCGCGCGGCCTCGCCCACCGCCACGAGGCTTTGCGGTGAGGTAGGCCAGGGGCCCAGTTGCTCGACCAACGCAATGCGCAGCGGTTTTGGATCGCGCTGCAACGCGCTCACGTAGGGCTGCGCCTGGACCGGTGCGGCATAGGGAGCGCCCAGGTCCATCCCGGCGGTGGCGTCCAGCAGCGCAGCACTGTCGCGAACCGACAAGGTGATCCCATGGGGCGTGCCCATGCCGGCCCAGCCCTCGCCCACCATCGGGCCCGACGGCAGCAGACCACGGCTGGGCTTGAAGCCGAACACACCACAACAAGACGCCGGCACCCGCAACGAACCGCCGCCATCATTGCCATGGGCGAACGGCACCACGCGGGCCGCCACCAAGGCCGCCGCGCCGCCACTGGATCCGCCAGGGCTATGGTCGGTACTCCACGGATTACGGGTCGCACCAAAACGTGCGGACTCGGTGGAGTAGGACGTGCCGAATTCCGGTGACGTGCTGGTGCCCATCACCTGGCATCCGGCACGCCGCAGGCGCGTCACGACTTCCGATTCGAAATCCGCACGAAAGTCTCCCAGGGAGCGGGAGCCGTTGGTCATCGCCGCGCCGTTGACGGGCGAAAACAGGTCCTTGATCAAGGTCGGCACACCGGCCAACAATCCTTGCCCGACCTGCGACGTACCGGCGGCCTCCCGCGCCGAATCGTACAAGCGCTCGGCCACCGCATTGAGTTGCGGTTCAACCCGCTCCAGGCGCTCGATGGCCGTTTCCAGCAACTCACCGGGGCGGACCTCGCCACGCCTGACCCACTCGGCCAGCGCCGTGGCATCTTCAGAGTCCATCAACTGGTGGATGTCTTGCATACCCATGCTTGCGTTTCCTTATTTCATGACGATTGACGGGATTCGACGGTGCTGGCCGAACCATCACCGCGAGCGCGCAGGCCGGCCGCGACCCAAAGCAGCGCGAGGATGAAACTGGCCAGGGCCAGCCATTGAATGGAGTGGCGCAGGTCACCGGCGACGGTGCCGACGAAGGCCACCACCAGCGGGCTGGCGAACTGGCCGATATACAGGCACGAGGTGAACCCACCCAAGCCTCGCCCCCGAGTGGTGGCGGTCAAGGCATTCATCACCGGCGCCATCACATTGGGCACCAACAGCCCGGCCCCGAGGCCCTGGACGAGCACGGCCACCAGGACCGCGTTGTAGCTCTGCCCGCGCATCAACAGCCACAGCCCGAGCCCCATCAGCCCGAGCATCAGCGCATTGCAACCGGCGATGCCGAAGCGACGACGCAGCAACGGCCACATCAACGAGCCGCCCAGGGTGGCCAACAAGCTCAATCCCGCCGCCAGGCCGATCAGCGTGCTGGAAGTGACGCCAATACTGACCAACAGCATGGGCGCCTGGATCGGCACGACGAAGGTCAGGACCATGCCGCCCAGAATCATCAGGTAGCCGATCACCAGCGGCAGCACGGCAACCTTGCAAGCACCCGGTTCGACTGGCTGTTCAAGCGGCTGGCGCCGCGCCACCGGTGGCTCCCACAGCACCTTTATCATCGCCGGCACCAGCAACAACGGCAGCAGGTACAGCAGGAACGGCGCACGCCACGATTGCTCACCCAGCGCACCGCCCACCACAAAGAACAGCGCCCCCACCAGGCCGATGGTGACCACCTGCCGGTTGACGTAGCGCAGGCGCTCCTCCCCATGCCAATAGTCGGCGATCAGCGTTGCACAACAGGTCATGACCGCCGCCTCGGCGCAACCGAACAACAATCGCGTGCCGACAATCGCCGGGAGGTTGTCGAGCATCGCCGGCAGTGCGCCAAGCAAGGCGTAAAGCAGCGTAGCGAGCACCAGCAAGGCCTTGCGCCCTACTCGATCGGCCAGCCACCCTGCCAGCGGCGCACACAGCGCAATGGCCAGGGCCGGGCCGGTGATCGCCAACGGCACCAACAACTCGGCACGCGGCTCGACGGGGCCGAATTCGGCCCCTAATCGTGGCAGGATCGGCGCCACCATCACCGAGCCCATGATGGTCAGGCTGCTGCCCAACATCAGCACCAGCCCTTCACGCCGGCCACTGGCCTGACGCAAGGGGGCCGCAGCCGTTGAAACGGAGTTTGATCGGTTCATGACGGGCCCCTTCAGAAACTGTGAGAAATGCGCAATGCCGTGGTATAGCCCTCGGCGCGATTGTGCGCGTCGAACTCCTTGTAGACATGCAGCCACACCGGTGGCATGCCGGGCTTGAAGTAGCTCACCGCTGGCCCGACCGCCATCACCCGGGCACGATTGCCAGCCTCCAGCCCTGGCGCATCGTCATCGGTGAACTGGCGGTAGTAATAGCCGCCCATACCCACGGTCCATGGCCCAACGTGCTGGCCCATGGCGAATTCGTGGCGGTATTCGACGCCGTTCTTGTAATCGGTGGCGTGGTTGCGAGTGTTCACGTCGACTTCAAAGCTCGAGGACACTTCAAAGCCGGTGTCGGAAATGTAGGTAGCGTTGACGATCGGGGAGAACGTCCAGTGGTTGAGCCCTGGGGAGATCAGGCGATTCTTGTCGTAGTCCCCCGTCGGCGCCTGGATCTGCAATTGCGTGTTGACGAACAGGTTCGGCGACAGCGTCCATTGCAGGATCACCGGTAACAGTTGGACGTCGGCCAGGCGAAACGGATCGGCCTCAAGATCCAACGGGCCCACCGGGGTCTGCACCTGCACCGAGGCGTCCATCTGGAAGAACGGCACCACCGTGCCGAAGCCATACTTGGCGCCCAGCACGGTGTAATCGGTCATGCGCATGTAGGCCACGCCGATCGACAGCACGTCCAGGGAGAAGTTGTTGTCCAGCGATTTGCCGTGGCGGTCCTTCTGCACGTTGGCCGAGTAGAACGCCGTACGCAGCCCGACCGTGCCGAAGGGCGTGGCCGGCGGCATCATGCCGGCGCCGAAATCATAGACCCCGACCGCAGTGGTCGGCGCGCCGTTTTCGGTGCCCTGGGCGCCGGCACAAAAGCCGATCAACCCGAGGGTGAGCCACGTGCAGCGCAAGACGTAGGTTTTATTATTCTGATTCATCGAATGCCCCTGCCAACCAAGTGTTGTGAGGGTCATCCTAGGGAGCCGGCCTGTCAGCCGTTATCCGTTTTCAGCACAGATGCGTGCGACGCAGGGTTTGTGACGGGGTTTCGCCGAACAGCACCCGGTAGTCGTTGGAAAACCGGCTCAAATGCCAGAACCCCCAGCGTGCCGCCACCTCTTGCACACCCTGGACCTGCTCACTGTTGCGCAGTTCACGACGCACGGCATTGAGGCGCAGTGCACGCAAATAAGCCACCGGGTTGATACCCAGGGTTTCCTGGAAGCAGTACTGCAATTTGCGCCGGCTGGCGCCGATGTGGTTGCACAGGTCGAGGATCGACAGCGGCTCATCGACATGGGCCAGGGCGTACTCCCGGGCGCGATCGACCATGCGCTTGCGAGCGGTGGGGTTCAAGGGGGGCGCCTGGTCCGGCGCAACCAGCTCCAGCACATGCAACATGACCGTATCGCGCAAGCCACGACGGATCGACTCGTAGGCCAGCAAGGATTCACGCCCCTGTTCGCCGCCGCCGAGTTCATCGAACAGCGCCGCCAGTTCGGCCGGCAGTGTTGAGTCGCCCAGGCGGTAACACTTGGGAAGATCGGTAATTCGAAAGCGGCTACCCTGGCGCTCCAGCACATGCTCCAGGGCCTGCTCCTCCACCGCCAGCCCGAGCAGGTCCATGTGTTGGGGCGTGCGCAGCTCAGGCAGGTTCTGCCCGCGAGCCACCAGCAGGCTCGGCTCGTTGATCGGATGCCCGGCGCAAAACACCGGTCCATCGGCACTCAACGGTACGCTGAAGGTAATGGCGCCTTCCCAAGCCATGCCTTGCTTGGTCATGGCCTGATTAGAGCGGTCGCGCACCAGTTGCATCCAGTCTGAACGAAACTCGACCAGCTCGCCTTCGAAGCGTCCGGGGGTCAACTGGTCATAGCAAACCTGCCATCCCCCCATGTTCCGGGCATGCTCGTCGATGTCTGCGGTGCGGAACCGATTGATCGGCAACACCGGCGGCACGTCCGACGAAACCGCTGGCGGTGCCATATTGGAGTGGTTCATTGACCCGACCTTCGATGATTCCAGGGCTAATGGGTCAAAGGTCAGGCAAGTTCCATTCCGCCTTGGCGGCCGCTCGCTCAAGTGTGCCGAAAACGGATATCACCCCTCGCCACGCACTGGACACCCCCGGGCAACGGTCAGGGCTTGATGTTCTTCAGTTCATTGAGCAGTTCCAGCAGTTGCTGCATTTTCTCCGCGCCAAACTGTTCTTCGATCCGCCGATAATTGCTTTCCATGCCTTCGCTCATGGACACGAAACACTGCTGCCCTTGCTCGGTCAAGCCGACGAAAACCCGACGCTGATCCTGGCTGGATTTCTGCCGACGCACCAGGCCATCGCGCTCCAGGCGACTGAGTACGCCGGTCATGCTTGGCTTGAGGATGCACGCCTGGTGAGCGAGCTGGTGGCTTTCCAGTTCCCCTTGCTGATGCAGGATACGGATCACCCGCCACTGCTGCTCCGTGAGGTCATGCTGGTTGAGCGCGGGGCGAAAAAAAGCCATCGCGGCTTCGCGGGCTTGCAACAGCGTCAGGGTCAATGAAGGTCTGGGGTTGGCCATGTTCGGATGGTTTCAAGGAACGAACCGGCAGCTTAGTGGCGTCGCCAGGCTGCTGCAAGAAGCAAGAGCGCTCAGCGCAACCCCGATTGCCGCTGGCGATATTCGCCCGGGGTAAGTTGGGCATAGCGCTGGAAAAACCGGCTGAAATAGGCCGGGTCCTTGAAGCCGAGCTGGTAGCAGATTTCATTGACCGAGCTGCCGGTGAACAACAACAGGCGCTTGGCCTCCTGCATCAGCCGTTCCATGATCAGGCGTTTGGATGGCAGGTCGGCGATGCGCCGGCACACGTCGTTGAGGCGCGCTTCGGTGACGCCGATGCCCTCAGCGTAGCGCGACAGGGGCCAATGCTGCAGGTAGTGCGCCTCGATCAACTCGTTGAAGCGGTGAAAGATCTTCAGGTCTTCATGCCGTGCCGGCCGGGCCTCCAGAGAGTTGGAACACAGGCGCAGCAGGCTGGTCATGATCAGTCGCGTCAAACTATCCAATGCCACGCTGCGCCCCGGCCTGCTGGCCGCCACCTCCTCGCTCAGCACCTCGAACAGGTAATCCAGCCGTCGCACCTCCTGCGCCTGATCTGGCGCCACGTGTCCCAAGGCAACACAGGCCGCGGGCATCTGCGCGCCGGCCGGCGCCAGGTTCGAATCGGCATCGATCAACTGCCACACCAGTTGCTGGCGCACCGTCAGCACATGCCCGTCACTGTCGGCCTCGGTCACGAAGGCATGAGGGATGGTCGGTGGCGTGAGAAAGAACATCGGGCCGGACTCGACGTACTGCCGGTCGTCGAGATACACCCGCACGGTGCCGCTCTTGACGTAGTGCACCTGGAAGAAACGGTCGTGACGGTGAACCGGCATGTTTCGACCAAAAAAACCGGCCAGGTTGGCCAGCCGGTCGTAGTGCACTTCGGCATCGCTGTAGCGCTGGTCGTACACCTGGCCAATGTTGATGTTCGGAATCGGCGGGCGGTCAGTCATCACGCATTACTCGTTCTTGTTCTGGTTCAGGCAACGGCCCGATATGCATCCTGCGCCGGTTTCGACAAAGCAACCAGCACTGACGATTCTGCCACGCTTGACGATAGTTAACATCTTAATTATAACTGTTAACACATTAACAAAATGCGCCAGGGCCCTCCTCACTCTGCCGCAGCCAGGAGACAAGCATGAGCCGTGCCCTGCATGACGTCGCGACCGGCACTCTGTTCGGAGTCGCGCTGAACTACCGGGGGTTGCTGGAACAGCGCCTCGCCGAGTTCGAGCAACCGCCCTATCAGAAACCGCCGGTCAAACCGGTGCTGTTCATCAAGACGCCCAATACCCGTAACGGGCATGGCGGCGAAGTGGTTCATCCTGGTCACGGCGAACGGTTGCAACCGGGGCCTGCGCTGGGCGTGGTGATGGCCAAGTCGGCCAGTCGCGTCAGCGCCGCCGAGGCCCTGGACTACGTGGCCGGCTACACCGTCGTCAACGAGTTCAGCCTGCCGGAAGACAGCTACTACCGCCCTGCCGTCAAGGCCAAGTGCCGGGACGGGTTCTGCGCCATCGGGCCCGAACTGCTGCCCGTCGCCCAGGTTGCCAACCCGCATAACCTGGCGATCACCTTGTATGTGAACGGCGAGGTTCGCCAGCAAAACAACACCGCCAATTTTGTCCGCGACATTCCCCGACTGATCGCCGAGATCAGCGAATTCATGACCCTGCATACCGGTGACGTGTTGATCACCGGCACGCCCGAAGGCCGGGTCGATGTTCTGCCCGGCGATCGCGTCGAAGTGGACATCAGCGGCGTGGGCCGTCTCGTCAATACCGTTGTGGCCCAGGACACGGGAGCTCGTTCATGAAGCATGCGCGCATTCGTTTCGAAGACCAGATCCACGCCGTCACTGTCGAAGCTGACAACACTGTGCGCCTGTCCGACGGTCGCCTGCTGGCAGAAGACCAGGTCGAGTGGCTGCCACCGGCCACCGGCAGCATGTTCGCCCTGGGCCTGAACTACGCCGACCACGCCGCCGAACTGGCCTTCAAACCGCCGACCGAGCCGCTGGCCTTCGTCAAGTCTGTCGGCACCTACACCGGTCACAACCAGGTCACCTGGCGTCCGGACAACGTCGCCTACATGCACTACGAGTGCGAACTGGTGGCGGTCATCGGCAAACCCGCCCGCAACGTCAAGCGCGAGGAAGCACTGGACTATCTGGCCGGCTACACCGTGTGCAACGACTACGCGATCCGCGACTTCCTGGAAAACTACTACCGTCCCAACCTGCGGGTGAAGAACCGCGACGCCACCACCCCCGTCGGCCCGTGGATCGTCGACGTCGCCGATGTGCCGGACCCGAGCAACCTGACGCTGCGCACCTGGATCAACGGCGAGTTGCGCCAGGAAGGCAGCACCAAGGACATGATCTTCGACATCCCCTACCTGATCGAATACCTCTCCAGCTTCATGACCCTGCAACCGGGCGACATGATCGCCACGGGCACGCCCGAAGGCCTGGCCGACGTGGTGCCCGGCGATGAAGTGGTGGTGGAAGTGGAAGGCGTCGGCCGCCTGGTCAACCGTATTGTCAGCGAAGCCGAGTTCTTCGCATCCCGTAAAGAGGCTTGAGCCCCATGATCAAACACTGGATCAACGGCCGTGAGGTCGAAAGCAAAGACGTCTTCGTCAACTACAACCCGGCCACCGGCGAAGCCATCGGTGAAGTCGCCAGCGGCGGCGCCGAGGAAGTCGCCCAGGCCGTGGCCGCCGCCAAAGACGCCTTCCCGAAGTGGGCCAACACCCCGGCCAAGGAACGTGCCCGGCTGATGCGCAAGCTCGGTGAGCTGATCGACCAGAACGTGCCGAAACTGGCCGAACTGGAAACCCTCGACACCGGTTTGCCGATCCACCAGACCAAGAATGTGCTGATTCCGCGGGCGTCCCATAACTTCGATTTCTTCGCCGAAGTCTGCACCCGCATGGACGGCCACACCTACCCGGTCGACGACCAGATGCTCAACTACACCCTGTACCAACCGGTTGGCGTGTGTGGCCTGGTATCGCCCTGGAACGTACCGTTCATGACCGCGACCTGGAAGACTGCGCCGTGCCTGGCACTGGGCAACACCGCCGTGCTGAAGATGTCCGAACTGTCTCCTCTGACCGCCAACGAGCTGGGCCGTCTGGCCGTCGAGGCCGGTATTCCCAACGGCGTACTCAACGTGATTCAGGGCTATGGCGCCACGGCGGGCGATGCGCTGGTACGCCACCCGGATGTACGGGCGATTTCCTTTACCGGCGGCACCGCCACCGGCAAGAAAATCATGCAGACCGCCGGATTGAAAAAGTACTCGATGGAACTGGGCGGCAAGTCGCCGGTATTGATTTTTGAAGACGCCGACTTGGAACGCGCCCTCGACGCGGCACTGTTCACCATCTTCTCGCTCAACGGTGAACGCTGCACCGCCGGCAGTCGGATCTTCATTCAAGAAAGCGTCTACCCGCAGTTTGTCGCCGAGTTTGCCGCCCGCGCCAAGCGCCTGATCGTCGGCGACCCGCAGGACCCGAAAACCCAGGTCGGCTCGATGATCACCCAGGCCCACTACGACAAGGTCACTGGCTACATCAAGATCGGCCTGGAAGAAGGCGCCACCCTGCTGGCCGGCGGCCTGGAACGCCCGGCCAACCTGCCAGCGCATCTGAGCCGTGGCCAGTTCATCCAGCCGACGGTGTTTGCCGACGTGAACAACAAGATGCGCATCGCCCAGGAAGAAATCTTCGGGCCGGTGGTGTGCCTGATCCCGTTCAAGGACGAAGCCGAAGCCTTGCAACTGGCCAACGACACCGAATACGGCCTGGCCTCGTACATCTGGACCCAGGACATCGGCAAGGCCCATCGCCTGGCCCATGGTATCGAGGCTGGCATGGTGTTCATCAACAGCCAGAACGTGCGCGACCTGCGCCAGCCTTTCGGCGGCGTGAAGGGTTCCGGAACCGGCCGCGAAGGCGGACAGTACAGCTTTGAGGTGTTTGCCGAGATCAAGAACGTGTGTATTTCCATGGGCAGTCATCACATACCGCGTTGGGGGGTATGACCCAAGGTAAGTGATGAACCCTGTGACGAGGGGATTTATCCCTGTTCCTGTGGGAGCAAGGCTTGCCCGCGATGAAGGCGATGCGGTTTTTCAGAAATCGGGGCGCCTGCATCGCGAGCAAGCTTTGCTCCCACAACCGAGATTCAACAAGAACAATTTTTCAGGAGAATCATCATGGGCGAAGTCGTCCTGGCTGCGAAGATCTGCCACGTTCCCTCGATGTACCTGTCCGAACTGCCCGGCAAGCACCACGGTTGCCGCGAAGCGGCGATCGCCGGGCACAAAGAAATCGGTCGCCGCGCCCGTGAGCTGGGAGCCGATACCGCCGTGGTGTTCGACGTGCACTGGCTGGTTAACAGCGCCTACCACGTCAACAGTGGCGAGCACTTCAAGGGCATCTACACCAGTAACGAACTGCCGCACTTCATCAAGAACATGGCGTACGAATATTCGGGTGCCCCGGAGCTGGGCGAGTTGATCGCCGCCGAGGCCAACGCCGCCGACGTCCGCACCCTGGCCCACAACATCCCCAGCCTGGAGCTGGAATACGGCACGCTGGTGCCCATGCGCTACATGCACATGGACGTCCCTCAGGAACAGAAACTCAACGTCGTGTCGATTGCCGCCTGGTGCGCCTGGCACCGTCTGCAAGACAGTTTCACCTTCGGCGCCGCCGTGCGCCGGGCCATCGAGAAGAGCGACCGCAAGGTGCTGGTGCTCGCCTCCGGTTCGCTGTCCCACCGGTTTTCCGATGATCGCAACGCCGAAGCCAACATCCACAACTGGACCCGGGAGTTCGACAAGCAGGTGGACCTGCACGTGGTGCAGATGTGGCGCGAAGGTCGCTGGAAGGAGTTCTGCGCCATGCTCCCGGACTACGCCGAACACTGCTTCGGCGAAGGCAAGATGCATGACACCGCGATGTTGCTGGGGCTGCTCGGCGGACCGGACTACGACAAGCCGGCCGAGATCATCACCGAGCCCTTCGGCAGCTCCGGCACCGGCCAGATCAACGCCATTTTCCCAGTCTGAACAACAGTTGCAAGCCGCAAGCTACAAGCCGATCGCTTTCAACTTGCCGCTTGCAGCTCGCCACTCAAAGCTGCCGACGCAGGAGGCCTCATGCCCCACTTCATCGCTGAATACACCGACAACCTCGAACAACAGGCCGACCTGCCCGGCCTGTTTGAAAAGGTCCATACCCTGCTGGGCGACAGCGGCGTGTTTCCCCTGGGCGGCATCCGCAGCCGTGGCGTGCGCCTGGACACCTGGCGCATGGCCGACGGCAAGCACGACTACGCCTTCGTCCATATGACGCTGAAAGTCGGCCACGGTCGCGACCTGGCGACCCGGCACAAAGTCGCGGAACAACTCTTCGAGGTGATCACCGAGCACTTCTCCGACCTCCAGGCCCAGCGCCTGCTGGCCCTGTCGTTCGAGATGATCGAGCTGCATGAACAGCTCAACTTCAAGGCCAACAACGTCCACGCCTTCCTCAAGGCGCAGGCGAGTTAATCCCTTTTTGCCTCCGCCTCCCAAAGCCTGTACCGCGCACCCGAGCCGCCCACGTCAACTCTCAACAAGAGCCCCTTGCCATGCTCGACCAGAACTTCATCCAGCAAGCCGCCGCCCGCCTCGACCACGCCGAGCGCTCCCGGGAACAGGTGCGGCAGTTTTCCCTCGACCACCCAGACATCACCCTCGAGGACGCCTACGCCATCCAGCGAGCCTGGGTGGTGCAAAAAATCCAGGACGGACGCAAGCTGGTCGGCCACAAGATCGGCCTGACCTCCCGAGCCATGCAGGTGTCGTCGAACATCACCGAACCGGACTACGGTGCGCTGCTCGATGACATGTTCTTCGACGAAGGCACCGACATCCCGTTCGAGCGCTTCATCGTGCCACGGGTGGAAGTGGAACTGGCGTTCATTCTCGGCAAGCCGTTGAAAGGCCCGAACGTGACCGTGTTCGACGTGCTGGACGCCACCGAATGGGTGATCCCGGCGCTGGAAATCATCGATGCGCGCATCCAGCAGGTCGACCCGCAGACCCAGGCGACCCGCAAGGTCTTCGACACCATTTCCGACAACGCCGCCAACGCTGGCGTGGTCATGGGCGGTCGCGCCGTACGTCCGACCGAGATCGACCTGCGCAAAGTGCCGGCGGTGCTCTACCGCAACGGTGTGATCGAAGAGTCCGGCGTCTCGGCGGCCGTGCTCAATCACCCCGCCAAAGGCGTGGCCTGGCTGGCGAACAAACTGGCGGCCTACGACGTCACCCTGCAACCGGGACAGGTCATCCTCGGCGGTTCCTTCACCCGCCCCGTGGCGGCCAGGCCGGGCGATACCTTCCATGTCGACTACGACATGCTCGGTTCCATCGCTTGCCGTTTCGTCTGACTGGAGACCGGTTCATGGACATGCCCATCAATACCTTCAAGCAACGCCTGCGCAGCGGCGAAGCGCAAATCGGCCTGTGGCTGGGGTTGGCCGATGCCTACTGCGCCGAGCTGGCCGCCAACGCCGGCTTCGACTGGTTGCTGATCGACGGCGAGCACGCGCCCAACGACTTGCGCGCAATGCTCGGCCAGCTCCAGGCCGTGGCGCCCTACCCCGGCCAACCGGTGATACGCCCGGTGATCGGCGACACGGCATTGATCAAGCAAGTGCTCGACATCGGCGTGCAAACCCTGCTGGTGCCAATGGTGGAAAGCGCCGACCAGGCCCGCGAACTGGTGCGCGCCATCCACTACCCACCCCACGGTGTACGCGGGGTCGGCAGCGCACTGGCCCGGGCGTCGCGCTGGAATAGCATCCCCGGCTACCTCGACAAGGCCGATGAGCAAATGTGCCTGTTGGTGCAGATCGAGAACCGCGAAGGCTTGGCGAACCTGGATGCCATTGCCGCCGTTGAAGGCGTCGACGGCGTTTTCATCGGTCCGGCGGACCTGAGCGCGTCCATGGGTTTTCGTGGCAACCCCGGTCACCCGGACGTGCAAGCGGCCATCGAAGACGCCATCGCTCGCATCCGCAGGGCCGGCAAGGCCGCCGGGATTCTCAGCGCCGATGAAAAGCTGGCTCGGCGCTATATCGAACTCGGCGCGGCGTTTGTTGCGGTGGGTGTGGACACGACCGTGTTGATGCGCGGCTTGCAGGCACTGGCCTCGACGTTCAAGGATGCGCCGAAGCCAGCGACTGGCGGGGTCTACTGACACAGGCACGCCCAAACCCCGTGGCGAGGGAGCTCGCTCCCGCTGGGGCGCGCAGCGGCCCTAAAGTACTTGACTGATGCCAAGATCTTGGGGGCTGCTGCGCAGCCCAGCGGGAGCAAGCTCCCTCGCCACAAAAGCCTCTGAGCTTTCAGCGCCTGATCGTCTTCAACTCATTGAGCAACCCCAACAACGTCTGCAGCTTTTCCTCCCCCAGTTTCTCCTGCAACCGCCGATAGTTCTCCTCCATGCTCTGGCTCATCGAATCGAAGCAGGCCTGCCCCTGGGTCGCCAGCCGGACCAATACCCGCCGCTGATCCTGTTCGGCCTTGCGCCGCACCACCATGCCGGCCGCTTCCATGCGCACCAGGACGCCGGTCATGCTGGGCTTGAGGATGCAGGCCAGTTCGGCCAGGCGATTGATTTCCAGCTCGTCGTGCTGGCTGAGAATACGGATGACCCGCCATTGCTGTTCGGTCAAGCCGTGCTGATTGAGGGAAGGTCGGAAAAAACCCATGGCCGCTTCACGGGCCTGTAGCAGGGTCAACGTCAAAGATGGGCGGGGTTTGAGCATGGATGCGTTCGCGAGGAAGATTTAGTTAATGAGTTAACTAAATCTTAACAGCTTCCACCCTTGCCGGACTATCCGTTCACAGAATCCGAATCTGGACCGCACACGTAAACCTGTGGGAACGAGCTCGCTCGCGACAGGGCCCAGCCAGTCGACATCAATATTGGCTGGTCCACCGCCATCGCGAGCAAGCTCGCTGCCACCGGGCGCTCAAGCGTCCTTGATCACGCCCTTGAGCACGGTCTTGAAATGCTCGACCTGCGCTTCGCCGAACTGACCGAATACCTTGTCCTGCTGTTCCCTGGCTATTGCCCAGAGCCCTTCGGTTTCATCGATGCCCTTGACGGTCAGGCGTACCCGTTCACCTTCATCGGTGACCAGGCCCTTGCGCTTGAGATTGGCCACGGCCTCTTCAATCTCGCGCACCGGCATTGCCACTTCCCGTTGCAGGTCCGCCAGGTTCAGGCCGGCATCGTTCTCCAGCACCATCAACATCCGCGCTTCGCTGGTGCGCAGCCCGGTAGACAACTGGCGCGGCTGGTAACTGGCCTGGTACGCCCGCAATGCCTGGGTCATCAGGTAATACAGGTTATGGCTCAAGCGGCCCTGGAAATGACTGCTGGGGGCCTGGCCCTCTTCTCGTCTGGTCATGCGGGTATGCGGCAAGACCATCGAATAGACGCCCTGGTGATAGAGCAACGGCGAACGTCCGAAATCATCGAACGCCACGACCTTGCCGATCATGATCCAGTGATCGCCGCCGTCAACCTGCTGGTACTTTTCACAGTGAAAACGCGCCGAGCAGTCGGCGAACACCGGAGCGCCGCCTTCGCCGGCGTCGTATTCGATTTCGGCGAACCGATCTTCCCTGGGGCGGGCGAAGTTGTTCGACAGGTCGATCTGGTCCGCCGCCAGGATGTTCACGGCAAAATGGCTGGCGACTTCGAACACGCCGTGGCTACTGGAGCGTTTATCGATGCTCCAAAGGATCAGCGGCGGGTCCAGGGACACCGAGTTGAAACTGTTGGCCGTCACACCGACCTTGCGGCCATCTTCAGTGGCGGCAGTGACCACGGTCACACCGGTGGCAAAGTTGCCCAGGGCCCGGCGGAATGCGCGGGTGTCGAAAGCGGTAGCGCAACTATTGGACATGCAAGACTCCCGGCCGCCTCAAGCGACGGCCTCGATTATTGTTCTAAGGTTCAGCAGGCAGATGCTCAAACCATGGTGGGATCAGGCTCAAGGCCCATCAGCTCGCGACCGAGGATCTGCGCGCAGACGTCGTAGTCGGTGTAGGCATGGGCACCGGTCAGGTGCGCATCACGGAACAGCCGTTGCAGTTCGTTGGTCTCGAACCAGGCGCCGCCACCCGCCGCTTCCATCAGGCGATCCACCGCCTGGATGCACATCTTGGTGGAATAGGCCTGGTTGGTCCGCCAGAACGCCAGGGTCTCGCGGCTGGGGTATTCCTGGCGCTCGCCATGCTCGGCGTGCTCCTGCCAGGTTTTCTCCAGGAAGGCCCGGGCCGCCGCCACCTGATGGGTAGACTCGGCCAGGCGCATCAAGGCCGGGGTCGCGGCCCCCACTGCCGCACCCGTGTAGGCCCGCACCCGGTTGCGGGTTTTCTCGCGAAAAACCTCCAGCATGCGCTCGGCCACGCCCAGGCTCACGGTGGCAAAACCGCTGGCGAAATACGGGCGATACGGGGTGTAGAAAATCTTGCTGTCGGGGTACAAGCCGAACCCGCCGGACTTGCCTTCCATCATGTCCTTGGCTTTCTGGATCCGGTGCTCCGGCACGAAAACATGCTCGACAATCAATGTCTTGCTGCCGCTGCCACGCATGCCGACCGCGTACCAATCATCGCGGATCGAATAATCGCTGCGCGGCAGCACCGCGAAACAATAGTCCTGGGTCCCTTCGGCATTTTTGCGGCGAAAGCCCATGATCGCCCATTCGGCATGGTCACAGCCGCTGCTCCAACCCATTTCGCCGCTGAACATCACGCCGCCTTCGGTTTCTTCAGTGCGGCCAAACGGCGCAATACTGCTGCTGGCAGTGGCGTCGGGATCGCTTCCCCAAACGTCATCCTGAGCCCTGGCCGGAAACATCGCCAGTTGATGGCTGTGGGTGCACAACAGGCTCATGGCCCAGGCCGTGCTCGCGCAAGCACCGGCCAGCAGCGCGATGCAATCGGTGAACTGTGGCAGGGACATCTCCAGGCCACCGTACTTCTTTGGTTGGAAGGCCCGGTGCATGCCGATGCGTTTGAGCAAGGCGATGTTCTCGGCTGGCACGCTACGGTCTTGTTCCGCCTGGAAGGCGTTGGCGGCAATGACCGGCAGGAGGGGCTTGAGGTCTTCGAGCAGCGGATTTGGCTTTTTCATGGACGAGGCCCTTTTATTATCGGATGTCCATTGGCCTCCTGACATTGAGGAACGGCAATGGATGCAGGGCGATTATGCAGAGAGCGAGTCCGCTGAAAAATGCACCTTCCAGAGCCAAAATTGTACTTTCCACACGTCCTTCCAAATTTGGATCTCCGACAGAAAGTCTGTCTCGAAGCGGATGCTCCGTTAGAACTTCTCTCTTTCATGCTTTAGTTTTCCTTAAGCAAAGAGCAGTTCCGACCTATGCCCCTTTTGAGTCAAAAGCCCCAAGTGGAGAACTGGTAGGCTTCGACATCGATTTGGGCAAAGCCATTTGCGCGGAACTAAAAGTCAAGTGCGTCTGGGTCAAAACGGCTTTCGACAGCATTATCCCGGCACTCATGGCAAAAAATTCGATGGTATTCTCTCGGGCATGAGCGCCAACGAGAAACGCAGGGAGCATGTCACGTTTTCGGACCGCCTATACAACGCGCCTAGTCGCTTGATAGCCAAGAAAGACAGCGGCCTGCTACCCATCGTAGAGTCACTGACAAGGCAAGCGTATCGGCGTTGCTCAAGGCACTGTCCAGGAAGCGTACGTCAGGGCCCTCTGGGAACCCCACGGCGTCGCCATGGTGACTTATGCAAACCAGGACCTGGTGTATCCGGATCTGGCGAGTGGCCGCATCGATGCCAACTTTACAGACGCCGTCGCAGCGGACATCGGCTTTTTGCAGACGCCCCAGAACACCGGTTTCGCTTTCGCCGGCGATGTCGTCAAGGATGAAAAGATGCTGGGTGAAGGGGGCGCTATCGGCCTGCGCAAGGATGACCTGGAACTGATTCAGGCGATCAATGGCGCATTGGCCGAAATACACAAGAACGGCACCTACGACGCCATTCAGAAGAAATACTTCACGTTCGATATCTATAACTGACCTCGCCCATCCCCCGCGGAGTTCGCTCCGTCTCCGACGCAGCGCCACCGCCTCAAGGTGGCACTGCTGATCATCAGGGTAACAATGTGCATTCTGCACCGAAAGGACCGACTGAGGCGTCAGCCATCAATGTGTTACCGTTTGACGAGCAGATGGATGTGCGCCTCGAGGGTTATGAATACTGATGAAGGAAATATCGACGTAATGAAATCTCGTACGACCATTGGGGCTTTACTGATGACACTTGCAACGACTGTGACCTGCACAGTGCAGGCACATGAAGGTCCCGAGACTGCTCGCGCTGTGCTGGAAGCACACTCCAAAGCCTTCAATGAACGTATCGAGCACGTGGCCGACGGTGTCTACGTGGCGATCGGCTACTCAGCCAGCAACGTGACCCTGATCCAGGCTGAGTCAGGTTCGATCATTGTCGACACCTCGGCCAACCCGGTGGATGCGCAGGCGATCGTGAAGGCATTCGGCGACCGCCTGGTCAGGCCGGTCCGCGCAATCATCTACACCCACAACCACCCTGATCACTCCGGCGGGGCGACGGTGTTCGCAGGTGAAGACAGGCCTGATATCTACAGCCATGCGTCGCTAGTGACGGCGAAGCCGGAAAAGGGCCGCGGCCAGCGGGACGGCGGCGATGCCTTCGGGATGGCGCTATCAAACGAGCAATTCATCAATGCAGGTACCCAGCTCGAATACGGCAGGAAAACACCTCCAACACGAGAAGGCTATCTCCAGCCCACGAAGACTTTTGACGGCGAGTATGAAGTCTTGAGCGTTGCCGGCGTGCGGATGCAGTTCGTTCACACGCCGGGTGAAGCGGATGAAAACATCGCGATCTGGTTGCCCGACAAAAAAACCGTCGTGGCCGGTGACATCCTGCTCGAGACGTTTCCCAACATAGCGCCGCTGCGAGGCCTGCCCACTCGCCCAGTAGACAAATGGATAGAAAACCTGGAGAGGCTCATGACACTGCGAGCTCAGGTGCTGGTACCCGGTCACATGGGCACTATTAGCGGGGTCGGGCAGGTACAAAGTACACTTGCGGCTTACCGAGACGGGATCAAGTTCGTCTACGACGAGACCCTGAAAGGCATCAGCGCAGGTATGACTCCTGACGAACTGGTGGAGCGCGTAAAACTCCCGCCGAATCTGGCGAAACATCCGTATCTGCAAGAGTACTACGGGACTGTCGCATGGGCAGTGCGTGGCATTTATGCACAGAAGGCCGGATGGTTCGATGGCAATCCTACCCATATCTTTCCCCTCTCCGAAAAGGACAGAGCAAATCACATGATCACCATGGCTGGCGGCATGCAAAAATTGCTGGACAGCGCCCAACTCTCGATAAAGAACCAGGATTTCCAGTGGGCAGCTGAACAAGTCGATCATGTGCTTGCCGTGCAGCCGGACGAACCACGTGCACTGGGCATCAAGATAAGCGCGCTGAGGGCATTGGGTGAACGCCAGAGTAACGCGACTGCAAGAAACTATTACTTGACCGTGGCCCAGGTACTTGAGAGGCGACTGCCCCGCTGAGGGTCGGCGGTCGCCTTGACAACTACCCGGTACTCTCAATTTTTCAGTGCAGTGAAGGTGCTGACCAATGACTCACCGAACAGATACGAGCCTGTAGCATTGTCGAGGCGTTGTTTTATCGCGAACCAGCGCACCTGGTGCGCCTGGTACGCTGAGCCTCGGCGCGCCGTGCCGCTTCGAATGAACTTCGAGCCCAGCGCAACGCTTCTTCCGGCTCCTCGTAGAGCTGATCGGGTGCCCGATAATACGAAAGACCGATGCGTTTTCCCTGGCGGGTATATTCAAACTGTTCAAGCCCTTCTCTCTCGAACGCCGGAAGGTTCCGTTCATCGGTTTTCAGATAGAGCATTCCGTCATACACCAGACCGAACATCACACCCTCAAGAAAGATACCGTGCCCCCCGAACATTCGTCGCAGGGAGACAGCTCCGAAGGGGGCAAAGACGTCCTTGATATACGTTGCTAGCTCATTCATGGCAGGGGCTCCCACTGAAAAAAGACAGGTCTCCAATGTATCGGTCTACACACCAGGAACCGACAGCTCGGCCATATGGAAAAGCGCGCTTTAGCTGGAGTATCACCACATCGAGCCAACCAAGAGCAGTGAGCCGCATTCGGTTCGATTATCCTTCCTCGCTGGATACATCCTCGTCCTCTTCCAAGGTCACCATTCCCTCAATGAGTCTCGCAAGGAGTGTGACCTGCTCGCTCAAAATAATGTTGGCGTGATGAACGAGCCCGATGTCCCGGTGGAAGGTGTTATTACCCAAGTCAAGCGCCCTGACCGACGACGGCCAGCGCTTTCGCATTAAGGTCTGAGGCACCAGAGCAACACCTACCCCCTTCCCCACCAGTTCCGTGATGGCGTCCAGCTCATCCAACTCGCAAACCTCTCTGGGCTTGAAGTGCATTTGACGCAGGAAGCGGTCAACCTGACGTCCTCCGAATGAAGAGCGGTCATAACGAATGAACGGCTGGCAAGTGAGTATTTCGCTCCAGTCTGCATCAGGCAGCTTTCGCGGCACGATAAGCCGATACGGCTCTCTTGCGAGGGTAGTCCAGCACAGATCACTTTGAAGAGTGAACGGCGGCCTGATGATTACTGCCAAGTCGATCTCACCGGAGTCGACGGCACTGAGCAGCTCCAGAGACACCCCTGGAATAACCCGGGTACGGCATTCAGGCCGCGCCCGATGAAACTGGGCCATGGCGCTCGGAAGCAAGGATCGCTGAATAGATGCGATGGCCCCGATATTCACTTGAATGGAGGGCGCAGCCCCAGGCTCCGTCGAGCCCAAGTTGTTGTACATCTGAATCACCTCTTGCGCCTGCAGCAAAATCTGCTGACCACGGCGATTCAAATGAGCGTTTCGCCCTTTTCGCTCAAAAATCTCGAAGCCCAGCTCAACTTCAAGTCGCTGCATCTGAGCGCTTACGGCGGCTTGGGTCAGATTTATCTTGGTGCCCGCAGCGGCGAACGTACCTTCTCGAGCAACGGCGATAAGCGTCTTGAGCTCTTTTATCATTAATAAATTCTCTTTGTGACATCAACAAAAATACATTGATTTTTTTTACGATTATACAGCTCTAAAATCATCTCAACCAACGACAAAAGAGGTGGCAGAGGCCGCAGCCAGGAAACCCACATGAAATGGCGAAAAAGCGCCCAGCACGTGGGATTGACAAGCCAGCAGCGGGTAAGCCGAACGGATCAGAACTTCCGCTCCAGGCGCACCCCAGGCGTTTGACAGCCATGCAGGTGCGATGGCACTGACACGCAGTACTTCAGTTGGTTATTGGAAAATTTCATATCAAGAGCACAGTCGTACCTGCGTGAGATCTGTGTCTGCGAGTATTCAATGAAATAAGTCGGGCATGGAGCGGCTAAGGGATCGGGCCATTTGCCACAAATCGTTTGGCTTGCGTAACTCGACAGAGTTTCACGTTATCAACGCGTTATAAGCGACACGCTTTAATCCATATTAATAATAGCTATTTGGAGTTCCTGATGAGTCTCTCCCCATTCCACCTTGCGATCCCAGTTTACGATATCCCAGCAGCCCGTAAATTCTACGGTGAAGTCTTTAACCTTGAAGAAGGTCGTTCGGCGGCCCAATGGGTAGATTTCAACTTCTACGGCCATCAGCTGGTCATCCATGAACATCCAAAAATGTCCTATCAGGAAAACGCCCTGAGTAACCCGGTTGATGGTCACAATGTGCCTGCACCACACTTTGGTGTCATCCTGAAGTGGGGTGAGTGGGAAACTCTTGCGAAACGCCTGACTGACCTCGGAACCAAGTTTGTAATTGAGCCTTACATCCGCTTCAAGGGCCAAGTTGGTGAGCAGGCAACCATGTTCTTGTTTGACCCATGTGGTAACGCATTGGAGTTCAAAGCGTTCAAGGACATGAGTCAAATATTCGCCAAGTAAGCGTGCAGCAGGCATGTTCAAGTGAGCATGCCTGCCTTCGCGTGAGCGGGTAGCTCACGCATCTAGCTACTGCCGTCCAAGCAGCACACCTTCTTATAAAAAAAGGCTAGAGTCATGAAAAAATTTCCACTTGTCTGGCAAATCGTTGCCGGACTGCTCCTCGGCATCCTGATAGGTTGCTACTTCAATACTAACCCCGAGCATCAGCAATGGGTGAGTGCCGAAATCCTTAAACCACTTGGTGACATCTTCATAAAAATGATGAAGATGATTGTAGTCCCCATCGTTTTCTGCTGCATGGTACTTGGTATCGCAGGAGGGGGTGACAACAAATCATTCGGTCGCATGGGCGCCAAGTCGCTGGGTTATTTTTTCGCAATCACGACGCTGGCCATTATTGTGGGCCTGACGCTGGGTAATCTGCTGGAGCCTGGTGCAGGGACTCAGATTGCAGGCATGGCTCACGCCGATACCGTTGTGAAAGCGGAGCCTTCAAAAGGCGCATTGATCATCTTGCAAAATATTGTGCCGGACAATCTATTTCAATCGCTTTCAGAAGGTAAGCTTCTTTCGATTCTTTTCTTCGCTGTCATGTTCGGCATGGCGCTCAATTCCCTGCCGCGCGAAAAAAGCGCTCCTGTAATTGCAACGCTACAGGGAACTGCGGACGCAATGTTCAAGCTGGTTAATTATGTTATGGCGTATGCACCCATCGGTGTATTCGGCATGATAGGCGCCACGGTAGCTACTTTCGGCTTCGCCTCGTTATTCCCCCTGCTCAAACTGATTGGGGTGGTTTATCTTGCCCTGATTCTATTCGCACTCGTGGTGCTTGGTGGGATCTGCTACCTGATGGGCGAGAACGTCTTTAAGCTGATTCGCTACTTTAAAGATGAACTCATTCTCGCTTGCTCCAGCGCCGCATCGGCTGCGGTCATGCCGCAATTGATGGAGAAACTCGAAAAATATGGAGTCCCGCGGCGAATTGTGAGTTTTGTCGTACCGGTGGGTTATGCATTCAACCTTGATGGTGCATCGATTTTCCTCGGCGTCGCCACTATCTTCATTGCTCAACTCTACGGGATTGATCTATCTCTCAGTCAGCAAATCTTGCTGGTCGTAACCATGGTGCTGACCTCCAAAGGTGCAGCGGGTGTACCTGGGTTTGCAATCATCATCCTGTCCGCCACACTGGCGTCCGCAGGACTTCCACTTGAAGCCGTGGCGTTAGTAGCGGGTATTTTCCGCGTAATCGATAGCGGTACAACTACACTCAACGTTCTAGGCAACGCTGTAGCCCCTCTGGTTATTGCTCGCTGGGAGGGCATGGGGCTCACAAAACCCTTGCCTGAGCGAGGCTGATTCAAAAGACACCGAAACGTTAAACCACGGATACGGGGCAGCTCTAGCTGCCCCGTTTTCCTATTTTTCTCGATAAACACAAAACAATTTGATTAACCAAAGATCATTTCACCCCGAAAGCCGATCACAACTTCAACACACGTTCTAATACCGCCTACAAACCTATAACCAACCTCCAAATATTCCTTTATCCCATGTATCGATCCTGCTCACCCCCAGCCTGGATTGCCTAATCTCGCCAGCGACCAATCAACAAATATTATTTATCATTTAAAGAAATATATATTGATTTTTTTACTTCATTGACCGCCCTAGAATCTCCCCCACTTCAACAAAATCAGAGAGGCCCGAAATGCAGTTGCTCGGCAAGCTTTTGGACGCAGTCAAACCGTCACCAACGCTGGCAATCACAAAACAGGCCGCCGAATTGCGGCGCCAAGGCATCGACATCATCGGCCTCTCCCAAGGAGAACCCGACTTCCCCACGCCAGATCACATTCGTAATGCCGCAAAGCAAGCCATCGACAATGGCAATACTCGGTACACCGATGTCGACGGCACCCCTGAACTGAAGGCGGCCATCGCTCGCAAGTTCGAACGCGAGAATGGAATCACCTACGCAACCTCGCAGATCAGTGTCGGGACAGGCGGCAAGCAAGTGCTGTTCAATGCGCTTCTGGCCACCCTCAACCAAGGTGATGAAGTCATCATTCCGGCCCCCTACTGGGTGTCCTACCCGGATATGGTGCGTCTTGCAGGAGGCACGCCGGTTGAGATTGCCTGCCCGGAAGCCCAGGGTTTCAAGATCACTGCCTCGCAGCTCGGTGCAGCCATCAACTCGCGCACCAAATGGGTGATCCTCAACTCGCCCAGCAACCCCACCGGGGCCGGCTACTCCGCTGATGAACTGAAGAGTATTGGCGCAGAGTTGCTCAAACATCCGCACGTCTATGTGCTCACCGACGACATGTACGAGCACCTGCGTTACGACGGCTGGCAGTTCTCCACAATTGCAGCCGAGGTGCCGGAACTTCTTGCTCGCACGCTAACCGTCAACGGCGTCTCCAAGGCCTATTCGATGACCGGATGGCGCATCGGATATGCCGGTGGCCCCCGTGAGCTGATCGCGGCCATGGCCACCATCCAGTCGCAAAGCACCAGCAACCCCTGCTCGGTTTCCCAAGCGGCAGCGATCGCTGCCCTGGACGGCCCGATGGACTTTCTTGCTGATCGCAATGAGGTGTTCCGGGAACGTCGGGATCTCTGCCTCGACGCCTTCAATGGCACGCAAGGCCTCAGTTGCCGCCGGCCTGAGGGGGCCTTCTACCTGTTCCCCTCCTGCAGCGGCCTTTATGGATTGAAGACGCCTGCCGGCGTTTCCCTGGAAAACGATCTGGATGTAAGTCGCTATCTGCTGGAGCAGGCGCGAGTGGCCGTCGTGCCGGGCAGTGCTTTCGGTCTTGAAGGCTACTTCCGCATCTCATTCGCCACAGCCACTGAACGGCTGGAAGAAGCCTGTCGGCGCATCCGTCAGGCCTGCGCACAACTCAACTGAAATATCGGAGGACACATGGATCTTGGCATCAAAGGTAAACGTGCTCTTGTGCTGAGCGCGGGGGGTGGGTTGGGTAGCGCGATCGCGCTCGCGCTCGCCAAAGAAGGCGCAATCGTCAGCCTGGCAGATCGTAACCAGGAGTCCCTGGAGGTTGCCGCGAATCGTATCCAGGAAGCTGGCGGCACTTGCCACACCTTCGCCTGGGACTTGGCTGACGAGATGCAATGGCGAGCAGGCGTGGAGCAAGTGCTCGCGAAAGTCGGTGGCATCGACATTCTGATCAACAACACCGGCGGCCCGCAACCTGGCCCAGCCTTCGGCCACGAATCCGAAAGTTGGAGAACCGCGTTCGAGGCCATGGTGGTCTCCGTAATCGGTATCACCGATATGTTGCTGCCGGGGATGCGTGAGCGTGGTTGGGGTCGCGTGATCACCAGTACTTCCTCGGGCGTCGTCGCTCCAATCGCTAACCTGGCCATGTCGAACGTCGCCCGTGCCTCCCTCCTGGGCTGGTCGAAGACCCTGGCCAAAGACGTGGCGCGTGACGGCATCACTTCGAACATCGTGATCCCAGGTCGCATCGGAACTCGCCGGACTCGCTTCCTCGACGAGGCTCGCGCCAAGCGTGAAAACCGCGCAGTCGAAGCTGTAGAAACAGAGAGCGCCGCGAGTATTCCGGTGGGGCGCTACGGCAAGCCAGAAGAATATGCCGACGTCGTGGCCTTCCTGGCCAGCGACCGCGCTGCCTATGTAACCGGCTCCACCGTCCGTGTGGACGGTGGCCTGATCCAAAGCATCTAAAGCCCAGGAGACTGACATGTCCACGATGAATGACAAACAAGCATTTGCAGCGCTGGCCGGTGTCACCACCGCGACCCTTACCACCGTGCTGCTCAAGAAAGGGCTGCGCAACGTATGGATCCGAGGTGCATCCCCGTTGAGCGCCGCCTCCCACCGTATCGTTGGCCGTGCCTTCACTGTGCGCTTCATCCCCGCGCGTGAGGATCTGGCCACTCCGGAGTCCTGGAGCTCGCCGAAATCCACCCGTGCTGCGATCGAGCACATGCCTGAAGGCTGCATCGCCGTGGTCGACGCCAACGGCGTAAAGGACGCCGGCTTCTGGGGTGACATCCTCTGCGCCCGCATGACCAGGAAAGGCGTGGCCGCACTGGTCAGCGACGGCGCCGTTCGCGACATGGCTGGCGTCCAGTCGACCGAACTTCCTATCTGGGCAAGTGGCATTGCGGCTCCGCCCTCGGTGGCAGGCCTGACCTTCGTTGACTGGGAACAGCCCATTGGCTGTGGCGGTGTAGCGGTCTTCCCTGGCGACGTCATCGTGGCCGACCTTGACGGCGCAGTGGTGATCCCTGCCGCGCTGCTGAATGACGTCGTCGATGCCGCCGTCGAGCAGGAGCGCCTGGAGGGCTGGATCATGGAAGAGGTCAAAAGTGGCGCAGCCTTGCCTGGTCTGTATCCGGCCAACGAGGAGAACAAGGCCCGGTACGAAGAAGCCAAGCGCTCTGGCAAGCTAAAGTAATCCTTCCCTTGGCGGGCGCGAGGCCGACGGCCTGGCGCCCGTCCTTACTTGCCCAGGCAGGGATGAGGGAAACCGAGTGACACGCTATCCCACAGGCAATCAAATACCGCCGACACACATGTACTTGATCTCGAGATAATCCTCGATTCCGTACATCGAGCCTTCCCCCCCAAGGCCGGAATGCTTGATCCCCCCGAACGGCGCCATCTCATTCGAAATCAGCCCAGTGTTCACCGTTGCGGAACTTACAAGCCATTGCCCCGCTGACAGCTGCGTCGATGTCAGCATCGTCGAAGACAATGAACGGAGCATTCCCGCCTAACTCAAGCGATACCTTCTTGATGGTGTCTGCAGACTGGCGAAGCAAAATTCGGCCTACTTGGGTCGATCCAGTGAACGAAACCTTGCGCACATCGCGATGAGTCGTGAGCACTTCGCCCACTTCATGACCACGAGCTGCGGTGATGACGTTGAAAACACCTGGCGTGATTCCGGCCTGCAGAGCGAGCTCAGCCACCGCCAAAGCAACCAGTGGTGTGTCTTCTGCTGGCTTCACCACGATCGTGCAGCCGGCTGCGAGTGCTGGAGCCACTTTTCGCGTAATCATGGCAACCGGGAAATTCCAGGGTGTGATAGCGGCGACTACACCAATAGGCTGCTTCACAACAACGACGCGACGGTCTTCGGCAGGGCCAGGAATGACATTGCCATTGACGCGCTTGGCCTCCTCCGCAAACCACTCAACGTAGGCAGCACCATAATCGACTTCAGCCCGAGACTCCGCCAAGGGTTTTCCCTGCTCCAGGGTGATCAGATACGCCAGGTCTTCCCTGTTCTCGACAATCAGGTCATACCAACGCCGAATGATGTTGGCTCGCTGCTTGGCGGTCTTTTTTTTGTGTCTAGTCCTGAAATAGGTTTACACCTGTTTCAGTCTCAAAGCGCCCAATGCACCGCATCGGGCGTTTTGTATTCAAGGGACAGATGAGGTCGCTTACGGTTATAAATTTCTATCGACTCCTCGACCATGCGTTTGGCTTGGGCAAGGTCTTTGGGGCGGTGCAAAAGAAACTCCGTTTTCAAAATCCCATTCACCCGTTCCGCTAGAGCATTCTGGTAACAGTCATAGCCATCAGTCATCGAACACCTGACGTCGTGTTTGGCGTGCAGCCTTTGGTAAAGGTCAGAGCAGTATTGCGAGCCCCTATCTGAGTGATGCACCAGCGGCTGGTTGGTTCTTCGGTGTCGGAGAGCTTTCGTCATCGCCTGGATGACTGATTCGGTATGCAGGCTTTCATGCACATGATGGCCGACTATTTTGCGCGAAAATGCATCAGTGATCAGACTTACGTAAGCGACGCTTTGCTCGGTCGGCAAGTAGGTTATATCTGCAACCCAGACCTGTTCAGGCCCCGTGGCAGTGACTTGATCAGGGCCGGGTTTGAGCCGGTTCGGATGTCGACGGAAGCGATGATGACTGTCGGTAGTCTTGTGATAAGCACGTTTGCGTGGGACCAGTTGTCGATGGTCTCGCAAAATATCGAACAACCGATCGCGGCCTACCGTTTGCGTCAGCTCAGGTTCGGCTTGCATAAGGCCGTGCAGCTTGCGGGTACCCAGCCGGGGCATTTCAAGGCGTGTCTCCAACACAAATCCCAGCACCCTTTGCGCATGGCTGGCTTGCGCGTCGTAAGCTCGATTGCGCTTGTAGTATGCCTGCCGCGAGATGCCTAGAAACTGGCAAGCCCTGGTAATGCTCAGGCCTTCGATTTGCCCTTGGGTGAGGACTTGCCGGATCGCTTTTTTACGACAGAAACACCGTAATCGTTCTTCAGCACGTCAACGACAGCTTCAAAAAATTGGGCTTTCTGGTTGGCAAGGGCCAGCTTCTCTTCTAGCTCCTTGATTCGCTGCTCTGGTGTCAGCGGCAAATTTGGCTCGGCCATCGGTCGGTTCCTCTGGGCACGAATGGAGGCGCCTTGGCTCCAGTCCTGCCGTCCATGTTTGCGTAACCACACCAACACAGTCGATCGCCCCTGAATCCCATAACGCCGTTGAGCCTCTTTATAACTCAGTTCGCCCTTTTCAACCTGATCGACGACCGCCAATTTAAAGCCCAGCGTGTAATCGCGTTGACTGCGCTTTTTTCCTGAATCCATTGGTTCCTCCTGAAGATAGGTCAGAAGGTGTAAACCTTATTCAGGACGGGACAAAGGCCATAAAAAAGCCCGCATTGATCACTCATCTGCGGGCTTTGGTTTGTTTCAATTGCTGAATATCAGGCCTGCCGTTCGTGCATCCGTGCCAATTGCCGCTCCAGCATCGACGGATAGGGCTCCATCAGCCGTTCCACGCAGCACGCACCTTCGGGGCTGGCGATCGGGCGGATACGGGCGCGCTGGCGGATCAGGGCGTCGTCGTTGACCTTGCGCTCAACCAGCAGCAGGTTGCGGCTGTGTTGCGACAAGGCCAGGGCGTCCTGGGCGGTTTCGGTCAGCAGCAGGTCAATCTGACTCAGGCCGAACAGTTCGTCACCCAGCGTCAGGCCCAACTGCAGTTGCAGGGTAATGCCGCTGTCGGCGACTTCGATCTGCAACTGATGGCCCAGGGCCCGGAGCAGTTCGCCGCAGCAGATGGCGTTGGTCAGGTAATCGTCGCCGCTGTCTTCGGTGTGGAACAGCATCAGCGTGCTGCCGTCGTTCAGGGTGTGCAAATGGCCCTGATAGAGCGATGCGGCCTGGTCGAGGCAGTCGCGGTAGCGTTCGAGCAGTTCCTTCAGGCGGGCCTGGGGCAGGCGACGCAGCTGATCCTGGGCGCCCAGTTGAATGGCCAGCACGGCGCTGTGCTGGGGAACGTTCGAAACGACGGCCTGGGCTGCTGGCGTTGGCGCGCCGCTCATCGACTCGTCCCGCAGGTCGGCAAAGGCGTCGTCGTCTTCATCGTCTTGCGCAGTGCGTACCACGTGGCGTGGCGCCGGCCTGGAAGTCGGCATCGGCGGGCTTTCGTCGAAGCCCGGATCGCGCAGGTTACGCACTTCGAAGCCCGGTTCGGCATCGTCGTCAACGTAGTCGATCTCTTCCGGCTCGGGCAGCGGCGCAGGTTCCGGCGCGAAGCTGGCGTGCAGCTGCCGGGCCAGGTCGCCGATTTCATCCTGGCGCAGCGTGGCCGGGGTGTGTTCGTCGATGTCCCGAAGCCAGAGGCGCAATTGCAACAGCGGCGTGGACAGGTGCCGTCCCAGGCGCAGGCTCAGGGCAAGGGCCAGTGCCAGCAATATGGCGCTGAGAATGCCCATGCTTTGCAGGCTGATGGTCATCGGCTGCTGGAACTGGTCCATGTCCAGGCTGATGCGCAGTTGCCCGGCGGTCACGTCCTGGAAGGTGATCTTGCTCTGGTACATGCCGCCGGATTCGCCCAACAGGCCTGGCTTGGGCCGTTGGCCGGCTTCGGCGAGGATGCGGTTGTCCACGCTGTAGATGGCGGCGTGGGCCACCAGCTTGTTCTTGGTCAGGTTGTTGAGCAGCACGTTGAGACTGAGGATGTCGTTGGACACCAGCAGCTCGGTGGCGGAGGTGGCGGTCTGGGTGGTCAGGCTCTCACCCAGGGCGTCGGCCTGCTCATGCATGGCCTGCTTGAACTGCAGGCCCATCACGCAGGCATAGATGACCAGGGCCAGGGCGACCAGGATCACGTTATGGCTGGCAATGCGCAATGCAATCGGCACGCGACGGTGGCGCAGTGCACGGAAGATCAGCAGGAAGAAATTGTCGGTTTTGACTGGCGTGGGCCGGTTCACTGAGCTCGGCTCTTTGTCCGTGAAATTGACGCGCAGTATAGCGACAGGCCCAAGGCCGGCAAAGCATTGGCGGTGCCCGATGGTCACTGAATGTGGGTAGAATGCGTTTTTTTTCACCTGCGGGGGTGCGCCTTGCGCGAAATCGTCCTGATAAACATCACTGGCAGCGACCGTCCGGGTCTGACTGCGGCCATTACCGGCGTTCTGGCCCAGGGTGGTGTGAACATTCTAGACATCGGTCAGGCGGTGATTCACGACACACTGTCATTCGGCATCCTGGTCGAAATTCCGGACGCCGAACAAAGCAAGTCGGTGCTCAAGGATATCCTGTTCGCCGCCCATGAACTCGAACAGCAGGTGCGCTTCACGCCAGTCTCCGAAGCCGACTACCAGCATTGGGTGGCCGGGCAGGGCAAGCAGCGCCACATCGTTACGTTGTTGACCCGCAAGGTCACCGCCGAACAATTGCAGCGTGTCAGTGCGATCACGGCCCAATACGGCCTGAACATCGATCATATCGACCGCCTGTCGGGGCGTATGCCGTTGGACACGCCAGCTGACAAGGGCAAGGGTTGCATCGAGTTTTCGGTGCGCGGCGAGCCGGCCGACCCGCAGGCGTTGCGTGCCGAATTCCTGAGCGTGGCCCAGGAGCTGAATGTCGACATCGCTTTCCAGGAAGATTCGCTGTTCCGTCGCAACCGTCGCCTGGCGGTGTTCGACATGGATTCGACACTGATCGAAGCCGAGGTCATCGACGAACTGGCCAAGGCGGCAGGCGTGGGCGACAAGGTGTCGGCCATCACCGAACGGGCCATGGCCGGCGAGCTGGATTTTCGGGCCAGCTTCAAGGAGCGCCTGGCGCTGCTGCAAGGCCTGGACGTCAGCGTGCTGGACTCCATCGGTGCTTCGCTGCGCTTGACCGAAGGTGCCGAAACCCTGTTCACCGAACTCAAGCGCCTGGGTTACAAGACCGCCATTCTGTCCGGCGGCTTCACCTATTTCGCCAAGCAATTGCAGGCCAAGCTCGGCATCGACTATGTGTTCGCCAACGAGTTGGAAGTGGTGGATGGCAAGGTGACCGGTGTGGCCGTCGAGCCCATCGTCGACGCCCAGCGCAAGGCCGACCTGCTGCGCGAATTGGCGGCGAAGGAAGGCCTGCGCCTGGAGCAGACCATCGCCGTGGGCGACGGTGCCAATGACTTGCCGATGCTGGCCATTGCCGGGTTGGGCGTGGCGTTCCGCGCCAAGCCACTGGTCAAGCAGTCGGCCCGGCAGGCCATTTCAACCTTGGGGTTGGATGGGGTGCTGTACCTGCTGGGCTTCAGGGACCGTGACGGGCAGCTTTGAGATATCTGTGGTGAGGGGATAAATCCCCTCACCACAGAAAGTCCTCTGCCACAAATAATCCCCCTCACCACAAAGGGGAGTGCGCTGCCTAAAGCGACTTCCACAACGAATCAAAATCCCCCTCGGCTTCGCTGCCACTTCCTGTGCTTGCATCCTCCTGGTGATAAGCGAACTGGTTGAAGCTGTGGGTGCTGGTAACCCGCCGGTCCAGGCCCACGCGATGTTCTTCGCCATTGGTATTGATCATGACGTGCTGGCCTTCCTGGAACGGCAGGCGAGGGGCGATCATGGTGGCGGGCAGGTCGATGGCGCTGATTTCCGGCAGCAGTAATCCCCTGAGGTAGTGCTTCTGTTCTTTCTCCTCGCGCACCAGCTGCAATCCGCAGGGCTGGGCGTGGGGCGCGATCAGCTCGATACCCATTTGCATGCTGCCGTTGCGCACTTGCCGAATCCAGCGCACCACGGCGATGCTCCAGGCTTGCTCGCTGGCATCGCGGATGCCGACCATTTCCCCTGCCTGGAGTTGTTCCGGAACCTCTTTCGGCCAGCCGAGACAGTAGCCACCGGGGCTATGGTTGATGATCGGCAGGTCGTAGGTTGGAAAATGATGCTGGTTGTCCGATCCGGTGCCGTCGTCATCGCTTGGATTGGCCGGGTACTCGATTTCCTCGTAGGGCAGCAGGTCGCTTTCGCCCGAGGGGGTCGCATCGAAGGCTTGATTCCAGGTGTCGTTCGATTTGCCCGGCGAGACGTCGAAGCGGGCCTTGCGCGTCGCGGAGGTCTTGAGAATCTCGCTGAAAGAGCGTTCGCCGCCGAGGTAATAGTGCAACGCGCTCATGCCTACGCACAGCGTCAATATGCCGTTGCCCTCGGTGCGCTGGAAACTGCGCTCGGCTGCTTCGCCCCAGGCGGCTTGCAGGTGATGCAACGTGTCGCTGCTCATGCCGTTTGGAACCGACAGGGTTGAGTCGTTCGGTTGCTCCAGGTAGCTGGCGATGGCCTGCACCAAAGGTTGCGGATCGAACCCTTGCAGGGTCGGCTGCTGCTCGGCCCGGAACTTGGAGCGATAGCGTGGCCCGACATCCAGTTCTGGTGACACGGCGAACAGGTTCGCGGCGGCCCTGGGTGGGTCCAGCTTGACCCATGTGCTCCAGGCTTCGAGCACTTCGGCCAGCCGTGCGATTTGCCCTTGGCGCAGTTGATTGCTCCGGGACGCGCCCAGCAGCAGGGCGACGACGTAAGTCTGTTCGACGTTCAACTGATGGACCTGGCTGGCCAGGTCATCGCTCACGCTCAGGTGCTCCAGGCGCAACTGGCAGGCGATCCGGTACAGCTGGTGCAAATCGAGCCACAAGCTTTCAGGCACCGGGCTGTATAGCTGGCTGGCGCGCAGCAGCGGACCGTTGAGCGCCTGCATTGCCCGTTGCAGGGCGGTGCTCAGCAGGCGGGCGCGGTCCTTGCTGAATTTCGGCACGATACGGGCCACGACCTGCTTGTAGCCCATCGCGAGATGGCTTTGCAGGGCCTGGCACAGGTTGACGATCTTGCGTGAGCGGTCGTCCAGCACGATGGCCTGCTGTAGGAAATGCCGCTCCAGGTGCTTGCAGACGTAATGCACCTCCGGCCTTAGCAGTTCGAGCAGTTGCAGGCGATTGTCGCTGGGCGTGAGCAGTTGGTTGAGTTCGCCCAGGGCCTGATACAACAGGCGGGCGGTCTCGCCAATGTTGGCCTTGGGCAGGTTGGCGATCCATCGCTTGAGATCGCGGGGCGTAGCGTCGCAGAACGACAGGCGGGGCTGTGTCGGGTTCAGGACGCGCAATAGCTGGAGAGGGCTGGTCTCATTCATGCCGTGGACGGGCTCCGGCGGGAAATGAAAATGATGTTTCCAAACTCTAGCAGCTGATGGGGAAATGCGTGGTCCTGAATGTTCATAGGCTGTGGGAGCCAAGCATCGCGCGCGATGCCGACGATGCGGTTTTTCCCGTCCGCGTTATCGTTCGTCGCGGGCCAGCCTTGCTCCCACCGGCCTTGCTCCTGCAAGCCTCTGGCTAGAGGCCTGCTTCAAAGGTCCAGCTTGGCTCAGGCCTTGGGCAGCGCCAGGCCCTGGCCCATTTGCACGGGCGAGCCTGCCACCAAGCCTTCGGCCCATTTCACCTGGTCCGGTCCGAAGAGCACGATGGCGGTCGAACCCAGCTTGAAGCGTCCCAGTTCCGCACCTTTTTCCAAATGGATCGGCGCACGGGCGGCTTCGTCGTAGCGGAAGGTTTTCAGCTGGCGCTTGGGCGGCGTCACCAGCCCGGCCCAGACGGTTTCGATGGAGGCAACGATCATCGCGCCCACCAGCACCACGGCCATCGGTCCGCGCTCGGTGTCGAAAATGCACGCCACGCGTTCGTTGCGGGCGAACAGTTCGGGGACGTTTTCGGCGGTGGTCTGGTTGACCGAGAAAATCCGTCCAGGGATATAGACCATTTCCCGCAGGGTGCCGGCCAGCGGCATGTGCACGCGGTGGTAGTCCTTGGGGGAGAGGTAGACGGTGGCGAAATCGCCGCCCATGAACGGCGCTGCGTTGGCCGCGTCACCGCCCAGCAGTTCCAGCACGCTGAAGCTGTGGCCCTTGGCCTGGAAGACACGGCCGTGTTCGATCGGGCCGAGCTGGCTGATGGCGCCATCGGCAGGGCTGAGGATCGCGCCCGGGGTTTCGTCCAGCGGGCGGGCGCCCTCTTTCAAGGCGCGGGTGAAGAACGCGTTGAAGTGCTCGTAGGCCGTTACGTCTTCCACGAGGGCCTGGGACATGTCCACCTGGTAGCGCTTGGCGAACCAGGCGGTGAAGGCATTCTTGAACCAGCGCACGCGACATTCGGCAATGCAGCCGGCCAGCCGCGACAGCAAGTGATGGGGCAGCAGGTACTGGGAGATGATGAACAAACGGTTTTTCATGAACTGTCCTTAAGAACCTTCAAAGCTCGATAGGGGTGTCGGGGTGATTGCCCCATTCGCCCCAGGAACCGGCATAGCCTTTGACCCGCGGATAACCGAGTGCCTTGGCCACCAGGTAGGTGAAGCCAGAGCGGTGGTGAGTCTGGCAGTGGGTGATGATTTCCTTGTCGGGCGTGATGCCCAGTTTTTCGAGGATCTGCGGCATGTCTTTGCGGATGCGCAGGTTGCGCGCCGGATCCATGCCGGCGGTCCATTCGAAATTGACCGCGCCGGGGATGTGTCCGCCCCGCGCTGCCACGACTTTCTCGCCGGAATATTCCAGCGGGCCGCGCGCGTCCCAGATCGCCAGGTCGGCGGCACCCAGGCGGCTTTGCAGGTACTCGCGGGTGGCGGTAGGCGCGTCGAGCAGGGTGACGCTCACCGGGCCGCCGACGGGCGCAGGTACCTCGGTGGAGACTGGCAGGCCTTCGTCCAGCCACGACAGCAGGCCGCCGTCGAGGTAGTGATAATTCGAGTGACCGATCACATCCAGCAGCCAGATGAAGCGTCCGGCCCAGCCGCCGCCTTCGTCGTCGTAGACCACGTAGACCGCATCCGGGTTGTGCCCGAGTTCGCCGAACAGCGTTTCCAGATCGGTTTTCGCCGGCAGCAGGCCCGGCGCCGGGGGCAGGCCCAGTTGGGTGCGCTTGGGGTCGACGAAGCGTGCCCGGGGAATATGCCCGGTGCTGTAGCGGGCGGCGCTGGTCAGGTCCACCAGGATCAGTTCAGGGGTGTCGAGGCGTGGGAGCAGCTCGCTCGGCTCGATCACCAATGGCAAGCCAGAGAAGTCAGGCATGTGAGGTCTCCAGGGGCGCAAAGGGAAGGGATTGTAGCAAGTTCAGCGGCCGCGGTTGGTAAAGGTATGCAGGGCGCGCTCGATGCATTGCACGGTCTTGCCGAAGGCCTGCACGGTCACGTCCGAGAACGGTCCGCCGCCTTGATCCGCGACCACCAGCATGATCACCCGGCCGTTGCAGGCCAGGGAGCGTAGCAGCAGGTGTTCGCCCCGGAACAGGCTGCGCAAGCCTGGCGGCAGCAGCGCGGAAAACTGTGCAGTGTTCTGCGGGGTCAGGCGAACTTGGGCCTGTTGGGCCAGCAGCCGTTGCAAGACCTTGCTTTGGCCGATGGGAAAGCTCATGGCCGCGGCCTCTTGGGGCAGGCCGGCGGTTTGATGTACGCGGACACTGGTCTGGCTGCGGTCGGCCATCAGGATCATGACCCGGCGCATGCCGCACGCTGCCAGGGCATCGCGTGCCGAGGTGGTCAAGTGCATGGCGTTGCTGAACGGGCTCGGTTCCACCAGCAGTGCCGAACACTGTTTGCGCCATTGGGTCAGGTCTTGGGCGCTCGGCGGCGGGGCCGGCAGCAAGTCCGGATGGACGCGTCGGCAGCCCCAGGGCCAGATCAGTGCCTGTGCCGGATGCCACAGGTCCGCCATGGCGTGATGACGGGCGCTGTTGGCGGCTTGTTGGTGCAGTTGCTGCTGGACCTCGTCCATCGATATCTGCAGGTACAAACTGGTGAGGTATTGCCAACGGGTGCTGTGCGGGCAGTCCCAGGCCTGGTGCGCCGACAGGGCCAAGCCATTGGCCAGCAGCACTGTGTTGGCCGGTTGATTGAGCCAGCGCCGCAGTGTCGGGTCGTCGTCCAGGCGGTTCTGCTGGCGCAGCGGGTGTTCGCTGTCCCGGGCGATGCGCAGCACTTTAACCAGTTCGCGACGTTCATTGAGCAGCAGGCGATAACCCTGTACGACCCAGATCGGCAGGCGCCAGGCTTCTACCAGGGCCAGGCAGATGTTCAACAAGGGAACCCCGAACAGTTCACGCTCCACCTTGCTGGCTGATTGGCCTTTATGAATGACCCGCAGCTCCCACTCGGCGAGCAGGCGCGGGTGAGTCAGGGCCAGCGGCCAGAGCGGCGACAGGAACAGCAGGCTGCCCCAGTGGATGTCTTGCCACAGCCGCGCCAGGCGGCTGGCAAAGAAACCATTGGCCTGTTGCGTGGCGTGCTGGCTGATCAATTGCAGTTGGCGCAGGGCAACGGGTATCTGTGATTCGGGCAACGAGGGCAGGCGGGCGAGCAGTTCTTCTGTGCGCTTGAGGCCGAGGCGGTTGATGGCCACCTCGAGGTTTTCTGCAGGCTCTGCAAGGCTGCCATGGGTATGATGGTTGGCTTCGCGGATGACGCTCAGCGCCAGGGCGGGACTGTCCTGCATCAGCTCGGCGATGTCACGCATTGACCGTCGACTGTCGCCGATGGCCTTGCAGACCAGGTCGTGACTGGCCTGGGGCACCGGCAAGTGCACGCCTTCGAGCAGTTTTACCCAGCCTTCGAGCGTGGCGGGACGGGGCATTGGAGCGTTGGTTTTATTAGCCATGGTTGGACGCGATCATCATATGAGGTCTACGCCCGGAGCGGGGCAAATTGGCTTTTCGCCAGAACTGGCTATAGTCTGGCGCAGTTTTGCCGATAAGTAGAAGAAGAGATTTTCAGCTTCCGAATATGACCTTGAACCCGACTTAAGTAAGTACCTTCTATCTATGGCTAAAATTATCGGCATCATTGTCGTGTTCGCGAGCGTGCTCGGCGGATACGTGCTTTCCCATGGCAAGATCGCCGCCCTGATCCAACCGTTCGAGGTGATGATCATCGGCGGTGCGGCCCTCGGCGCCTTCCTCCAGGCCAACCCTGGCTATATGACCATGCACGTGGTCAAGAAATCCCTGGGCATGTTCAGTTCGCGCTTCAATCACACCTTTTACCTCGAGGTGCTGGGGCTGATCTACGAGATCCTCAACAAGAGCCGCCGTGAAGGCATGATGGCGATCGAAGGCGACATCGAAGACGCCGCCGCCAGCCCGATCTTCGCCAAGTACCCGGCAGTGCTCAAGGACGACCGCATGACGGCGTTCATCTGCGATTACCTGCGCATCATGTCGTCCGGCAACATGGCGCCTCATGAACTCGAGGGCCTGTTCGACATGGAGCTGTACAGCCTCAAGGAAGACCTGGAGCACCCTTCCCACGCCGTCACCGGTGTCGCCGATGCCATGCCCGGCTTCGGTATCGTCGCAGCGGTATTGGGTATCGTGGTCACCATGGCGTCCCTGGGCGAGGGCGACCAGAAGTCCATTGGCCTGCACGTAGGTGCGGCCCTGGTGGGTACCTTCTTCGGTATTTTGGCCGCCTATGGCTTCTTCGGGCCGCTGGCCACTTCGCTGTCCCATGACGCCAAGGAAGAACTCAACACCTACGAAGCCATCAAGGCTTCCCTGGTGGCCTCGGCTTCGGGCATGCCGCCGTCGTTGGCGGTGGAGTTCGGCCGCAAGGTCCTGTACCCGGCGCACCGTCCAAGCTTTGCCGAGCTGGAACAAGCGGTTCGCGGTCGTTAAGTCATGGAAAATAACCAGCCGATCATAGTCAAGCGCGTCAAGCGCATTGCCGGCGGGCACCATGGCGGCGCCTGGAAAATTGCCTTCGCCGACTTCGCGACGGCGATGATGGCGTTCTTCCTGGTGCTGTGGCTGCTGTCCACCGCCACGCCGGAACAGAAGATAGCCATTGCCGGTTACTTCAAGGACCCGGTCGGTTTCTCCGAAAGCGGCACGCCGTACATCATCGACCTGGGCGGTTCGCCGACCCTGGCGCCGGACACGACCCTCAACCCTGAAGTCAAATCCCAGCCCCAGCCCGACAAGTCGACGGTGGATGTCAACCAAGCCGAAGGCATGGCCGAGCAGATCGAGCGCGAGCGCCTGGAGTTGCTGCTGCAGGAGTTGCAGAACAAGGTCGAGGAAAACCCGCAACTGCAGAAGTTCAAGGACCAGATCCTGTTCGAGATCACACCGAACGGCTTGCGCATCCAGATCATGGACGCCGAGAACCGTCCAATGTTCGACTCTGGCAGCGCGCGCCTGAAGCCGTATTTCGAAGACATCCTGCTGGCCATGGCCGACACCATCAAGGCGGTGCCGAACAAGATCAGCATCAGCGGCCACACCGATGCCCAGCCGTATGCCGGCAAAGGTGATTTCGGTAACTGGGAGTTGTCCGCCAACCGCGCCAACGCGGCACGTCGTGCCCTGGTGGCTGGCAGTTATCCGGATGAGCAGGTCGCGCGGGTGGTCGGTTATGCGTCGTCGGCGTTGTTCGACCGCAAGAACCCGCTCAACCCGGTCAACCGACGGATCGATATCGTGGTCCTGACCAAGAAGGCCCAGCAGGCCATCGAAGGTTCGCAGACCAACGACCCGGCGCCAGACCCTGCCCAGGGCCAGGGCGCGCCCGGCGAAGCGCCGGCGGCAACGCCAGGTGCTGCGGCGGATCCGAACGCCCTGCCGGCGAACCAGCAGCCGGTGCCGGCCCACGAGTTGCGCGAGCGTTTGAACTTGTTCGACGATGCTGCGCCGAAACCGGGTGGCTCACCTGCACCGTGACCTACAAAAAAGCCGACATCACTGTCGGCTTTTTTGTAGGTCACTGTTCACATGAGTCTGACTTGCCTTTGTGGCGAGGGAGTCTGTGGGAGCAAGGCTTGCCCGCGATGAAGGCGATGCGGTCTATCAGAAACCGAGTTGCCTGTTTCGCGAGCAAGCTTTGCTCCCACAGGGCCTGTCGCCACAATTGCGCTTGGCCGCAAATGAGCGTGCGGCTTAGTAACTATTCTCCGGCAAGCTGGCGATGATCGAGCGGTAGCTGTTCATCCGTTGCTGTTGCACGCGGCCGTCTTCCAGGGCCTTGAGCAGCGCGCAACCGGGTTCGCGGTCGTGCTTGCAGTCGCGGAAGCGGCAGGTGCCGATCAGGTCGTTGAACTCGATGAAGCCGGCTTCCACGTCGGCCCGGCTGACATGGCCCAGGCCGAACTCGCGGATGCCCGGGGAGTCGATCAACTCGCCGCCGCCGGGGAAGTGGAACAACCGCGCCGTGGTGGTGGTGTGGGTGCCCTGGCCGGACAGCTCTGACAGCGGCCCGACGCGGGTTTCGACATCCGGCAGCAGGCTGTTGACCAAGGATGACTTACCGACGCCGGACTGGCCGACGAACACGCTGATGCGCCCGTCCAGTTGCCGTTGCAATTGCTCCATGCCGTTGCCGTGGTGGGCAGACACTTCCAGCACCGGGTAGCCCAGTTGCCGATAGACCGACAGCAAGGCGTTCAGCGCCGGGGCGTTGTGCTCGTCGATCAGGTCGAACTTGTTGAGCAGCAGCAACGGGCGGATGCCGGCGTGCTCGGCCGCCACCAGGTAACGGTCGATCAGGTTCGCATGGGGTTCGGGCAGCGGGGCGAACACGATGACGATCATGTCGACGTTGGCCGCCACGGGCTTGAGCTGGCCGCGGCTGTCCGGGCGGCACAACTCGGTGTGACGCGGCAATTGCGCCACGATCACGCCGATGCCCTGGTTGCCGGCGCGCCAGACCACCTGGTCGCCCGTCACCAGCGCTGGCAGGTTGGCGCGCAAGTGGCAGCGGAACACCTGGCCGGCGAGTTCGCCCTCCCGGGCCTCGACCTCGACCTGCACCCCGAAGTGCGCGATCACCAGACCGGTCTGTTCCGGGCCCAGGTCGCCACCTTCCAGGGCTTCGACCGCGCTGGATTCACGCTTGGCGGCGCGGGCGGCGCGCTCGCCCTGGATCTTTTCGATGCGCCAGTTCTGGCGACGATTGAGTTGGCGTTTGGCCATGGGTGTTCCGTATGAAGAAATGCTGCGAATAGGGTAAAACGGCCGCGAGTTTAGCACGCCCAAGGAGCTGGCTAGGCTAAACTGCGTGGCTACGCCGAGGAGCCTCCCCATGCAAAACCCGCAGAACCTGATCTGGATCGACCTGGAAATGACCGGCCTGAACCCGGACACCGACGTCATCATCGAAATGGCCACTATCGTCACCGACAGTGACCTCAACACCCTCGCCGAAGGCCCGGTGATCGCGATCCACCACAGCGACGAGATCCTGGCCGGCATGGACGAATGGAACACTCGCCAGCACGGCGGCTCGGGCCTGACCCAGCGGGTGCGCGAGAGCAAGATCAGCATGGCCGAGGCCGAAGCCCAGACCATCGCTTTCCTGGAACAGTGGGTGCCGAAAGGCAAGTCGCCGATCTGCGGCAACAGCATCTGCCAGGACCGGCGCTTCCTTTATACCCACATGAAATCCCTGGAAAGCTATTTCCACTACCGCAACCTGGACGTCTCCACCCTCAAGGAGCTGGCTGCCCGCTGGGCCCCGCAGGTGCGCGACAGCTTCCAGAAGGGCGGCAGCCACCTGGCCCTGGACGACATTCGTGAGTCCATTGCCGAGTTGCAGCACTACCGCAAGCACTTCATCAAGTTCTGATTGAAGCTCGCGGCGCTCTTGCAGGCAAAGGTGAGAGCAACGCTTGTGGGAGCAAGGCTTGCCCGCGATGAAGGCAATGCGGTCTTTCAGGAATCGAGGTGCCTGTTTCGCGAGCAAGCTTTGCTCCCACAGTTCTCATGGGCACAGGTTCCGTGTTTGGCAGGGTCAACAGTCGCCCCCTTTTGGTGCCCGCCCGAAATGGCTAGACTGCGCGCCTTTTTGTAAGGACCGCCATCATGCTGTTGTTGCTTTATCTGATCGCCATCACCGCCGAAGCCATGACCGGCGCCCTGTCTGCCGGGCGTCGGGGCATGGACTGGTTTGGCGTGGTGCTGATCGCGTGCGTGACGGCGCTGGGTGGCGGTTCGGTGCGTGACGTGCTGCTGGGCCATTACCCGCTCACCTGGGTCAAGCACCCGGAATACCTGGTGCTGACCACCGCAGCGGCGATGCTGACGGTGTTCCTGGCGCGCTGGATGCGCCACTTGCGCTCGTTGTTCCTGGTGCTCGACGCCGCAGGCCTGGTGGCATTTACCTTGATCGGCTGTATGACCGCGCTGGAAATGGGCCATGGCATGTTGGTGGCCTCTGTCAGTGGTGTCATCACCGGGGTGTTCGGCGGTATCCTGCGGGACATCTTTTGCAACGATATTCCGCTGATCTTCCGTCGCGAACTCTACGCCAGCGTCTCGTTTGCCGCCGCGTGGTGTTACCTATTCTGTGTCTACCTGCAATTGCCCGGCGAACAGGCCATCCTCATCACCTTGTTCGGCGGCTTCCTGCTGCGGCTCCTGGCGATTCGCTTTCACTGGGAAATGCCCAAGTTCGTCTACAACGACGAGGTTTGACGCTCTGCGTGCTGGCGCAGCGCCCATTGCACATGCTCGCGCACCAGCTCCGACGGATGGTCGCTTCGCGCCTGGAGCGCTTGCAGCACCGCAATCGTTGACGGCGCGTTACCCAGGCCCACCGCCAGGTTGCGCAGCCAGCGCTCGTAGCCGGCGCGGCGCAGCGGCGAACCTTCGGTGTTGCTGAGGAATGTCGCCTCGTCCCACAGGAACAGTTGCGCCAGCCCGGCATTGTCCAGGTTGTGTCGCGGCTTGAAGTCGCCTTCCCCGGACGGTCGGGCGAAGCGGTTCCATGGGCAGACGATCTGGCAATCATCGCAGCCGAACACCCGGTTGCCGATCAAGGGGCGCAGTTCTTCGGGGATGGCGTTCTTCAGCTCGATGGTCAGGTAGGAAATGCAGCGGCGGGCATCGAGCACATAGGGCCCGACGAAGGCATTCGTCGGGCAGATGTCCAGGCAGGCTGTGCATTTTCCGCAATGCCCGGTGGCATGGGGCGGGTCCGTTGGCAGCGGCAGGTCGACAAACAGTTCACTCAGGAAAAAATAGCTGCCGGCCTTACGGTTCAATACCAGGGTGTTTTTACCGATCCAGCCCAGCCCGGCCTTTTCGGCGATGGCCTTTTCCAGGACCGGCGCGCTGTCGACGAAGGCGCGGTAGCCGAAAGGGCCGATGACGGCCTGGATTTTTTCCGCCAGTTGTTGCACGCGTTTGCGGATCAATCTGTGGTAATCGCGGCCCAACGCATAACGCGAGATGTAGGCCTTCTCCGGCTGGCCTAGCATCTGCGCCATCTGTGCATCGCCCGGCAGGTAGTCCATGCGCAGCGATACCACCCGCAGCGTGCCTGGCACCAGTTCCTCGGGATGCGAGCGTTTGCTGCCATGGGCACCCATGTAGTCCATTTCGCCGTGGTAGCCGGCATCGAGCCAGCGTTGCAAGTGCTGCTCATGCTCGGCCAGATCCAGGCCGCTGATGCCGACCTGCTGGAAACCCAGCTCGCGGCCCCATTCCTTGATGGATTGGGCGAGGGTGTCGAGATCAGTGGCGATAGCAGGCATGAGGCGAGAGAAACCGGAGCTGAGATGGGTATAATTCTGCCAGACATCGGAGCCTGAAGACGCATGCCGCACACTAAAGATGATTTTCCCGACGCGCTGTACAGTGCTGCGCAGGTCCGAGCCCTCGATGCGCAACTGATCGCGGCGGGCACCACGGGCTTCGAATTGATGCAGCGCGCCGCCCGCGCGACCTGGCGAGCGATCGTCCGGCGCTGGCCCGAGGCCGGTGAGCTGACGGTCCTGGCCGGCCATGGCAACAATGCCGGTGACGGTTACCTGGTCGCGACCCTGGCTCGTCGCGCCGGTTGGTCGGTGCGGGTGCTGACCGTCGGTGAACCCCGGCATCTGCAGGGCGACGCGGCCAATGCCCACGCCGAGGCGGTGGCGGTCGGTGTGCCGGTGGAGCCTTGGTCTGATGATTGGTCCGATGAGTCCGAGCTGCGCGGCGTGCTGTTGGATGCCTTGCTCGGCACGGGCCTGAGTGGCGAGGTGCGCGAGCCGTACGTGCGGGCCATCGACACGATCAACGTCAGTGGCCTGCCGGTCGTCGCCGTGGACATCCCTTCAGGGTTGTGTGCCGACACCGGGCGGGTGTTGGGCACGGCGGTGACGGCCGACCTGACGGTGACGTTCATCGGCTTGAAACTGGGGTTGTTCACAGGTGATGCGGCCGACCGGGTGGGCGAGTGGGTATTCAATGACCTGCACGCCGACCCGGATATCGTCGAGTCGGCGCCGTTCAGCGCCCGATTGCTCTCGCCGCAGAATCTGCCACGTCTGGCACCGCGCGCGCCCACGTCCCACAAAGGCAAGTTCGGTCATGTGCTGTTGATCGGTGGCGACCGGGGCTTTGGCGGCGCGATCCAGATGAGCGCCGAAAGCGCGCTGCGCTGCGGAGCGGGCATGGTTTCCATGGCGACCCGCAGCGAGCACGTCGCCGCTGCGTTGACGCGTCTGCCGGAAGTGATGGTCCAGGGCACCCATTCGGCGAATCAGCTGATGGGCTTGCTCCAGCAGGCCAGCGTGCTGGTGGTCGGGCCGGGCCTGGGGCGGGCCGCTTGGGGGTGTAGCCTGTTGTCGGCGGCGGCCAATGCCGCGCTGCCGCAAGTGTGGGACGCCGATGCGCTGAACCTGCTGAGCGACGGCGGGGTCAGTCTGCCTGAGCATTGTGTGATCACGCCGCACCCGGGTGAGGCGGCGCGACTGTTAGGGATGTCCATCGCCCAGGTGCAGGCCGACCGCCCGGCCGCGGCCCATGCCTTGAGCCAGAAATTCGCCGCCACGGTGATCCTCAAGGGGGCCGGCAGCCTGGTTGCCAGCCCGGACGGCCGCCTGGCGGTGTGCCGCCAGGGGCATCCGGCCATGGCCACGGCGGGCCTGGGGGATGTGCTGGCCGGCGTGGTGGGCGCCTTGCTGGCCCAGGGCATGGAGCATTTTGAAGCCGCGTGCCTGGCGGTCTGGCTGCATGCCAGCGCGGGCGCGCGAGTCGGCCGGTCGGGCCGAGGATTGGCGGCCACCGACCTGATCCCGGTCATTCGTTTGTTGTTGGAGGAGCATTCACCGTGTCTGAAGTAACCCTGTACGTGGCGGATGAAGCCGCCATGACGGATTTGGGGTGGCGCATTGCGCGAATCACCGCAGGCCATGGCCTGATTTTCCTTGAGGGCGACCTTGGCGCGGGGAAAACCACGCTGTCGCGGGGCATCATTCGTGGCCTGGGACACGCCGGCGCGGTCAAGAGTCCGACGTTCACCCTGGTCGAACCCTACGAAATCGGCGACATCCGCGCCTTTCATTTCGACTTGTACCGCCTGGTGGATCCTGAGGAGCTGGAATTCCTCGGTATTCGCGATTATTTCGAAGATGACGCCCTGTGCCTGATCGAATGGCCCCGAAAGGGTGCAGGCTTTTTGCCAAAGCCTGACCTGACCATTACCATTGGCGCCCATAACGGCGGGCGTTCGCTGAAACTGACACCACAAGGCTCGCGTGGCGAGTCGTGGTGTGCCGCTTTGGCATTGGAAACTATTTGATGATGGGGTTTGGTATGCGCTTTCGCGCGGTGGTTGCTGTCGTAGGACTGTTGCTTACGGCACTGGCCGTCGATGCTGTGGCCGAGACAAAGGTCAACAGCGTTCGCCTCTGGCGGGCGCCGGATAACACCCGGCTGGTCTTCGACCTGACGGGGCCGGTGCAACACAGCGTATTCACCCTGACTGCCCCGGATCGCCTGGTGATCGACATCAACGGCGCGACCCTGGGTGCGCCGCTGAACGTCGCCACGGCCAATACGCCGATCACCGCGATGCGTTCGGCCCAGCGTACACCGACCGACCTGCGGGTGGTCATCGACCTGAAAAAAGCCGTGACCCCGAAAAGCTTCACCCTGGCCCCGAATGCCCAGTACGGCAACCGGCTGGTGGTGGATCTGTTCGACAACGCGGCTGATGCGGCCCCGACGCCGCCACCTCCGACCAATGTCGCCACGGTGCCAGCCGTTCCGGTGACGCCGACCGAACCTGCGATCAAGCTGCCACCGGCCCCGGCCGGCAAACGCGACATCATCGTGGTGATCGATGCCGGCCACGGCGGCGAAGACCCGGGCGCCTCGGGCTCGCGCGGGCAACGGGAAAAAGACGTGGTGCTGTCGATCGCCCGTGAATTGCAGCGCCAGGTCAGCGGTATGAAAGGTTTCCGCGCCGAGCTGACGCGCACCGGCGACTACTTCATCCCACTGCGCGGCCGTACCGAAATCGCCCGCAAGAAAGGCGCCGACCTGTTTGTTTCGATCCACGCTGACGCGGCACCGTCGGCGGCGGCGTTCGGGGCCTCGGTGTTCGCCCTGTCCGACCGTGGTGCGACCTCCGAAACCGCCCGTTGGCTGGCCGACAGCGAAAACCGTTCCGACCTGATCGGCGGCGCCGGCAACGTCAGCCTCGACGACAAGGACCGGATGCTTGCCGGGGTGTTGCTCGATTTGTCGATGACCGCCTCGTTGACCTCCAGCCTAAACGTCGGCCAGAAAGTCCTGAGCAACATCGGTCGCGTCACGCCGCTGCACAAGCAGCGCGTCGAACAGGCCGGGTTCATGGTGCTCAAGTCGCCGGACATCCCGTCGATCCTGGTGGAAACCGGCTTCATCTCCAACTCCAATGAAGCCTCCAAGCTTTCCTCGGCAAGTCACCAGCAAGCCCTGGCCCGCTCCATCAGCAGCGGCGTGCGGCAGTTCTTCCAGCAGAATCCGCCACCAGGCACCTACATCGCCTGGCTGCGCGACTCCGGCAAGATCGCCCAGGGCCCGCGGGACCATCGGGTCAGCCCAGGTGAAACCCTGGCCATGATCGCCGTGCGCTACCAGGTGTCGCCTGCCTTGTTGCGCAGCGCCAACAACCTCAAGAGCGACGAGCTCAAGATCGGCCAGACCCTGACCATTCCCGGCAATGAAGTGGCGGCCCAGCAATGAGCGATGACGAAGTGAACGTTGGCAACGCTCGTATCGAGCTGCTCAGCCCCCGGCTGGCGAACCAGATCGCCGCCGGCGAGGTGGTCGAGCGTCCGGCGTCGGTCATCAAGGAGCTGCTGGAAAACAGCCTCGACTCCGGCGCCAAGCGCATCGACGTGGATGTCGAGCAGGGCGGGGTCAAGCTGCTGCGGGTGCGCGACGACGGTCGCGGTATTGCCGCCGATGACCTGCCGCTGGCCCTGGCGCGCCACGCCACCAGCAAGATCCGTGACCTGGAAGACCTGGAGCGGGTCATGAGCCTGGGGTTTCGTGGGGAGGCGCTGGCGTCCATCAGTTCGGTGTCGCGCCTGACCCTCACTTCGCGTACCCGTGATGCCGAACAGGCCTGGCAGGTCGAGACCGAGGGGCGCGACATGGCCTCTCGCGTCCAGCCGGCGGCCCATCCGGTGGGCACCTCGGTGGAAGTGCGCGACCTGTTCTTCAATACCCCGGCCCGGCGCAAGTTCCTCAAGGCCGAGAAGACCGAGTTCGATCACCTGCAAGAAGTCATCAAGCGCCTGGCCCTGGCGCGTTTTGACGTGGCTTTTCATTTGCGCCACAACGGCAAGTCCATCCTTAGCCTGCATGAGGCCCGCGACGACGCGGCCCGTGCCCGGCGCGTGGGTGCGGTCTGCGGCGCAGGTTTCCTGGAGCAGGCGTTGCCCATCGAAGTGGAGCGCAATGGCCTGCACCTGTGGGGTTGGGTCGGCCTGCCGACTTTTTCCCGTAGCCAAGCCGACTTGCAGTACTTCTACGTGAATGGCCGAGCGGTACGCGACAAACTGGTGGCCCACGCGGTGCGCCAGGCTTATCGCGACGTGCTGTTCAACGGCCGGCACCCGACCTTCGTGCTGTTCTTCGAAGTCGATCCGTCGGTGGTGGACGTCAACGTGCACCCGACCAAGCACGAAGTGCGTTTCCGCGACGGGCGCATGGTGCACGATTTCCTCTATGGCACCTTGCACCGCGCCTTGGGCGATGTGCGCCCCGAAGATCAACTCGCGGCGCCGGCGGCGGTGGGCGGCATGGTCCGGCCAACGGGGCTGGAAGCGGGCGAATTCGGGCCCCAGGGCGAAATGCGCCTGGCTGCCCATGCGCAGCTGGAACAACCCCAGCCCCAGCCGAGCTACAACACGGCCGGCAGTGCTGCTGGCAGCGGCTATCAGTATCAATACACGCCGCGCCCGCAATCCAGTGTGCCGGCAGCCGAGGCCCAGGCGGCCTATCGCGAGTTCTTCAAGCCGTTGTCGGACAGCAGCCCGGCGGCGTTGCCTGATGGCCAGGGCGATATCCCGCCGCTGGGTTATGCCCTGGCGCAACTCAAGGGCATCTACATCCTCGCGGAAAATGCCCTGGGCCTGGTCCTGGTGGACATGCACGCAGCCCACGAGCGGATCATGTACGAGCGACTGAAGATCGCCATGGCCAGCGAAGGGCTGAGCGGTCAGCCGTTGCTGGTTCCCGAGTCCCTGGCTGTCAGCCAGCGCGAAGCCGATTGCGCCGAAGAACATATGAGCTGGTTCCAGCGCCTGGGCTTCGAGCTGCAACGCCTGGGGCCGGAAACCCTGGCGATCCGGCAGATCCCGGCCTTGCTGAAGCAGGCCGAGGCCAATCGCCTGGTCAGCGACGTGCTGGCCGACTTGATGGAGTACGGCACCAGCGACCGGATCCAGGCGCATTTGAACGAACTGCTCGGCACCATGGCCTGCCACGGCGCGATTCGCGCCAATCGGCGCCTGGCCTTGCCGGAAATGAACGGCCTGCTGCGGGACATGGAAAACACCGAACGCAGCGGTCAATGCAACCATGGCCGGCCGACCTGGACCCAGCTGGGCCTGGACGACCTGGACAAACTGTTCCTGCGCGGTCGTTGATGAGCCAGTTGCCTCCTGCAATATTCCTGATGGGCCCGACCGCCGCCGGCAAGACCGACCTGGCCATCGAGCTGACCAAGGTCCTGCCCTGCGAGCTGATCAGTGTCGATTCGGCACTGGTTTACCGTGGCATGGACATCGGCACCGCCAAACCGTCGAAACAACTGTTGGCCGAGTTCCCGCATCGCCTGATCGACATCCTCGACCCGGCCGAGGCCTATTCGGCCGCGGATTTTCGCCGCGATGCACTCCAGGCCATGGCCGAGATCACCGCGCGGGGCAAGATTCCGCTGCTGGTGGGCGGCACGATGCTGTATTACAAGGCGCTGATCGATGGGCTGGCGGACATGCCGGCGGCCGATCCGCAGGTGCGTGCGCAGATCGAGGAAGAGGCTGCGCGCCTTGGCTGGCAGGCTTTGCACGAGCAATTGGCGGCCATCGATCCGGAGTCGGCGGCGCGCATCCACCCCAACGACCCGCAGCGCCTCAGTCGGGCCCTGGAGGTTTATCGGGTCAGCGGTCAGAGCATGACCGCCCTGCGCCAGCGACAATCTGCGCAAAGTACTGAAGCAGCCGCTTCGGGACTGCAACAATTGCCCTATACTGTCGCGAATCTGGCCATCGCCCCGGCGAACCGGCAAGTGCTGCATCGGCGAATTGAACAAAGATTCACATTAATGTTGGAACAGGGATTCATCGACGAGGTCGTAGCCCTGCGCGCCAGAAGTGACCTGCATGCCGGGTTGCCGTCTATACGTGCGGTGGGTTATCGACAGGTCTGGGATTACCTGGACGGCAAGCTGACGTCAGCCGAGATGCAGGAGCGTGGGATCATTGCCACGCGCCAATTGGCGAAGCGCCAGTTCACCTGGCTGCGTAGCTGGACTGACCTGCATTGGCTCGATAGCCTCGATTGCGACAATCTGCCACGCGCCTTGAAATACCTCGGGACCATCTCCATATTGAGCTGAGTCCTTGCAATTGCCGTCTATCCTTGGGGGTGTGACGGCCCAAGCCATCTGATTCCGATTTTTATAATTGATCCTTAAAGGAGTGCGGCACATGTCAAAAGGGCATTCGCTACAAGACCCTTACTTGAACACTTTACGTAAAGAGAAAGTTGGGGTGTCCATCTATCTGGTAAACGGGATCAAGCTGCAGGGCACGATCGAGTCTTTCGACCAGTTCGTCATCCTTCTGAAGAACACCGTCAGCCAGATGGTCTACAAGCACGCAATCTCCACCGTCGTGCCTGTTCGTCCAATCCGTCTGCCTAGCGCAACCGAATCCGAAGGCGGTGACGCTGAGCCGGGTAACGCCTGATAGGAGCCTCCTTTGTTCTTTGAGCGCCACGGTGGTGGTGAACGAACTATTCTCGTTCACTTGGAAGGACAGGACCCTGAGGCGCGCGAAGATCCGCAGGAGTTTCAGGAACTGGCATTGTCGGCCGGCGCCGAGACCGTCGCGTTTTTCAACGTGCCGCGTCATCGGCCAACGGCCAAGTTCCTGATCGGCAGTGGCAAGGTCGAGGAATTGCGCGACCTGATCAAGGCCGAGCACGTCGACCTGGTGATTTTCAATCACATCCTCACGCCCAGTCAGGAGCGTAACCTCGAACGTGTGTTCGAGTGTCGCGTGATCGACCGGACGGGGCTGATTCTCGATATTTTCGCCCAGCGCGCGCGTACCCATGAAGGCAAGCTCCAGGTCGAACTGGCCCAGCTTGAGCACATGAGTACCCGGCTGGTTCGCGGCTGGACTCACCTGGAGCGGCAGAAGGGCGGTATCGGCCTGCGCGGCCCGGGTGAAACCCAACTGGAAACCGACCGGCGCCTGCTGCGGGTTCGCCTGCGGCAGATCAAGGGACGCCTGGAAAAGGTCCGCAGCCAACGCGAGCAGTCGCGGCGCGGCCGCAAGCGCGCGGAGATCCCGACGGTTTCACTGGTGGGCTACACCAACGCTGGCAAATCGACCCTGTTCAACAACATCACCCACTCCGACGTCTATGCGGCCGACCAGTTGTTCGCCACGCTCGACCCGACCCTGCGCCGGCTCGACCTGGACGACCTCGGGCCGATCGTGCTGGCCGACACCGTGGGCTTCATCCGTCACTTGCCGCACAAGCTGGTCGAGGCTTTCCGGGCTACGCTCGAAGAGTCGAGCAACTCCGACCTGCTGCTGCACGTGATCGATGCCGCCGAGCCGGACCGGATGCTGCAGATCGAGCAGGTGATGGTGGTGCTGGGGGAGATCGGAGCCCAGGACTTGCCGATCCTCGAGGTATACAACAAACTCGATTTGCTCGAAGGCGTGGAACCGCAGATCCAGCGCGATGCCGATGGCAAGCCGCAGCGGGTCTGGCTGTCGGCCCGCGACGGCACCGGCCTGGACCTGCTCAAGCAGGCCGTGGCGGAACTGTTGGGCGACGACCTGTTTGTGGGCACCTTGAAGTTGCCACAGCGCTTTGCCCGGCTGCGAGCCCAGTTCTTCGAGCTGGGGGCGGTACAGAAGGAGGAGCACGACGAAGAGGGTCTGTGCCTGCTGGCCGTGCGCCTGCCCCGGTCGGAGTTGAACCGACTGGTCAGTCGCGAAGGGCTGCAGCCGACGGAATTCATCGAGCAACACACTTTGCAATAAAAGCCTGAGAACGCTGTGTCAGGCATTCTGTAGCATTGGCCGGCGCGCCGTGGGTGCGTCTTAGCTTTATCAGATGGAGAGCGCTATGGCTTGGAATGAGCCGGGTGGCAACTCGAATAATCAGGATCCCTGGGGTGGCAAGCGTCGTAACAACGGCGACCGCAAGGGGCCACCGGATCTCGACGAGGCCTTCCGCAAGCTGCAGGAAAGCCTGAACGGTTTGTTCGGCGGTGGTAAGAAACGCAGCGACGACGGTGGCGGTCGCCCGGGCAATGGCGGTGGTTTCGGCCTGCTCGGCATCGGTCTCGTCGTGCTTGCGGCCGTCTGGCTGTACAGCGCGGTCTATGTCGTGGACGAGCAGGAGCAGGCCGTGGTGCTGCGCTTCGGCAAGTACTACGAAACCGTCGGCCCGGGCCTGAATATCTATTTCCCGCCGATCGACCAGAAATACCTGGAAAACGTCACGCGTGAGCGTGCGTACACCAAGCAGGGCCAGATGCTGACCGAAGACGAGAACATCGTCGAAGTGCCGCTGACCGTGCAATACAAGATCACCAACCTGCAGGACTTCGTACTGAACGTCGACCAGCCGGAAGTGAGCCTGCAACACGCGACCGAAAGTGCCCTGCGCCACGTGGTGGGTTCCACCGCCATGGACCAGGTGCTGACCGAGGGTCGTGAACTGATGGCCAGCGAAATCAAGGAACGCCTGCAGCGCTTCCTCGACACCTATCGCACCGGTATCACCGTCACCCAGGTCAACGTCCAGAGCGCGGCGGCGCCGCGTGAAGTCCAGGAAGCCTTCGACGACGTGATCCGTGCCCGTGAAGACGAGCAGCGTTCGCGCAACCAGGCCGAGACCTACGCCAACGGCGTGGTGCCGGAAGCCCGTGGCCAGGCGCAGCGGATCATCGAGGACGCCAACGGTTACCGCGGCGAAGTGGTCTCCCGTGCCAAGGGTGAGGCTGATCGCTTCACCAAGCTGGTGGCCGAATATCGCAAGGCCCCTGAAGTGACCCGTGAGCGCTTGTACCTGGACACCATGCAGGAAGTCTTCAGCAATACCAGCAAGGTCCTCGTGACCGGCAACAAGAACGGCCAGAGCAACCTGCTGTACCTGCCGCTGGACAAGATGGTCGAGGGTGGTCGCAGCACCAGTGCGCCGCCGAGCAGCGCGGCTGCCGCCAGCAATGAAGCCAATGCCCGTGCTGCGGCGGACTTGCAGCAACAGCAAACGCGTACCAGGGAGAGTCGCTGATGAGCAATAAATCACTGATCGCCCTTATTGTCGGTGTCGTCGTTGCGATCGCTGCCTGGAACTGCTTCTACATCGTGGCTCAGACCGAGCGTGCGGTGCTGCTGCAATTCGGTCGCGTGGTCCAGCCTGATGTCCAGCCGGGCCTGCACGTGAAAGTGCCCTACGTCAACAAGGTGCGCAAATTCGATGGCCGCCTGATGACCCTGGATGCGCCGACGCAGCGTTTCCTGACGCTGGAAAAGAAAGCCGTGATGGTGGATGCCTATGCCAAGTGGCGTGTGAAGGATGCCGAGCGCTTCTACACCGCGACCTCCGGCCTCAAGCAGATCGCCGACGAGCGCCTGTCCCGTCGTCTGGAGTCGGGCCTGCGTGACCAGTTCGGCAAGCGTACGCTGCATGAAGTGGTGTCCGGTGAGCGTGATGCGCTCATGGCCGATATCACCCGTTCGCTGAACGGCATGGCGGAAAAAGAGCTGGGTATCGAAGTGGTCGATGTCCGGGTCAAGGCTATCGACCTGCCCAAGGAAGTGAACCGCAGCGTGTTCGAGCGCATGAGCACCGAGCGTGAACGTGAGGCTCGCGAGCACCGCGCCAAGGGTAACGAGCTGGCCGAAGGCATTCGTGCCGACGCCGATCGTCAGCGTCGTGTGCTGCTGGCCGAGGCGTATCGTGAATCGGAAGAGGTTCGCGGTGACGGTGACGCCCAGGCGGCTGCGATCTATGCCAAGGCTTTCGGCCAGGACCAGGAGTTCTACGCGTTCTACCGTAGCCTGCGCGCCTACCGTGAAAGCTTTGCGAACAAATCCGATGTCATGGTCCTGGACCCCAGCAGCGAGTTCTTCCGCTTCCTGGAAAAGGCCAAGCCTTGATGCGGCGTTGACCTGAGACACTCCGCCCGGCGGCTAAAGCGTCGGGCGGGGTGATCCTTTGGGAAAACGTGTGTATGATGCGGCAGCCGGGAAATTCCCGGCTTTTTTGCGTCTGCACGTTCGATTGCGGTTTTTGCGGCAGGCGTCGGGTTGAATGACCCGGCAGGTTTTTCGAGGAAAGTGCAGGGCGGGGCCGGTTGCAGGTCATTCGTCACGTCGCTCTTGCGCGTGTTTTACGCAGGGCGCAGGCATTTTCTGCTTCACTCAGGGCCAGCCCGAACGCTGGCCGCCCGGACCATAGGGGAATGGCGTAATGGCAACGGTAGACCGCTGGCTGCTGCCAGATGGCATCGAAGAAGTACTGCCACCGGAAGCTGCGCGTATCGAAGTAGCGCGTCGGCAGGTGTTGGATCTGTTCCAGAGCTGGGGTTACGAGTTTGTCGTCACCCCTCATATCGAGTACCTGGAATCCCTGCTGACCGGCGCGGGCCAGGACCTGGACCTGCGTACCTTCAAGGTGATCGACCCGCAGTCGGGCCGGCAGATGGGCTTTCGCGCCGACATCACGCCGCAAGTGGCGCGCATCGACGCCCACACCCTGCGCCGGGAAGGTCCGAGCCGCCTGTGCTACGCCGGCAGCGTGCTGCACGCCCAGCCGCGTGCGCTGTCCTCTTCCCGCAGTCCGATCCAGTTGGGCGCCGAATTGTATGGCGACGCCAGCCCGAGCAGCGACGTGGAAGTCATCAGCCTGATGTTGGCCATGCTGCAACTGGCGGACGTACCGGATGTCCACATGGACCTGGGACATGTCGGCATTTATCGCGGCCTTGCGCGCGCGGCCGGGCTGTCCGGGGAAGTGGAGCAACAACTGTTCGACGCCCTGCAGCGCAAGGCTATCGACGAAGTCATCAGCCTGACCGAAGGCCTGCCGGCCGACCTGTCCGCCATGTTGCGGGCGCTGGTTGACCTGTGCGGCGGTCGTGAAGTGCTGGCGGCGGCCCGTCAACGCCTGGCCCATGCCCCGGCGCCTGTGCTGGCGGCGCTGGACGATTTGCTGGCGATTGCCGAGCGCCTGTCGGTGCGTTTCCCGCAGTTGCCGCTGTACTTCGACCTCGGCGAGTTGCGCGGCTATCACTACCACACCGGTGTCGTGTTCGCCGTGTTCGTGCCAGGCGTGGGCCAGTCCATCGCCCAGGGCGGTCGTTATGACGACATTGGCGCCGATTTTGGTCGCGCCCGCCCGGCGACGGGTTTCTCCACCGATTTGAAAACCCTGGTGACCCTGGGGCGTGCTGAGATCGAGCTACCGTCTGGCGGTATCTGGATGCCTGACAGTACGGATGCGGCACTCTGGCAGGCAGTCTGCCAGTTGCGCAGTGAGGGTCAGCGCGTCGTCCAGGCCTTGCCTGGACAACCTCTGGCCGCCGCCCGTGAAGCGGACTGCGACCGGCAATTGATTCTGCAGAATGGGCTTTGGCAGGTACTGCCGCTGGCTTCTTGAGTTTTCCTGCCGGCGGCTGCCGGCACCAAGTTTGCGCGAATGAGGACAAGTGTTATGGGTAAGAATGTCGTAGTCCTGGGCACCCAGTGGGGTGATGAGGGCAAAGGCAAGATCGTTGATCTGCTGACCGAACATGCTGCCGCCGTAGTGCGCTACCAAGGTGGCCACAACGCAGGCCACACCCTGGTGATCGACGGTGAAAAAACCGTCCTGCACCTGATTCCGTCGGGCGTGCTGCGCGAAGGCGTGCAATGCCTGATCGGCAACGGTGTGGTAGTGGCGCCCGACGCCCTGCTGCGAGAGATCGTCAAGCTGGAAGAGAAGGGTGTGCCGGTGCGCGAGCGCCTGCGTATCAGCCCGTCCTGCCCGCTGATCCTGTCCTATCACGTGGCGCTGGACCAGGCCCGTGAAAAAGCCCGTGGCGAGTTGAAGATCGGTACCACCGGGCGCGGTATCGGCCCGGCCTATGAAGACAAGGTGGCCCGCCGTGGCCTGCGCATCGGTGACCTGTTCCACCGCGAGCGCTTCGCCGCCAAATTGGGCGAGTTGCTGGACTACCACAACTTTGTCCTGGTCAATTACTACAAAGAGCCGGCCATCGACTTCCAGAAGACCCTGGACGAATGCATGGAGTACGCCGAGCTGCTCAAGCCGATGATGCTCGACGTCACCGCCGAGCTGCACGTGCTGCGTCGCGCCGGCAAGGACATCATGTTCGAAGGCGCCCAGGGCTCGCTGCTGGACATCGACCACGGTACCTATCCGTACGTCACCAGCTCGAACACCACCGCCGGCGGTATCGCCACCGGTTCGGGCTTCGGCCCGATGTACGTGGACTACATCCTGGGTATCACCAAGGCCTACACCACCCGTGTCGGTTCGGGTCCGTTCCCGACTGAACTGTTCGACGACATCGGTGCCTTCCTGGCCAAGCGCGGCCATGAATTCGGTGCCACCACCGGCCGTGCCCGTCGTTGCGGCTGGTTCGATGCTGTCATCCTGCGTCGCGCCATCGACGTCAACAGCATCTCGGGCCTGTGCCTGACCAAGCTGGACGTGCTGGACGGCCTGGAAACCATCAACATCTGCGTGGGCTACAAGAACCAGGACGGCGCCGTCATCGACGCACCGACCGACGCCGACAGCTACATCGGCCTGGAGCCGGTGTACGAGCAGATGCCGGGCTGGACCGAATCCACGGTCGGGGCCAAGACCCTGGAAGAGCTGCCAGTGGCGGCGCGCAACTACATCAAGCGCCTCGAAGAGTTGGTCGGCGCGCCGATCGACATTATTTCGACGGGGCCGGACCGCAACGAAACCATCGTTCTGCGTCATCCATTCGCCTGATAACTTGTTGATGTAAAACACAAAGGGCCCCTGTTGGGGCCCTTTGTCGTTTCTGCCTGCCTACCGGCACGACACTTGCTACGCATCTGCGTTAAGGCACCGCTTTTATGAGTGCTATCAATTTAATGGCGTTTGGTAGAGGGATTTCACGTGTCGGCCGTTCTCTCACTGTTACAAAGCCGTTTATTACGGCCCGTGTTCGTTACTCTCGGTATCGCCCTTTTGGTGCAGGTGTTGGTGGCCGTTGCGCTGACCCGCAGCACGGTCACGGCACTGGAAGCCGATTTGGGCAGCCGTCTTGGCGTGGACAGCCAGAAGCTGTCCGGCGAGTTGGAGCAGGCAGGGCGTGAGGTGACGTCGAGCCTGGACAGCCTGTCTGCCAATACTCGCCAGCGGCTGAACGTCGGTTTGTCCTCGCGTCTGAAAGACGAGCAGGCGCAGTTGCGTGGCGCGTTGGAGAAGGACCTGAAGGATTCTGCCAACGATATGGCGCAGCTCCTGGCGTCGGTCGCACCGCGTGCGATGTGGGACGGCGATGTGCCGACCCTTTCCGAATTCGCCCGTCGAGCCCAGCGCAACCCTAACGTGCTGTTCGTCATCTATGACGACGCTGCGGGCGAGCACCTGACGCGTTATCTGAACCGGGAGAACCCGATCAACAAGGCCTTGCTGGAAAAAGGCAAGGGTGAGCGGGCGCTCGATAAGGTGTTGGACGCGGCAAAGAGCGATCCGTCGGTGTATTACCTTGAAGCGTCCATCAACCCTAACGGCGTGGAAATCGGCAAAGTGCTGATGGGGGTCTCCACGGCGTCGGTGGAAACCGACCTCAAGGCGCTGGATCAGCGATTCTCGGCGTTGATCGCCAGCAGTGACCAGCTGGTCGGCGACAGTCTCAAGGGTGCCGCCGCGGACAGCGCCACGGCCATGCGCGGCCGGCTGGCATCGGCCCAGGCCACGGCGACACAAATGCAGACCAATACCGCGTCGACCGTGCAGGAGGCCGCCGGCACCTTGCGTTGGCGCATCGGCCTTGGCCTGGCGCTGGTGGGTTTCGGTGTGTTGTTGCTGTTGGCGGTGGTGTTGGGGCGGCGAGTCGTCAATCGCCTGAAACTGTTGATTGCTGCAATGAACGATCTGGCAGCGGGCGAGGGTGACCTGACCAAGCGTGTGCAGATCAGCAGCAAGGACGAAATCGGCGACATGGCTTCGGCGGTCAACCGCTTTGTGGATAAGTTGCAACCCATCGTCCGGGAGGCGGGGGATGTGGCTCAGCGCACGGGCGTGGAAATCGGGGCGATGACCTTGCGCAACTCGGGAGCCGATGCGGCTGCCGGGATGCAGCGTGATGAAGTGGCCGAGAGTTTGCGTGCGCTGTCGCAAATGGCTGATGAGGCGCAGTCGGAAAGCCAGGCGATGCAGGCCGCCTTGCAGCAAGTGGTGGAGATTCGCCAGGCCACTGATGAAAACACGCGCACGTCGGCCAAGGTCGGCGGGCTGATCGAGGCGCTGGCCGTGCAGGTGGACACGGGGGCGAAGGTCATCGAGCGGCTGGCGCAGCAGAGTGAGCAGATCGAAGTGGTGTTGACGGTGATCCATGGCATCGCCGAGCAAACCAACCTCCTGGCGTTGAACGCAGCCATTGAAGCGGCGCGTGCCGGGGAAACCGGGCGCGGGTTTGCCGTGGTGGCGGACGAAGTGCGGGCGCTGGCGAGCAAGACCCAGAGCTCGACCGGCGACATCCAGGCCCATATCGTGGCGTTGCAGCAGGGTGCTCGCGAGGCGGTAACCGCCATCGGCCAGGCCGGACGGCAGGCCAGCGAAGGTTTGTTGGTGTTGCGCGACAGTGCGCGCCTGCAGCAAGCGGTACAGGCGTCCGTGGAACAGGTGCATGCGGCCATTGGCCTGGCGACCCAGGCGGCGGCTCATCAAGCTCAGGGCGCGCAAGCGGTGCGCGGGCGAGTGGAGACCATCCATGCCCAGGCCGAGAAGGCGGCCCAGGCAGTGGTCGAGACCACGGCCAGCGGCAAGGTGCTGGACAGCCTGGCGGCGCAGTTGAAGGCGAGCCTGGGGCAGTTCCGGGCTTGATCGGGCGGCTGGGCAGGCCTCATCGTCGGATTGCCGCCCGGAGCAAGCTCGCTCCCGCAAGGATCGCAGTGAACAGAGATCCGATGTGGGAGCGAGCTTGCTCGCGATAGCGACTTCAGCGACTCAAATATTTCCAGAACCCGGAAACGCAAAAACCCGCTTTCGCGGGTTTCTGTGAGGTTCAAGATAATTACCTTGAAGCTTGAATTGGTGCCCAGAAGAAGACTCGAACTTCCACGACCTTGCGGTCACCAGCACCT
>NZ_JBMDJD010000080.1:0-1381 GCF_057809015.1 Pseudomonas sp. FG6
CGGATGAAAGTGATAAACCTTCCCATCCTCCGGCAACCCAACTTTCTCCCTCACCTCATCCCACCAACACAGTTCCTTGATCCGCTCTTTCTCCGCCAACCAATTCACGTGCGGTGCAGAGCTGCTATGGCCGAGCAGTTCGTCCAGCGCATCCCATTTGTAAGGACGGTGGAACCACTCGCTTTCCTTGAGCACAATCAGTTGCGAGATCGATTGCGCATGGGCCGGTACCTTGAGCGCCGCTTGCAGTTCTTCGGCAGTCATTTTGCCGTCGCGGTTGCGGTCGATAATGTCGAACAGTCTGCGCTGGACGGGGCCTTTGTCGCCTGCGTCGGCCATCGGGCCATAGCGTTCCAGTTGTGCGCCGCTGAAGCGGTCCTCCGCGCGGTAGAGGGAGGCCAGGTGTTCCCGCGGTGAGGCGTAGTCGAAGATGACTTCGTAGCCGTCCCACGACCAGGGATTGACCCATGGGGTCACGCCAACTTCTTCGCAGACCCAGCCGTCGAGCGGGGTATCGTCGGCGTCGATGAGCAGGCCATCGAGGCGATACCAGTGGCGCGGGGGGTGGCCATAGGTGCTAGGAAGGACGATTTTATGCTCGGCCGGCAGATCGTCGAGCAGGCTTTTGGGAATCAACAGGTCGGCGCCGCTGAAGAGCTTGGCGAGGCTCAGTTGAGGGGACCGTCCGCTGCCGAAACCGTCCTCATGGGCCAATACGGGCGTGCCTTTGGCGAGCTTCAGCCAGGTCCTGTCGCGCTTCGGTAACCGCTCGGCCCAGGCGCGACTGGCTTCGAGGAAGGCGTCGGCGTCTTGCTCGCTGAACACCTCCAGATGCAGTTTGTGCTCCGGTCGGTCGGCCCCGCAGTTTTGATACAAGCCGATGTGACCGATCAGGTCGCCGGCCTTGATCGGCACGGGCTGATTGAGTACCACCACTTGGTCATGGGCCAGGGGCTCCGGTGCCCCCAGTAGCGACGGGTAATGAACATACTGGTTGATGCGCTCCAGTTTGAGGAATTCACCTTCGCCACTGACGGTCACTTCGGTGCCCGAAGGCAGTTTCATAAGGACGTCGCAGTCGGCATTCGCCTCGGCACGCACGTGCAGCAAGCCCGAGCTGATAACGCGATGTTGGCCAGCGGCGATGGGCTCCAGAAATTTGCTGGCAACGTAGCCTCGCAATAGACCTTCGGCACTGATCAGCGACTCCGGACCAAGGGTGTTTTCCAGTTTGCGGTAGACGCCATCACCGCTAACGGTGACCTCGGCGCCGCGAGGCAGCAATGTCAGCACCGTGCCCTGCCAGTCTTTATTGCGCACGTTCAGGCCGAGCTGGTCCAGGTTTCCGGGAAGTACATCGTTCACCGTTTCCTTGACCCGC
>NZ_JBMDJD010000081.1:0-1301 GCF_057809015.1 Pseudomonas sp. FG6
GTAACCGATCCACGAATCCCACATTCAAAGCCGCCACTTGATTCTGGATGCTGCGCTCCCGATCTCTTTCAGGAGCCAGCACGCCATGATGCGACCCGACGCCAAAGTCGAAAAAGTGTACCTCTACCCCAAGCCTGTCGACTTCCGAAAATCTATCGATGGCCTGGCCGCGCTGGTGGAACTGGATATCAAAGTCGCCGTATTCGACCCCGTACTTTTTGTTTTTCTCAATCGCCACCGTAACCGGGTGAAAATCCTCTATTGGGAGCGCAACGGCTTCTGTCTCTGGCTCAAGCGCCTCGAATCCGAACGTTTTAAAACTTCACCAGACGATCCCGACGAAGCCATTGTGTTGACGGTTCAGGAGCTGAATTGGCTGCTGGACGGTTTTGACCTGTGGCGCAATCGTCCACATCAGGTTTTGACGCCGCGCTTCGTCGCCTGACCCGGTATAATCCGGGCATGATTTCCATGCCCGAAGACCTTCCTGATGATCCTGCTCTGCTCAAGCAACTACTGCTTGAGGCGCTCAGTCGTGAGCAGGTAACGGCTGAGGCATACCAGACGCATATCGTCGATCTGAAAGAACAGATCAAGCTGCTACGCGACCGTTTGTTCAATCGCAAATCCGAGCAGAGTGTTGAGCCCAACACACCTCAACTGGCGCTGTTCAACGAACCTGAAAGCGAGCCGATGCCTTCAGTTGGCGACGCCGACGAAGAAGTTGTTGCCCCGACCAAGCAGCGCGGCAAACGCAAGCCTCTCTCGGCAGAACTGCCGCGCATCGAAGTCATTCACGACCTGCCCGAACACGAACTGACTTGTGCCTGCGGTTGCCGCAAGCACGTGATCAGCGAAGAAACCAGCGAGCAGTTGGATATCGTGCCGATGCAGATCCGGGTCATCAAACACATCCGCAAAGTTTACGGTTGCCGTGGCTGTGAAACGGCACCGGTCACCGCTGACAAACCGGCGCAGTTGATCGAAAAGAGCATGGCCAGCCCCAGCGTATTGGCGATGCTGCTGACCACCAAGTACGTCGACGGCCTGCCGCTGCATCGTTTTGAAAGCGTACTGAGTCGACACGGTATCGATATCCCGCGCCAAACGCTGGCACGTTGGGTGATCCAGTGCAGCGAACACTTCCAGCCCTTGTTGAATTTAATGCGCGACCGGCTGCTGGAAAGCCCGGTCATCCACTGCGATGAAACTCGCGTCCAGGTACTCAAAGAACCGGATCGCGATCCGACCAGCCAATCGTGGATGTGGGTGCAGGCCAGCGGGCCGCCGGATCGAAAAGT
>NZ_JBMDJD010000082.1:0-1244 GCF_057809015.1 Pseudomonas sp. FG6
TGAACTGGCCTAATGATTTTGGACACTTCAATCGGGCGCTATGATTGCGCCCAAATCTGAGGTGTTTGGGTATGCGTAAATCTTATTCCAGAGAGTTCAAGCTCAAGGCTGCCAGCTTGGTGCTGGACGAGGGCCAGTCGGTCCCTGAGGTCTGTGCCAGTTTGGATATTGGCCCTACGGCCTTGCGCCGTTGGGTCGATCAGGTGCGTCAAGAACGCTTGGGCTCGACCCCGCAAGGGGCCAAGGCGATTACCGCCGAACAGCGGGAGATTCAGCAGCTTAAAGCGTTGCTCAGGCAAAAGGATCTGGACATTGAAATCCTAAAAAAGGCCAGTGCTCTCCTGCTTTTGGACTCCAAAGATCATTCTCGCTGATCGATAAGCTGGACGAGCAATACGGCGTTAACAATTGCTGTCGGGCGTTTGGAGTCAACCGCAGCAGCTTTTACGCCTGGCGTCAGCGCCAAGGCAAGGTGAAGCCTGAGCGGGAGAAGTTGAAAACCGTGTTGATCGAGCATCACAAGGAGTCCAGAGCGTCCGCGGGGGCCCGCACTCTTTCCAAGGAGCTACAAGCAAAGGGACATCGTGTCGGGCGATATATGGCTCGCAGTTTGATGCGCGAAGCTGGTGTTGCGAGTCGTCAGCGTCGACGGCACAAGTATAAATCTTCCGGCGTGGAAGCCCTGGTGGCGCCGCATGTCCTCAAGCGCAAGTTTGATGCCTCGGCGATAAACCAGGTCTGGTGCGGGGATGTGACGTACATCAGAGTCGGCAAGCGGTGGCTGTATTTTGCAGCGGTTCTGGATTTGTACGCTCGTCGGGTTGTCGGGTGGTCGTTCTCGATGATTTCTGACGCCGCGCTGACCTGCGAAGCACTACGGATGGCGGTCGAACTGCGAGGCCGTCCCAAGAAAGTACTGTTTCATTCGGATCAAGGCTGCCAATACACCAGCCATAAATTCAGAAATGAAATAAGTAAGCACGGACTTGTGCACAGCATGAGTCGTAAAGGTGAATGCTGGGACAACGCCCCGATGGAGCGCTTCTTTGGAAGCTTGAAGTCCGAGTGGGTGCCAGAGAATGGCTACAGCTCGGAGCACGAAGCCCGTGTGGACATGCAACGTTATGTGATGCGTTACAACAACGTCAGGCTCCATAGCTACAACGACTACCGGTCGCCGGTCGCTATGGAGAAACTGGCCTCGTGAAACCTTAACTGGTGTCCAGAATTACTTGACCAGTTCA
>NZ_JBMDJD010000083.1:0-1236 GCF_057809015.1 Pseudomonas sp. FG6
TTGTAGTGGTCAACTAATCCCGGACACGACGTTAAGTTTTTCCTCGGCCCGCGCTGGCGCCAACCCATCGTTGAATTGGTGAGGCCGAATCCAGTTGTAGCGATGCATCAAAAAATGGCTGATATCGCGCTGTGCTTCCTGCGCAGTTCGATAGCCCACGGTCGGTATCCATTCTGTTTTCAAGCTGCGAAATACGCGCTCCATCGGTGCATTATCCCAGCAGTTTCCTCGTCGACTCATGCTCTGGCGCATGCGGTATCGCCACAACCGCTGGCGAAAGAGTCGGCTTGCATATTGCGATCCCTGGTCCGAGTGGAATAGCAGATCCGAAGGCCTGCCACGCTGCTCGTAAGCCATATCCAGTGCTTTGATCACCAGCTCAGCGTCTGGCTTTTCCGACAGCGCCCAGCCCACGATCCGACGCGTACAAAGATCCAGGACGACAGCCAGGTAATGCCACTTTCCTTGCGCCCAAATGTAGGTGATATCGCCGCACCAGACTTGATTGGGCGCTGGCACGTCGAACTCGCGGTTCAATGTGTTCGGGATATCCAGTCTTTCTATTGTTGCTCGCTTGTAGGCATGGGAGCCGGGTTGTTTGCTGACTAAATCAAGCTCGCGCATCAAGCTACGCACTTTGAATCGACCGACTTGCTCACCGTCTTCACGCATCAGCGACAAGATGCTGCGACTGCCCGCAGAGCTGCGACTTTGCGAGAACAGCTCACTGACGCGACTACGCAATCGAAGCCGTTCAACATCGGGCGTGCGGCGCCGCAGGCGCTGGGCGTAGTAACACGAGCGAGTGACGTCAAACACCTTGCACAGCCAATCAACCGGTTCATGGGCGCTCAACTGGTCAATCAGCGCGAACGCTCGTGATCTTCCGACATCAAGAGCGCGGTAGCCTTTTTTAGTATTGATTTCTCTCGCTCAAGCCGAGCAATCCGGGCTTCCAGCTCCTGAATTTTTTGCTGTTCCGGAGTCAGTGCCTTGCTCTGCGGGGTGACGCCTTTATGTTCTTTCTGAATCTGGTCAACCCAGCGGCGCAATGCCGATTCACCAATGCCGAGTGAACGGCTGGCTTCGATGTAGCTGTAGTTTTGTTTGAGCACAAGGTCGGCAGCCTCGCGCTTGAATTCAGGAGTAAAGGAGCGGCGTTGTTTGGTCATCTGACACCTCGATCTGGCGAGCATTCTCGCCTAAATGGGTGTCCGGTTTCATTAGACCACTACA
>NZ_JBMDJD010000084.1:0-1223 GCF_057809015.1 Pseudomonas sp. FG6
ACCGCCGACATTCTGCTTGTAAGGCAGACGCTCTCCCAGCTGAGCTAATCACCCTTCGCTTTCGGTGTGGCGCGCATTCTACGGAGCGCCCTCAACCCTGGCAAGCACTTTTTAAATTAATTTTCTCAGGCCTTCCAAAGGCTTAGCGAAGGGTTGGCCTACAGCGCCGCGAAGAGAATAATGCCCCCCTTTGTATAAAGGAGAGATTCGCCCCATGTGGTTCAAAAACCTGCTTATCTATCGCCTGACCCAAGATCTGCCTTTTGATGCCGAGGCGTTGGAAACTGCACTGGCCAGCAAACTGGCGCGTCCCTGTGCAAGCCAGGAGTTGACCACTTACGGTTTCGTCGCGCCATTCGGCAAGGGCGAAGATGCGCCGCTGGTGCACGTCAGCCAGGACTTCCTGCTGATCGCGGCCCGCAAGGAAGAACGCATCCTGCCGGGCAGCGTCGTGCGCGATGCAGTGAAGGAAAAAGTCGAAGAGATCGAAGCCGAGCAGATGCGCAAGGTCTATAAGAAAGAGCGCGACCAGATCAAGGATGAAATCATCCAGGCGTTCCTGCCGCGCGCCTTCATTCGTCGCTCGTCCACCTTCGCCGCCATCGCGCCGAAACAGGGCCTGATCCTGGTGAACTCCGCCAGCCCGAAACGCGCCGAAGACCTGCTGTCGACCTTGCGTGAAGTCATCGGCTCGCTGCCGGTGCGCCCGTTGACGGTCAAGACTGCCCCGACCGCCATCATGACCGACTGGGTCAAGACCCAGAAAGCCGCGGACGATTTCTTCGTGCTGGACGAGTGCGAGCTGCGCGACACCCACGAAGACGGCGGCATCGTGCGTTGCAAGCGCCAGGACCTGACCAGCGACGAAATCCAGCTGCACCTGAACACCGGCAAGGTGGTAACGCAACTGTCGCTGGCCTGGCAGGACAAGCTGTCGTTCGTGCTCGACGACAAGATGGTGGTCAAGCGCCTGAAGTTCGAAGACCTGTTGCAAGACCAGGCGGAACAGGACGGCGGCGACGAAGCCCTCGGCCAACTGGATGCCAGCTTCACGCTGATGATGTTGACCTTCGGCGAGTTCCTGCCGGCACTGGTTGAAGCATTGGGTGGGGAAGAGACCCCGCAGGGGATCTAACCGCCAACGGCTTACCCCCTGTGGGAGCGAGCCTGCTCGCGATAGCGGAAGATCAGTCAACATTTCTGTGGCTGTCGTACCGCTATCG
>NZ_JBMDJD010000085.1:0-1075 GCF_057809015.1 Pseudomonas sp. FG6
TACAAAGCGGCGTCGACCCCCGCACCGGGCAATACACCGTTTCCATCGACCTGCCCGAAGTCCAGAGCAATTGGCTCAACGGCCCGGCTTTCCCGCTGAACCTGACCTTCAGCCCAATCAACATCCTGGACTCCGGCTTCGGGGTCGGCTGGAACTTGAACCTGAGCCAATTCACGCCCAGTGACAGCATCCTGGCCCTGAGTACCGGGGAGACCTTCAAGGTGACCGGCAGTGGCCCCCTGCCGGACATCAAGGAAAAGAAACTCGACAGCTTCCACTTCGAGTACCTGGGCAACGAGCGCTATCGCGTTGTGCACAAGTCCGGAATGGTCGAGGAACTCCAGATCGGCGGTGTTCTTACCCGGGTCGCCTTGCCCGTGAGCCTCAAGTCGCCCGCCGGTCATAGCCTCACGCTGGCCTATACCTCGTTCCGGGGCGGGCAGTGCCTGCAAAGCATCAGCGACGCCCAGGGCGAGCTGCTGCGCATTAACCGCCACGCCGGCGATGAGTGGGTGGAAATTCTCGTGCGCCCCGAAGGCCCAGGCGGCGAGGCGCTGGCGCGTTATGAGATGAAGCTCAACGCCAGTGGTTGGGTCACCGAAATTGTATTGCCCACCCCCGACAGGGGTTCCTGGCGTTTTGGCTATGGCAACGGACCGATCCGCAACATTTTGTGCCTGCACGAGGTCAAGACCCCGGTGGGTGGTTGTGAAACCATCGACTACGCCGACACTGGCCATCCCTATCCGGGCGGCGTCGTGCGGGCCAACCTGCCTCGGGTCACCCGCCATCGCAATTACCCGGATTTCGGTCAATCGAACGCCGATGAAACGATGATCGACATGGTCTTCAGCTACACCGGCCGTAACTTTCTCGGCGCCGGTGAAACCGTCAGTTGGGAAGACGGGATGGACCCGCTGTACAAACTCGACGCTAGCTATGAATACGGCAGCACCGCCAGCCTGATGGTCGGCGGGCAGGTGGTGCGCCAGGTCGAACGCCGCTACAACCGCTTCCACCTGCTGACGGAAGAAAAAACCACACAGGAACACTGCATCAAGCGCGTCAAGACCCA
>NZ_JBMDJD010000086.1:0-881 GCF_057809015.1 Pseudomonas sp. FG6
GATGATCGCCTCGTACACGGTGCGCCGTGGTACCAGCGCTTTGGCCTGAATCGCAACCAAACCGTGCGCGACGCGCTGTGGCCGCAGTATGTCGAGGCCAACGGGCGGCTGATTCGCGACCCGGCGGCGGCCCGTTTGCGTGAGCAATTGGAGGCGCTGGTCAAGCTCGCGCCGGGCAGTCCTGAACGCGCCGAGCGTGCTCGGGAGGCCTACGACCCGCTCAAGGCCTATCTGATGATGGCGCACCCGGACAAAACCGATGCCACGTTCCTTGCCAAGACCTTGGGCGCGCAGGCCAGCCGAGCCGGTATATCGCCGGGGCTGTGGCAAAGCCTGACGCCCAACCTGTGGCAGTTCTATGCGCAGCAATTGCCCCTGCACCCCGACTGGCGCATCGAGGCCGACCCGCGGCTGGTGGCCCAGGCCCGGCAGGTGTTGCTCGGCCAACTGGGGCAGCGCAACGCCGAAGCCAGCCTGTACAAACAGGTGTTGGACGAGGCGACGAATCACTACCCGGCCCTGGGCCTGCAACAGATGGTGGGCGACACCGAGGCCGGGTTGCTGTTCTCTTCCAAGGCCAGTGTCGCGGGTGTGTTCACGCGCCAGGCTTGGGAGGGCCAGGTGCGTCAGGCCATCGATGAGATCGCCCAGGCGCGCCGGGAAGAAATCGACTGGGTGCTCAGCGACAAGCCCAGCGAAATCGATACCCGGTTGACACCGCACGAGCTCAAGGCGCGTCTCACCGAACGTTATTTCCAGGACTACGCCAGCGCCTGGCTGGTGTTTCTCAACAGCCTGCGCACCCGTCAACCGGCCAGCCTGGGCGAGGTGGTCGACCAGTTGACGCTGATGAGCGATGTGCGCCAGTCGCCGCTGATTGC
>NZ_JBMDJD010000087.1:0-674 GCF_057809015.1 Pseudomonas sp. FG6
TTGATCGCGGGCAGCAACTGGGTTTCACGGGCGCGACGCAGCAATCCCCAGACTCGACGGTAGCCATAGCTGGGCAATTCGCTGACCTGTTGCTGGATTTCGGCCACCAACTCAGCGTCATTCACCGGCCTGCTTGGCCGTGCTTTGGGCGACACCGATTGCTTGATTCGAACCGTTAATTGCGAGCGCGCCACACCGAGACATTCGCTGACCAGTTTCACTGGTCGTCCCCCGGCAACAAGGGTGAGTGCGCAATCCATTTTCGCGACCGGGCGATCTCCACGGCCTCTTTGAGGATTTCCGCTTCCATTGTTTTCTTGCCCAGCATCCGTTGCAGTTCACGGATCTGCTTGAGCGCATCGCTCAGCTCGGAAGCGGGCACCACGGCCTCGCCAGCACTGACCGCCGACAGGCTGCCGTCCTGATACAGCTTGCGCCACTGGAACAACTGGTTGGCATTGATACCGTTGCGCCGAGCGACGACCGACACGCTTTGCCCTGGCTCAAGGCTCTCGCGAACCATGGCCAGCTTTTGCTCTGGGCTCCAGCGGCGCCGCCGCTCCTGGCCCAAAAGCTCCCCACTCTTATCGTTGCTATTAGTCATAAACATAACCGTTTGCCTATCCCTTATCGTAAGGGGGAAACGGTGTCCTGTCTTTCATGGGGCTCGTTCA
>NZ_JBMDJD010000088.1:0-542 GCF_057809015.1 Pseudomonas sp. FG6
TGCATCAACGGCTTGAACACCGTCAGCCGTGGCAAGTTGTTCGTCGAGCACGAAGGGCGGCAGATCGACATCGCCTCCTGTACCCCTGCCGAACTGAAGATGATGCGCACCAAGCGCATCGCCATGGTGTTCCAGAAGTTCGCCCTGATGCCTTGGTTGACGGTGCGCGAGAACATCAGCTTCGGCCTGGAAATGCAGGGCCGACCGGAAAAGGAACGCCGCAAGCTGGTCGACGACAAGCTTGAACTGGTGGGCCTGACCCAATGGCGCAACAAGAAGCCCGACGAGTTGTCCGGTGGCATGCAGCAACGGGTCGGCCTGGCCCGCGCCCTGGCGATGGACGCCGACATCCTGCTGATGGACGAACCGTTCTCGGCCCTCGACCCGCTGATCCGCCAAGGCCTGCAGGACGAGCTGCTGGAACTGCAACGCAAGCTGCACAAGACCATCGTGTTCGTCAGCCATGACCTGGACGAAGCCCTGAAACTGGGCAGCCGTATCGCGATCATGAAGGACGGCAAGATCATCCAGTACAGCAAGCC
>NZ_JBMDJD010000089.1:0-450 GCF_057809015.1 Pseudomonas sp. FG6
CGGCCATGCCGTTGCTCTGCGGGCTGCGCACAGGTGTGGTCACCGGCTGCAAACCGATCTGCCGAGCAAACAGGCGCGTCTGTTCGGCGGTGTACGCCGAGCCGTTATCGCTTAGCCATTGCACCGGCGTGACGGGCAGTTGATCACCAAAGCGCTTCTCCACGCTTTCCAGCATCAAGTCGCGGATATCATCGCCGCTGTACCCGGTCGGGCTGGCGATCCAGCCGATGGCTTCGCGGTCACAGCAGTCAAGGGCGAAGGTAACGCTCAGTTTGGCGCCGTCCTCACAGCGGAACTCAAAGCCGTCCGAGCACCAACGCGTATCGCTGGTTTTCACGGCAATACGGCCTTCGTGCCGACGCGGCACGCCGGGCTGTTTGATCCGCCGTTCAAGCAGCAGATTGTGATCACGCATCACCCGGTAAACCCGCTTCACGTTGATCGCGGGCA
>NZ_JBMDJD010000009.1:0-148728 GCF_057809015.1 Pseudomonas sp. FG6
GAGCTTGCTCCCGCTGGGCTACGGAGTAGCCCCAACCATTTCAGGGCCGCTTCGCGCCCCAGCGGGAGCAAGCTCCCTCGCCACAAAAGTGCTGCGTAAGCCAAGTGATCACCGATCCTTGGCCTCCTTCGCATCCATTTCCGCATTGCGCTCGGCCACGCGCTTGCGCTGTTCATCCGTCAGCTCGACCTTGTTGGCGGTGTCGCGCAGCAGCATTAAGCCACCGACGATCGAGCCGATGGCAACGATCAGAATCAACCAGGCATACCAGGGCATAGGGCTCTCCTTGAGGGTGCAATGGACACCTGTCCATCGCACCTACCACTTATGAGCGAAGGTCGTTCGCAGTGGTTCCATACTACGCCCGTTGCGCCGGGTTCACCTCACAGCCCGGTCAACATCGCATCGGCCGGGGCGTCGGCGCGTAGTTGGGCGGTGAGCAGGAAATACAGGAAACCCACCACCATGAAGCCGAGGAAGATCAGTCCGATCAACGCGTTGAACCAGGCCATCGCCACCAGGCACACCACGGCCAGCACCAGGGCGATGCCTGGCACGAGGGGATAGCCGGGGGCACGGAAGGTGCGTTCCAGGTTGGGTTCGGTTTTGCGCAGTTTGAACAGGCTGAGCATGCTCATGATGTACATGACGATGGCGCCGAACACGGCCATGGTGATCATCGCGGCGGTCAGGGTCATGCCGCCGAGGTTGATCAGGCCGTCGCTGTAGATCGCGGCGATGCCGATCACGCCGCCGGCAACGATGGCTCGGTGCGGGGTCTGGAAGCGTGACAGCTTGGCCAGCGAGACGGGCAGGTAGCCGGCGCGGGCCAGGGCGAAGAACTGGCGCGAGTAGCCGAGGATGATGCCGTGGAAACTGGCCACCAGACCGAACAGGCCGATCCACACCAGCATGTGCAGCCAGCCGGAGCTTTCGCCGACCACGGTTTTCATGGCTTGGGGCAGCGGGTCGTTGATGTTCGACAGGGTGCGCCAGTCGCCGACGCCGCCGGCAAAGAACATCACACCCATCGCCAGGATCACCAAGGTCAGGATGCCGCTGATGTAGGCCTTGGGAATCGTGCGTTTCGGGTCCTTGGCTTCTTCGGCCGCCATGGCGGCGCCTTCGATGGCCAGGAAGAACCAGATGGCGAAGGGAATGGCGGCAAACATCCCGGCAATCGCGGGTGCACTGAATGCATCGGCTCCGGCCCAGCCGTTCAAGGCAAAGTTGCTGAAGCTGAAGGCCGGGGCGACGACGCCCATGAACACCAGCAGTTCGAGCACAGCCAATACGCAGACAATCAGCTCGAACGTCGCGGCCAACTTTACCCCGAGGATGTTCAGGCCCATGAACACGATGTAGGCACCGACGGCGGCGTGTTTCGGGTCGAGTGCCGGGAATTGCACGTTCAGGTAGGCGCCGATGGCCAGGGCGATGGCAGGCGGGGCGAAGACGAATTCGATCAGTGTCGCCAGTCCGGCAATCAATCCACCTTTCTCGCCAAAGGCCCGGCGGCTGTAGGCGAACGGTCCGCCGGCGTGAGGAATGGCGGTGGTCAGCTCGGTGAAGCTGAAGATGAAGCAGGTGTACATGGCCGCGACCATGAATGAGGTGACCAGGAACCCCAGCGTGCCGGCGACGCCCCAGCCGTAACTCCAGCCGAAATACTCGCCGGAAATCACCAGGCCGACCGCAATTCCCCATAAATGCAGGGTGCCCAGGGTGGGTTTGAGTTGTGTGTTCATCGGTGGCTCCCCTCGATCCATAGCAAAAGCGCTGGGGAGGGCAGTGCAGTGGGCGTGCCAGTGTGACGAGAGCGGTCGTAATGGGTGAAATCGTGTCGTATCGGGGATGTTCCCTGCTTGATGTTCCCCTGTTGTGCGCCAGTTGAGGGCGTTGGTGTTGATGATGCCGCCTTCGCGAGCAAGCCCGCTCCCACACTGGTCTTGCGGTGAGCGGTCGATTTCATACACACCACAAATCTCTGTGGGAGCGGGCTCGCGAAGAGACCCGCCCAGCCAACCACCCAGCCAACCACCCAACACTTTTTACGGATTCTTTACCCCCCAGCCCCACCCTAGATCTCGTTCCTTTACAGCCTCCCTGCCGACAATTACTCCACACGCGGCACGACGCCGTATCACGGAGAAGTCCCATGAGTGTCCTGGACGGGGTGTCGCTGCTGCTGGCAGTGGCGCTGTTCATTTACCTATTGGTTGCGCTGTTGCTCGCGGACCGGAACTAGGAGCGGTTATGCACGGTTATGACTACGGGCTGATCCTCGCCTTTTTCGCGCTGGTGCTGGTTCCGGCTCCCTTTCTCGGACGGTTCTATTACAAAGTCATGGAAGGCCAGCGAACGTGGCTTTCCCCGGTTCTCGGGCCGCTGGAGCGCGGATGCTATCGCGTGGCCGGTGTAGACCCTGCGGTCGAGCAGAGCTGGCAGCAATACACTTTGGCCTTGCTTGCCTTCAATCTCGCGGGGTTTGTGTTGTTGTTTGCGATTTTGTTGCTGCAAGGCTATTTACCGCTCAACACCGAGCAATTGCCGAACATGGAGTGGACCCAGGCGTTCAACACCGCCGTCAGTTTCATGACCAATACCAACTGGCAGTCCTACAGCGGCGAAGCGTCCCTGAGCTACCTGAGCCAGATGGTTGGCCTGACCGTGCAGAACTTCGTCAGCGCGGCGACGGGCCTGGCGGTGCTGGTGGCGCTGTGTCGCGGGATCGGGCGCAAGACCACCCAGACCCTGGGCAATTTCTGGGTCGACATGACCCGCGCGACACTCTATGGACTGCTGCCGCTGTGCTTGCTGCTGGCGTTGTTCCTGGTGTGGCAGGGCGTGCCGCAGACGTTCGCGCACTATGTGCACGGGGTCACCACGATGCAGGGCGCCGACCAGGTGATCCCATTGGGCCCGGCCGCCAGCCAGATCGCGATCAAGCAACTGGGCACCAACGGCGGTGGCTTCTTCGGCGTCAACTCGGCGCACCCGTTCGAGAACCCGACGGCCTGGAGCAATCTGTTCGAGCTCGCCTCGATCATCCTGATCCCCGTCGCGTTGGTGTTCACCTTCGGCCATTACGTCAAGGACCTGCGCCAGAGCCGGGCGATCATCGCCTGCATGCTCGTGTTGTTCCTGATCGGCGGCGCCACTTCGCTGTGGGCCGAGTATCAGCCCAATCCGGCGCTAAACAACGCTGCGGTGGAGCAGACCGCGCCGTTGGAGGGCAAGGAAGCGCGCTTTGGCACCACCGCCACGGTGCTTTGGTCGGTGACCACCACGGCGGCGTCCAACGGCTCGGTCAATGCCATGCACGACAGCCTCAACCCCCTCAGTGGCATGGTCTCGCTGGTGAACATGATGGTCGGCGAGGTGATCTTCGGCGGCGTCGGGGCCGGGCTCTACGGGATGTTGCTGAACGTGTTGATCGCGGTGTTCCTGGCTGGCCTGATGATCGGCCGGACCCCGGAGTACCTGGGCAAGAAACTCGGTGCCCGGGAAGTGCAACTGCTGGTGGTGACCTTGTTGGTGATGCCGGTGAGCGTGCTGGTACTGGGTGCCGTCGCCGCGAGCCTGCCCGGGCCTGCCGCCGCTGTGAGCAACCCCGGCGCCCACGGCTTCAGCCAATTGCTCTACGCCTACACCTCGGCGGGCGCCAACAACGGTTCGGCATTCGGTGGTTTCAGTGCCAACACGCCGTTTCATAACCTGATGCTGGGCCTGGGCATGTTGATCGGGCGGTTCGGCTACATCCTGCCGGTGCTGGCGTTGGCCGGTAGCCTGGCGCTGAAGAGAACCGCGCCGATCGGCCAGAACAGCTTTCCGACCCATGGCCCGCTGTTCGTGACGTTGCTGACCGTGACCATCCTGCTGGTGGGCGGCCTGACCTTCCTGCCGACCCTGGCCCTGGGGCCGATTGCCGAACATCTGAGCATGGGCTTCTGAGGATCTGATGATGAATATGCCGATGAGCAAAGCCGCCGTCGCCAAGGCGCCGGAGCAACCTAAGACCGCCATTTCGGCCCTGTGGCGGCCGGCGTTGGTGCAAGCCTTGCGCAAACTCGACCCGCGCCAGTTGCACCGCGCCCCGGTGATGTTGGTGGTGGAGCTGACCGCGATCCTCACCACCGTGCTGTGCTTTATCCCCGACAGTGCCGTGCCGACGTTCGTGGCCGCGCAAATAGCCCTTTGGCTCTGGTTCACGGTGCTGTTCGCCAACTTCGCCGAAGCCTTGGCCGAAGGTCGTGGCAAGGCCCGGGCCGATAGCCTCAAGGCCGGGAGCGAAGGCCTGAGTGCCCGGCGCCAGAGCGCCAGTGGTTTTGAAGTGGTCCCGGCCACCCGCCTGCGCAAGGGCGACGTGGTGCGCGTCGAGGCCGGGGAAATGATCCCCGGCGACGGTGAAGTGATCGAGGGCATCGCGGCGGTCAACGAAGCGGCGATCACCGGCGAATCGGCACCGGTCATTCGCGAATCGGGTGGCGACCGGTCTGCCGTCACCGGCAATACCCGGCTGGTTTCCGACTGGTTGCTGGTGCGCATTACCAGCAACCCTGGCGAATCCACCCTGGACCGCATGATCGCCCTGGTCGAAGGCGCCAAGCGCCAGAAGACACCCAATGAAGTCGCGCTGGACATCCTGCTGATCGGCCTGACCCTGATCTTCCTGCTGGTGGTGGTGACGCTGCAACCGTTTGCCCACTTCGCCAACGGCAATCTGCCGCTGGTGTTTCTGGTGGCGCTGTTGGTGACCTTGATCCCGACCACCATTGGCGGGCTGTTATCGGCCATTGGCATCGCCGGGATGGATCGGCTGGTACGCCTGAATGTAATCGCCAAGTCCGGCCGTGCCGTGGAGGCGGCGGGGGACGTGCATGTGCTGATGCTGGACAAGACCGGCACCATCACCTTTGGCAATCGTCGCTGCGCCGCGATCCACGCCGCTCCCGGTGTGAGCCCTCAGCAGTTGGCCGAAGGCGCCTTGCTCGCCTCGTTGGCCGATGAGACGGCCGAGGGCAAGTCCATCGTCGAGTACCTGCGGGGCCTGCATGCACAACCCGAACCCGGCAAGGACTCGTTGCTGGCCGTGCCCTTCAGTGCCGAAACCCGGTTGTCCGGTGTCGATTACCAGGGGCATGTGTACCGCAAGGGCGCGGTGGATTCGTTGCTCAGTTTCATTGGCCTTGCGCGCAATGAGTTGCCCTCGGCGCTGGCGCGGGAAGTCGACAAGATCGCCCAAAGCGGCGGTACGCCGTTGCTGGTTTGCGCCGACGGCAAGCTGCTGGGGGCGATCCACTTGAAGGATGTGGTCAAGCCGGGGATCCGCGAGCGTTTTGCCGAGCTGCGCAAATTGGGGATCCGCACGGTGATGGTGACCGGTGACAACCCACTGACGGCGGCGGCGATTGCCGCCGAGGCGGGCGTCGATGATGTGCTGGCCGAAGCCACGCCAGAGAAAAAACTGGCGCGCATCCGGCATGAGCAGAATGACGGTCGGCTGGTGGCCATGTGCGGTGACGGCGCCAACGATGCCCCGGCCCTGGCCCAGGCAGATGTAGGCATGGCGATGAACGACGGCACCCAGGCGGCGCGCGAGGCGGCCAACATGGTCGACCTCGACAGCGACCCGACCAAGCTGCTGGATGTGGTGCAGATCGGCAAGGAACTGCTGGTGACCCGTGGGGCGCTGACCACCTTTTCCATCGCCAACGATGTGGCCAAGTACTTTGCCATCCTGCCGGCGTTGTTTGCCTCGATTTATCCACAACTGGGCGTGTTGAACATCATGCATCTGAGCAGCCCGCAGAGCGCCATCCTGTCGGCCATCGTCTTCAACGCCTTGATCATCGTCGTGCTGATCCCTTTGGCCCTGCGCGGCGTGCGGGTGCAGGCCGCGAGCGCGGCGGCGCTGTTGCGGCGCAACCTGTTGATCTATGGCCTGGGTGGGATTGTGGTGCCGTTCGTGGGGATCAAGGCGATCGATATGTTGCTGACGGCGTTGGGGTTGGTATGAGCCTACTAATGCCGGCTATTGACTTTGTGGCGAGGGAGCTTGCTCCCGCTAGGCTGCGCAGCAGCCTCAAAGAAACTCAGCACTGCTTTGTCTGATGCATCGAGATAGCAGGCTTTGGGGCTGCTGCGCAGCCTAGCGGGAGCAAGCTCCCTCGCCACAACGACGTATGCCTGGAAATTTGCGGTTTCTTATTCGAGGGTTTTGAGATGTCCACTCTGATTCGCCCGGCCTTGAGCCTATTGTTTCTGATGACCCTGCTCACTGGCGTCGCTTACCCACTGGTCGTCACCGGCGTGGCGCAAGTCGCCTTTCCCGTCCAGGCCAATGGCAGTCTGGTCCAGGATGCCGAGGGCAAGGTCCGTGGTTCAACGTTGATCGCCCAGGATTTTACCGGCGATGCCTGGTTTCACCCACGGCCCTCGGCCGGCGCTTTTGCCACGGTCGCCAGTGGCGCCAGCAACCTCGCCCCGAGCAATCCGGCCTTGGCGACGCGGGTGTTCGATGATGCCCGCAAGCTCCAAGTGCCCGGTCAGGGTCCGGTTCCGCTAGCCTTGCTGACCACCTCTGGCAGCGGCCTGGATCCGCACTTGCCACCGGCGGCGATTGCCTATCAACTGGCGCGTGTCGCCGCCGCGCGCAACCTGCCGATTGCAACCTTGCAGCAACTGCTCGATGCCCACATCGAACAACCCCTGGTGGGGCCGCCGGTGGTGAATGTGCTGGCGCTGAACCTGGCCCTGGAAAAACTGTAAGAACCCTTTCCAAACAAGAGAACACCCAGCATGAGCGACTCCGGCCGCGCCGACGCACTGTTAGCCAATCTGCCCCGCAACGGTTGCGGTCGGCTCAAGGTTTTCCTGGGCGCGGCGCCCGGTGTCGGCAAGACCTTTGCCATGTTGCAGGCGGCCCATGCCCGGATGCGCCAGGGTGTGAAAGTCATTGCCGGCGTGGTGGAGACCCACGGTCGCAGCGAAACCGAAGCACTGCTCGGCGGCCTGGCGCAACAGCCGCTGGTGCGCTCGGAGTATCGCGGCGTGATGCTCGAGGAAATGGACCTCGATGGCTTGCTCGCCGCCCGCCCCAGCCTGGCCCTGGTGGACGAACTGGCTCACAGCAACGCACCCGGCAGTCGCCATGCCAAACGCTGGCAAGACATTCAGGAACTGCTCGCCGCCGGCATCGACGTCTACACCACCGTCAATGTCCAGCACCTGGAAAGCCTCAATGACCAGGTGCGCGGCATCACCGGCGTGCAGGTACGCGAGACGTTGCCGGACTGGGTCTTGCAGGAGGCCGATGAGCTGCTGCTGATCGACCTGCCACCCCGGGAACTGCTGGAGCGCCTGCGCGATGGCAAGGTCTACGTGCCGGAACAGGCCCGGGCGGCGATCGATGCGTTTTTCACCCAGACCAACTTGACCGCGTTGCGTGAACTGGCGATGCAGACCGCCGCAGCCCAAGTCGACAACGATCTTGCCCAAGGCTATCGACAGCTGGGCCAGGCGGCGCCGGCGGTGCGCGGTCGGCTGCTGGTGGGCGTCGACGGTGATCTTCAGGCCGAACGCCTGGTGCGTCACGCCAGCCGGGTGGCCCAGCGTCGGCATCTGCCCTGGAGTCTGGTGCACGTCGACAATGGCAGCGCCCGTGACGAGCCCTCGCGCCAGCGCTTGCAGAATGCCCAGCAACTGGCCGAACGCCTGGGTGGCGAAGTTGTGCTGCTGCGGGCCGGCGAGGTCGCGAAAACCCTGATCCAGCACGCCACGGAGCGGCGCGCCACTCTGGTGTTGGTGGGCCAGTCGCGGCCAAGGCTGCGCCGACGCTGGTTCGGTGGCGGCCTGGCGTCACGCTTGCTGCGCGATGCCCGAGGGCTGGAGATCAACGTGCTGGACAGTGACGAACAACCACGTCCCGCCCGCGTGCGCTCAAGCGCCGTGCAGACCGGCTTCGATTATGTGCTGGCGCTGGTGGCGACCGTGGCGGCCAGTGCATTGGCCTGGGGGATTTCGGGGCTATTGGCGCTGCCCAATATTTCCCTGGTGTTCTTGATGGCGGTCTTGCTGGTGGCGGTGCGCAGCAGTCTCGGGCCGGCGCTGGCCTGCTCGGCGCTGTCGTTCCTGGCTTATGACTTCCTGTTCATCCCGCCGAATTTCTCCTTCACCATCCAGCGTGAAGAGGACGTGCTGACGCTGGTGTTCTTCCTCCTGATGGCGACCCTGACCGGCAATCTCGCGGCCCGTCAGCGACGTCAGTTGCAAGCCCTGCGCGACACCCAGGAGGAGACAGGCGAATTGCTCGACCTGTCGCGCAAACTCACCGCCGCCACCGACCGTCAGGCCGTCATCAGCGCCGCCGCGCAGCACCTCGATGGCTGGCATGACCTGCAATTGTGCTTGCTTAACCGCGACGGCCAGGCTGGCTGGAAGGTCGAAAGCGGCGCACCGATGACGTTCACTGAAGCCGAGCGCGCCGCGGCCGACTGGGCTTGGCAACACGATCAACCGGCCGGCGCCGGTACCGGTACGCTGCCCTCGGGGCGCTGGTGGTGGTGGCCGCTATCGGCGGAGGGCGGGCCGCTGGCGTTGCTCGGGGTATGCCCGACGGAAGGCAAGCCCCTGAGCGGTCAGCGTCGGCGTTTATTGGCTGCCCTTAGCCAGCCCCTGGCCCAGGCACTGGCCCGGGCGCAACTGGCCCAGGACCTGGAGGCCGCGCGTCTGCACGGGGAAACCGAGCAACTGCGCAGCGCCTTGCTCGCGTCGGTGTCTCATGACTTGCGCACACCGCTGACCGCCATGCGCGGCAGCATCGACAGCCTGCTGGCGCTGGGGGAAGCGATCCCGATGGAGGACCGACGCGAGCTGCTCGAGGGCACCCGCGATGAGGCCGAGCGCCTGGATCGCTACATCCAGAACCTGCTGGACATGACCCGTCTCGGCCACGGCGCCCTGAAACTCGCGCGCGACTGGGTCGCACCGGCCGATATCGTCGGCAGTGCGTTGAACCGTCTGCGAGCCGTGCTGGCGCCGCTGGCGGTGGGCATCGAGGTGCCTGCCGAACTGCCGTTGCTGTATGTCCATGCCGCGTTGATCGAGCAGGCCTTGGTGAACGTGCTGGAGAATGCGGCGCGATTTTCACCGGCCCACGGGCGGCTGCTGATGAGTGTCGAGACCACTGACACAGAGGTGCGCTTTGCGGTCGCCGACGAGGGCCCCGGGATTCCCGAGGATGAGCGGGAGAAAATCTTCGACATGTTCTACACCGCCGCCCGTGGCGATCGAGGCGGGCAGGGCACCGGACTAGGCCTGGCGATCTGCCAGGGCATGATCGGCGCCCATGGCGGGCGGATCAGCGTCGGCGATGGGCTCGACGGCCACGGTACCCGCATCACCCTGCACCTGCCGTTGCAGGCGCAACCGGGCTTGGAAAATGAAGCCTGAAGGGTTCTGGGTTACTCTCTTTTCCAGTTGATTGCATTGAACGGACCCTATGAGCCAGACCGCGACCCTCCTGGTCATCGACGATGAACCGCAGATCCGCAAATTCCTGCGCATCAGTCTCTCTTCCCAAGGCTACAAGGTGCTGGAAGCCGGTACCGGTACCGAAGGGCTGGCGCAGGCGGCCTTGAACAAACCCGATCTGCTGGTGCTCGACCTGGGCCTGCCGGACATGGACGGCCAACAGGTGCTGCGTGAGTTTCGCCAATGGTCGACGGTGCCGGTGCTGGTGCTTTCGGTGCGGGCCAGCGAAGCGCAGAAGGTCGAGGCGCTGGATAACGGGGCGAACGATTACGTGACCAAGCCGTTCGGCATCCAGGAGTTCCTCGCCCGGGTCCGCGCCTTGTTGCGCCAGGCGCCGGCGGGCGAGCCACAGGAAGCCGCGCTGACATTCGGCCCGCTGACGGTCGACCTGGCGTATCGCCGGGTGCTGCTGGACGGTGCCGAAGTGGCCCTGACCCGCAAGGAATATGCCGTGCTGGCGCAACTGGCGCGGCATCCTGGGCGGGTCATCACCCAGCAGCAATTGCTCAAGGACATCTGGGGCCCGACCCACACCGAAGACAGTCATTACCTGCGGATCGTGGTCGGTCACCTGCGCCAGAAACTGGCCGACGACCCGACCCGCCCCCGGTTCATTGTCACCGAGGCGGGGGTGGGGTATCGGTTGGTGGGTTAACCACAAGGTTTAAGCCAAGCGCTGTTGTGGCAAGGGGATTTATCCCCTCGCCACAGCAGGCCAGTGACCCTATTCAGTTCTGCTCATCCTCATAGCGATCCAACGTATCGCTGGCAATCTGTCGTCCCAACGCGATCAATTCCGGCGCCTTGTAGAACTCAAAGAACCGACACACTCGCTTCGGCACGTTGATCAGCACATCCGGTGGGTAGCCGGCGATCTTGTACTGGGCCAGCGACGTCTGCATCACCTCGAAACTCTGGTTGATCAGGTCCAGTAACGAGGCCGGCCCGACGTTGTCGATGATGAACGAACCGGTGGCGGATTTCGGTGCGCCGTCGGTTTCTGGCGCCGCGGCCGGTTGTTGGCCTTCGGGCTCGGCCGATTCGATCCAAGGATTGATCTCGGCGGCTTCGGCCCGCAAGGCTTCCTGTTCCAGCAACAACAGTTGCTCGGCCTGCCTGCGGCGAAAGGGCAGGCGTGAACCCAAGGAGTTGACCAGGGTATCGAAGCGCCGCCGGAACGCCGCGGGACGCGGGATCACCGGCAGCGCGTACTGTTTCTGATTGGTGGCGTTGAGGTTGACCGCGATGATCAGATCGCAATGGCTCGACACCACCGGCACGATCGGCAACGGATTGAGCAAGCCGCCATCCACCAGCATCCGGTTGCCTTGCATGACTGGGGTGAACAGGCTGGGAATCGCCGCCGAGGCGCGCATCGCCTGGTGCAGGCAGCCCTCCTGGAACCAGATTTCCTGCTGGTTGGTCAGGTCGGTCGCGACGGCCGTGTAGGGGATGCGCAAATCTTCGATGTCGAGCTCGCCGACGATCTTGCGAATCTGCCCGAAGACTTTTTCTCCGCGAATGGCCCCCAGGCGAAAACTGACGTCCACCAGCCGCAGGACATCCAGGTAGTCGAGGCTTTCGATCCAGTTGCGGTACTCGTCGAGCTTGCCGGCGGCATAGATCCCACCCACGACGGCCCCCATGGAGCAACCGGCGATGCAGGCGATGTCGTAGCCACGTCGTTCGATTTCCTCGATCACGCCGATATGGGCATAGCCCCGGGCGCCGCCCGACCCCAATACCAATGCCACACGTTTTGTCATGAGCCGGCCTCTTATCGATCAGGTTCAACAATGCACCCATCGACGGCCCGGCTCAATCGTTGCGGCGCAAGCGTCGTTTTTTGACACGTCGGGGTGGCATTTGCGTATTCTCGTCCACACTTGAATAGAAGCGGTCTGGCAAGGCACTTTTTGCCGGCGGGACCGTCTTATCAGCACGACTGTTTTACCTGACTTGAGGTGTAATCGATGAAAGCCCGGATTTGCCTACCCTTGGTGGCATCCCTGATGGTCCTGACCCTGGCCGGTTGTGCAGGCAAGACCGCTTACCGTGACAGTTGCGGCAGCCAGCTCGACAGCGCCTGGCACGAACTGGACCTGGCCAAGGCCGAAGGCTTTGCCGGTACCGTCAGCTACTCCAAGGCCCTGTCGTTGCTGACGGGCGCCAAGACCCAGCAGCAGTTCGAAGCATTCGAAGGCTGCGCCCGCAAGGCCGAGAAGGCGCGCTTCTATATTCGTGAGTCCCGCGCAGGGCGATAAAGATAAAAGCAGCGGCAAGCTGCTAGCTTCGAGCTGCAAGAGGGGGCGCATCGCTTCTCTCTTGCAGCTTGGAGCTTGTCGCTCGAAGCTGCGTACGGAGTACGCCCCATGATCGATCGGCTGGTGGCCCGGATACTGGGCCTGGAAGTGCGGCTGCTGGCCTGTCAGGCACGCTTGAATGCCAATACCGACAGCGAGGCGCTGCATGACCTGCGCACCACGGTGCGTCGTTTGCGCAGCTTGTTGCGTCCGTTGCGCGGGTTACCCGGTGTCGAGCAGCTGGAAACAGCCGCTTCGGCAGTCGGCACCCTGACCACGCCCTTGCGTGATCGGGAAGTGCTGGCAGCGTATCTTGAGCAGCACGGCCAGACGCAAGCGGCCCAATGGCGCAGGGCGCAGATGACCCACGCCTACCCTGGGGTGGCCGGTAGCCCCGAGTTGGCCCAGCTGCTGATGATCCTCGACGCGTTTCCCCGTTTCATGCGCGCAGCTCAACGCGAAGGGCTGCTCAAGCGATTGCGCAAACGCATTGAAAAACGCCTGGACAAACAATGGAAGGAGCTCGGTGAAGCCTTGCGCGACCCGGCGCACGATCGCCACCGCTTGCGGTTGCTGATCAAACGCGTGCGCTACGCCATGGAGGCCTACCCCGAACTCGACCGCTTGCCCGAAGCGGCGATGCCCCGCCTCAAGTCGGCCCAGGGCGCCTTGGGTGATTGGCACGATTGCTGGCAATGGCTGGCCCGCGCCCAGGAAGAAAGCGATCTGCAAGCCTGCGTGCCGACCTGGCAGGTCACGATGGAGAAGGCCGAGGCCAAGTCCGACAAGGTGCTCGACAAGCTGGTTGGCTGTTGCTTCAAAAAAACCTGAGCCCACCTCCGCTCCCACAGGCGATATTTGTTGGGTTCAGGTTCGCGGCCTATCTGCCAGCCCCTTTGGCCAGAATGAACCCTGTGTCGTCCACCCGGGCTGGGTAAGATCCCTTCATCCTTTTCCTCTGTTTTCGAGGTCTCCATGCGCTTTTCCGATTTGATCGATGCTGTGCGTCGCCAGCCTGGCGCTGTGACCATCGCACCTGAGTGGGGCCAGGGGCGCGCCAGTTTTGGCGGGGTGGTGGCGGCGCTGCAATACGAGGCGATGCGTGCCCGGGTACCGGCGGATCGTCCGGTGCGCTCGCTGGCGATCACCTTCGTCGGCCCGGTGGAGCCTGATGTGCCTGTCAGTTTTGACGTCGAGGTCGTGCGCGAAGGCAAGGCGGTGAGCCAGGTGTTGGGGCGCGCGGTGCAGAACGGCCAGGTGGTGACCGTGGTGCAGGGCAGTTTCGGGGCGTCGCGTTCTTCCGTGGTGGCCGTGTCCGCTGATCCTGCGCCGGAGTTCAAGCCTGTGGAGCAGTGCCAGGAGCTGCCCTACGTCAAAGGCGCCACGCCGGAGTTCATGCGGCACCTGGCGCTGTGCTGGAGCGTCGGTGGCTTGCCGTTCAGCGGCAACACATCCCGGCGCATGGGCGGTTGGGTACGCTTGCGTGGCGACGTCAAGGAGGAGCCCTTGAACGAGGCCCATATCCTGGCGCTGGTGGATGCCTGGCCGCCGGCACTGCTGCCGCACCTCACGCAAATGGCCCCGGGCAGCACGCTGACCTGGACCATCGAGTTCGTCCAGCCATTGCTCGCGCTCAGCACGCTGGACTGGTGCAAATACCTGGCGGAAATCGAACACGCCCAGGACGGCTATGGCCACGTCGCGGCGAAGTGCTGGAGCGCCGACGGCCGCCTGATCGCCCTGAGCCGGCAGACGGTCACGATCTTCGGCTAGGGCGCTTCATGATCGTGGCGCTGCAATCCGAGCGCTGCGATCACACCGATGATGCCGATGGCGATATCCGCCAGGTTCGCGCTGATCACCCCCGATACCGTCAGCAGGAACCCGATGATGAACAGTGGTACGGCGATCAGCTGCGAGGTGGGTTGATGATGGCCGGGAAGGATGTGCCATTGCCAGGCGGCGGGATTGGAATGACGTTTGCCCATGATGCTGCTCCTTGGTGAAACCGAATAACCCAAGGATAGGTTCGGCCGGGCGGCGCGGCGAATCGTGGATGGCTATCGAAGCGATAGGCGGCCAAAAATTTTCAACTATGCGGCGAGGGACTGCTCTTGTGGCGAGGGAGCTTGCTCCCGCTGGGCTGCGAAGCAGCCCCCAAACAGGCTGAGTTCATCCACCTGACACTCCGCGGTTGTGAGTAGGTCTGCTGCGCAGCCCAGCGGGAGCAAGCTCCCTCGCCACAATGAGCAGTTCTAAAGCTTGAGCTGCCCAATCGCCTGGCTCAGTTCCCCCGCCAATGTCGCCAATTCATGGCTGGTGGTGGCCGAATCCACCGTCTGGCGCACGGTGTCTTCCGTGACGTCGCGAATGCTCACCACTGCCCGATTCATTTCCTCCGCAACATGGCTTTGCTGCTCGGCCGCGACGGCGATCTGGGTGTTGCTTTCGCGCATCTGCGCCACTGCACGGGTGATCTGTTCCAGCGCATCGCCGGCATCGCGGGCCTGCTGTACGCAGTCGTCGGCCTTGTACGAACTTTCCTGCATGAAATCCACAGCGTCGCGGGTCCCGGCCTGGAGGGCTGAAACCATGGAGGTGATTTCATCGGTCGAGGTCTGTACCCGCTTGGCCAGGTTGCGCACTTCGTCGGCCACCACCGCAAAGCCCCGGCCCATTTCCCCGGCCCGCGCCGCCTCAATCGCCGCGTTGAGGGCGAGCAGGTTGGTTTGTTCGGCAATGCTGTGGATGACGCTGACCACGCTGTTGATCTTCTGGCTGTCTTCGGCCAGGCGCTGGATCATTCCGGCAGTCTGCTGCACTCCAGTGGAGAGCCCGGTAATCGACTGCTGTACGCGGCTGACCACCTCGCGGCCATTGCCCGCCAGCGTGTCGGCGGTTTGCGACAAGTCGCGCGTGGCGCCGGCGTGCTGGGCGATGTGATGAACCGTGGCGGTCATTTCGTTGATGGCTGTGGCGGCCTGATCGGTTTCGCTCTGCTGGCCGAGCATGCCGTGGCGCACATCGTTCATGCTCGACGCCAGGCGCGCCGCGCCGCCGTCCAGTTGCCTCGCGGTGCTGGCGACGGTGTCGACCACCCGTTGATAGCCGGCCTGCATGGCATTGAAAGCCGCCGCCATCTGACCCACTTCGTCCCTGCCGGCCAAAGGTACGCGTGCGGCCAGGTCACCGGTTTTTTCCACGTGCAGCATCACGTCCTTCAAGGTATTGAGCTGGCTTAGCAGAAAACGGATCAACAGCTGCGATGCGCCGAGCATGGCCAACATCAGCACGAAAACCGCCGCCGCGTATTGCCCGAAGCGTTCGCCAAACACTTGGCCCAGGCTTGCACCGTGGGCCAGCACGGCGAGCTGCTGACCGTCGCCTCGACGGACCACTTCGGCGCCCACCAAAGGGTTGTCGTCCAACAACGATGCCGTGTTGAACTCGACCCAACCATCGGCCTGCGCCAGGGAAGGCAGCGGCTGCTCGTTGAACACCGGAATCTGGCCGCGTTGCAACAGCAACAGGCCGTCGGCCTTGGGCAGTGGTTGGCCTGCGGGCCAGGCACCGAGCAACCGTGCCTGGGCCTGGGCGTTCGCCTGGGCCAGCTGGTTGCGCGCGTGCTGTTCCAGGTGCACCGCGTAGAGCACCAGCAGCAGGGTCGTGACGAAGGCGACGGCATTGACCGCCCAGAATTTGTACTTCAGCGAGATATTGCTAAGCCAGGCACCCATAGAAGGTCTTCTCTGATAGCGGAAACAGCAAGGTGCCATTATTCTGCCGCCATTCAGGTGCCACTCGATTGATATGAATCAAAAGACCACCAAATCCCCAGTGGGCGCGAGCAAGTCCGCTCCCACAAGGGGTCGTGGGTTCATTCGGAAAGGGTCGGCAACCCGAAAAACGCCCGGGCGCAGGCAGTGGTGTGGGCTGCCAGGTCATCCGGGGTTTCGCCCCGGTGCGAGGCGACTTCGCGCAAGACCTCCGTGAGGTAGGCCGGTTCGTTGCGACCATTCTTGGGTTTGGGCCGCAGCGTGCGGGGCAGCAGGTACGGCGCGTCGCTTTCGAGCATCAAACGACCGCGGGGGATCTCGCGCACCAGGGGATGCAGGTGAGTGCCCCGGCGTTCATCGCAGATCCAGCCGGTGATGCCGATGTGCAAGTCCAGGTCGAGGTAGCTGAACAGCGCCTTTTTTTCACCGGTGAAGCAATGCACAACGGCTGCCGGCAACTGATCGCGAAAGTCCCGCAGGATGTCCAGCAAGCGCTGGTCAGCGTCGCGCTCATGAAGAAAGACCGGCAGTTGCAATGCCGCGGCGAGGGCGAGGTGCTCTTCGAGGACTTTTTCCTGCTGCGGGCGAGGGGAGAAGTCCCGATTGAAATCCAAGCCGCATTCCCCCACCGCGCGGACCCGGTCCTGCAACAGCAGATCCTTGAGGTGCCTGGCGCTGTCGGCTGTCCATTCGCTTGCGCTGTGGGGATGAATGCCGGCGGTGCAAAACAGCCGCTCGCCGCTGTCGTCGAGTTGATGGCACAGCTCCAGCGCTTGCTCGCTGCCCTCGACGCTGGTGCCGGTCAAGACCAGTTGGCAGACCCCGGCCTCGAAAGCTCGCTCAAGCACCGCCCGGTGTTTGTCGGCGAAGCTGGGGTTGGTCAGGTTGACGCCGATATCGATGAGTTGCATGGTGCTACCTCGGCCCAAAGGCCGGAAAGCATATCAGAGCTGTAGATTTATAAGAAAAGCCAAGAACTACAACGGGTTGAGGCGGTCTGTCGAGGTCGTGGGACAACTCGGATTGGTATAAACGCCGGCGTTGTGCCAGTCTTGCGCACTTTTTCAGCGCCCCAGGTGCTCTGTTTCTGCCGACCCCACCCCTTTTTTTCAGGGTGGTGGCCAGCAGTCGTCCTTTGCGGAGAGTAGATGACACGTCCCCAAGTGTTGCTACTGTTGTGTTGTTCGCTGTGGTTGCCGATGCCGGCAGAAGCGCGGCTGCCCGGACCAGTGCAGGCCGTGGCGCCTGGCACCGTGCGCGACCTTGCGCAGATCCGCAGCAGCCGGGTGCTGAACGTTCTGGTCAATCAGAGCCGCAACAGTTCCGGTGAAGTTCAGGGGCAACCCATCGGCGTTGAATACCATCGACTGCGGGCGTTCGAGCAGTACCTCAACGGCCATGCCCGCGATGGCCAGGAAATCACCCTCAAGATCATTCCCAAGGCCAAGGACCAGTTGCTTGGCGCTTTGCAGCGGGGCGAGGGAGACTTGGTCGCCCCCGGCGAGTTGCTCGAGTCCCAGGCTGCCCATGCGGTCAGCGCCAGCGATCCGATCCGCACCGATGTGCCGTTGTTGCTGGTGGGCATCAAGGGCGAGAAGCGCTACACCCGTGTGGAACAACTGTCCGGCAAGACCCTGGCGCTGCCCAATGGCAGTGTAGCGGGGGAGGCGGTGGGCCAGATCAACCAGAAGCTGGCGCTGCTTAAATTGCCACCGGTGAAGATCGAATGGGTCGACCCCACACTGGCCGTGGAAGACGTGCTGGAGATGGTCCAGGGCGGGATTTTCCACCTGACCATCGTCGAGCAACCCATTGCCGAACGTTGGGGCAAAATCCTTCCCAAGCTGCGCTTCGACCGTCAGCTGTTGATCGGTGAGCCGAACGACGAGTACTGGTTCGTGCGTCGCGACGCCGCCATGCTGCGAGCGAGCATTGACCGCTTCCTAGCGACCTACAAGGTGCCGGCCAACCAGGACGCGGATTTCCTGCGCATCTACCGTCGCTTGTACCAGGTTCACTATCCGTTGGCCCGCGCCGACCGCCAACGCTTGGAAAGCCTGCGCCCAGTGCTGCAAAAACATGCCGAGGCCCAAGGCATGGATTGGCTCAACCTGGCGGCCCTGGCGTTCAAGGAATCGGCCTTGCAGCCCACCTCCCGCAACGGCGGTGGCCCCACCGGACTGATGCAGATCACCCCGTCGGCGGCCCAGCGGGTCGGTGTCGATAACATTCAGAACCTGGACGCCAACGTTCAGGCTGGCGCGAAATACCTGGCGCTGATCCGTCGCAAGTTCTTCGCCAGCCCCAAGCTCAACGAGCGCGAGCGCATGGCCTTTGTCCTGGCCGCCTACAATATGGGACCTGAGCGCGTCCAAGGCATGCGTGCCGAAGCGCGGCGTCGCGGCTTGAACCCCAACCAGTGGTTTTTCCAGGTCGAGCGCATCGCCATGGAGCAGGTAGGAATGAGCGCCGTCAGCTACGTTAATAGTGTGAACAAATACTATCTGGCGTTTGATCGTGAGCGGGAGTCGTTGGAGCCGAGGGAGCAGAAGGTTGCATCACGCAAGTGATCGAATAAATTGATTGGTATTACGGATTTTTTCCGCTTTTAACATGAGTTTTATTGATTAATATAGCGACCAACCCCAACCTATTCCCAAGGAATGCACGCTATGAGCCCTTTCATCAACAAAATCCTTTCCACCCGCGCCGGCTATGGTTTGACTGTCTTGCGCATTGCGGTAGGTATCATTTTCGCAGCCCACGGTTCGCAGAAACTCTTCGGCCTGTTCGGTGGCTACGGTCTGGCGGGAACGGCGCAATGGATGGAAAGCATCGGCCTGACCCCGGGTTACCTGATGGCGACGCTGGCCGGTGGCACCGAGTTTTTTGCGGGCCTGGCCTTGATCATCGGTTTGCTGGTGCGTCCGGCGGCGCTGGGCTTGGTTTTCCTGTCGCTGGTGGCGATTTTCTCTGTGCACATTGGTAATGGGTTGTTCATGGCCAACAATGGTTATGAATTTGCCCTGGCCTTGCTGGCGGGGAGTGTTGCGGTGTTGATCGAAGGTGGCGGTAAGTTGTCGGTTGATCGCGCTATTGCGGGGTGATTGCCTAGGAACGTGTGGTAAATGCCCGAGAAAAAGGCGCTTCTTTCGGAAATGAAGGAGGCGCCTTTTTTTGTGGGGTTTGGATGGTGGGTAGATCCGTTTCATCGATTACGGCGGCTTATGGTTCCGCCCTTACGGCGGGTCACTTTTTGAGGAGCGCAAAAAGTAACCAAAAACGCTTTGCCCCACCACTCGGCACCTCGCCTAGGCGAGGTGTTCCCTCACTCCGGCATTGCTCCGTGGGCCCGCCGCGAAGGGCCATCCATGGCCCAGCGCGGCTATCCCGGCCTCCATGCCGGGATGCCCACTGCGCAATGCCTGCGTTCGGCCAGCGTGGTTGATGGGGCGCTAAGATCAAGATCAAGATCAAGATCAAAAGCCAAAGCCAAAGTCTGTGGGAGCAAAGCTTGCTCGCGATGACGTCTGCCCAGACACCACAACCCCCTTGGCGAGGGAGCTTAAACGAACAGCATTACCTCAGATGGCAGCTATTCTTGACACTGTCCGGTCCGCTTCTCTAGGATGCTGCCCATGCGCCGATTTAAACAGCTACTTGCGGGGCGCCAGGTGACTCTTTCGTCGCCGACAGAAGCCAGGAACGGGCTTCGAAATACCGCTAAAGCGCTGGCTCGGTGTTGCCTCTCACCTGCCATGCAGACTTTTGAGGCAGAGACACGACACGATGAATGCTCCCAGCCCCCTTGTACGTCTTGCGCCCATCACGGCGAACCTTACGCAACGCAACCCGAAAATTCTCCTGGGCGGTACACACCAGCCAACGTTGTTGCGCTATCTCGACGGCTGGCCGCGTCGCAACCACGGCCCTGCAGCGTTCCTGATCCAGTTTGTCGAAGACGGTGAGTCGCTGGCTCGCTTTGCCAATGACAGTTTCGACCTGGCCGTCATCCAGTCCCCCAGTGCGGCGGACGCTCCTGAAGTGATCCGGCAATTGATCCGTGTGGCACGGCAAGGGCTGATCACGCGCCGTTGAGGTGCTGACATTGAATTGGAAGCGCCGACCGGTCTGCATACTCTAACGGCGCGGATTACGAATACGTGATGTCGACGATGTAGACCAACTTCTCTCCTGTCGGCGTCTGGACCTTGACCTCGGCATCCAGGGCCTTGCCTATCAAGGCTCGCGCCAAGGGTGAGTCAATGCTGATCAGGTTCTGCTTCAAGTCCAGTTCGTCGGGGCCGACGATGCGATAACGGGCTTCTTTGCCATCCTCGTCTTCGACGGTGACCCAGGCGCCAAAATAGACCTTGTTCGGGTCGCTGGGTTTTTCACTCACCACTTTGAGCGCTTCGAGGCGTTTGGTGAGGAAGCGGACGCGGCTGTCGATCTCGCGCAGCATTTTCTTGCCGTAGGTGTATTCGGCGTTTTCCGAACGATCCCCTTGGGCTGCCGCCTCGCTGACCGCCTGGGTCACCTGGGGGCGGCGCACGTGCCACAGTTCATGGAATTCAGCGCGCATCCGCGCCTCACCCTCGGGGGTGATCAGCGCGGTGCCGGCGGTGCGGGGTGGGCGATAACGGCTCATGGCATTTTCTTGTAATAGCGAAGCCGAAAGTCTATCAACCCTCGCGCAATACTGTCAGCGGGCTCGCGTTCAGCGCTCGACGGGTACCAAAGACCCCGGCTGCGCCAATCAGCAGCGCGCCTATCAACGGTAGCGCCAGCAGCCAAGGATGCGGATGCCAGGGCAGGTCGAAGGCATAGCGGTAGAGCACCAGGCTCACCAGTTCGCTGCCCAGGGCCGCGAGCAGGCCGCTGACCGCTCCCAGCAGACCGAACTCGATCCGTCGGGCCTTGATCAGCAGGGGCCGTGCGGCACCCAGTGCGCGCAATAAAGCGCCCTGGCGAATCCGCTCGTCGAGGGTCGCCTGCAGACCGGAAAACAGCACGGCCAGGCCAGCTGCCAGGACAAACAGCAGCACGTATTCCACGGCCAGGGTCACCTGGGCCAGGATGCTGCGCAACTGTTCGAGCAGGGCCTCGACTTGCAGGATGGTTACCGCGGGGAAAGCCCGGGACAGTTCGACGATCTGCAAGTCATGACCCGCCGCCAGGTAGAAACTGGTGAGGTAGGTGGCGGGCAGGTCCTTCAAGGTGCCGGGCTGGAAGATCATGAAGAAGTTGGGCTGGAAATTGTCCCAGTTAATCTCCCGCAGGCTGGTGACCTTGGCTTCCCGATTGACGCCCCCCACGCTGAAGACCAGGCGATCGCCCAGCTTGATCTGGAGGTTTTCGGCCACTTTACCTTCGACCGAGACGCCCGGGATGTCGTCCGGTGCCTGTTGCGACCACCAGTTCCCCGCCGTGACGACGTTGCCCTCTGGCAGGTCGGCGGCCCAGGTCAGGCTCAGGTCGCGTTGCAGCGCCCGGTCGCCAGCGGAGTCCTTGGTGACGAATTCCGTCGCCGGCTTACCGTTGATGCTGATCAGTCGTCCGGGTACCACTGGGTAGAGCGGGGCTGATTGAGCCGACAACGCCAGCAGCTTGTCGGTGAAGGCCTGCTTGTCATTGGGCAGGATATTCAAGGCGAAATAGTTCGGAGCGTCCTTGGGCAGTTGGTTCTGCCAAGTGTCCAGCAACTCACCGCGCAACAGTGCAATCAACGCCATGGACAGCAGAATCAGGCCGAATGCCAGCGCCTGGCCGGCCGCTGCCAGGGGGTGACGCAACAACTGGCCGAGTCCCAGCCGCCAAGGCAGCGCCGCGCGGGCCAGCAGGCGACGCAGGCTGCGGAGCATGACTAGTAACAGGCCGCCTAGCACCAGGGCAGCAATGACCCCGCCACCGAGCAGGGCGAAAGTCAGCACCAGATCCAGGCTCAGGCGCCACATGATCAGGCCCAGGGCGCCCAGTGCGGCACCGTAGACCATCCAGGTACTGGATGGGATCGGCAACAGGTCCCGGCGCAGCACACGCAACGGCGGCACGCGACCCAGTGCGGCCAGCGGCGGCAGGGCGAACCCGGCCAGTGCCACCAGCCCGGTGCCGATCCCGGCGAGGGCGGGCAGCAAGCCTCCTGGCGGTACCGCGGTCGGCAACAGGTCATGCAACAAGGCGAACAGCCCCAGCTGGGCGACCCAGCCGAGCAGGGCGCCGCTGATGCTGGCCAGAAGCCCCAGCACGGCCAATTGCAGGCTGAACAGCACCAGGGTTTCCCGGCGGGAAAGCCCCAGGCATCGGAGCAGGGCGCTGGCATCGAAGCGGCGGCTGGCGAAGCGGTTGGCCGAAAGGGCGACGGCGACGCCGGACAACAGCACCGCCACCAGGCTGGCCATGTTCAGGTAACGCTCGGCCTTGCCCAGGGCGCCGCCGATCTGGCGGTTGCCGTCGCGGGCGTCCTGCAGGCGCTGGTGGGCCTCCAGGCCTGGCTTGATCAGGTCGCGGTAGGTTTGCAGGGCGGGCGCCGGCCCACGCCACAGGTCGCGGTAGCTCACCCGGCTACCGGGTTGCACGACGCCGGTGGCTTCCAGGTCCTTGAGGTTGATCAGGACGCGGGGGGTAAGGCTGTAGAAATTACCAGCGCGATCCGGCTCATAGGTCAGGACGCGGCTCAGGCGAAGCGTCTGGTTGCCGACGTCGATGCTGTCGCCGATCTTGAGGTCCAGCGCGGTCAACAGGCGTGCCTCGACCCAGGCTTCGCCGGGGTTCGGGCGTCCGCCAGGTTGCTCCGGGGCGAACGGCGCCGGGGCGCTCTTGAGTTCGCCGCGCAACGGGTAGGCCTCATCGGCGGCCTTGACGCTGGAAAGCTGGATACCGTTGTCGGTGGCAACGACGCTGGAGAACTCGACGACCCGGGCATGCTCCAGGCCCAGTTCGGTACCGCTGCGGATCTGTTCCGGGCGGGCGGGCGAGCTGCCTTCGAGCAGCAGGTCGGCGCCGAGGAATTCGGTGGCGCGCATCATCATCGCGCCGTTGAGGCGGGCTCCGAAGTAGCCGATGGCGGTACTGGCCGCCACCGCCACCAGCAAGGCGAAGAACAACACCCGCAACTCACCGGCGCGGGCGTCGCGCAACAATTGGCGGACAGCGAGACTGAACAGGCGCAACAGCGGCATACGTGCCATCAAGGCTCCAGGGGCGCGACCATCTGGCCGGCTTCAAGTCGGATCAGGCGCTGGCAGCGATGGGCCAGGCGTTCATCGTGGGTGACCAGCACCAGGGTGGTGCCGCGTTCCTTGTTCAGGTCGAACAAGAGGTCGCTGATCCGCTCGCCTGTGTGACTGTCGAGGTTGCCGGTGGGTTCGTCGGCAAACAGCACGTCGGGTTCGGCGGCAAAGGCACGGGCAATGGCCACGCGTTGCTGCTCGCCGCCGGAGAGCTGGCGCGGTGAATGGGTCAGGCGCTGGCCCAGGCCGACGCGCTGCAACAATTCCGTGGCGCGCTCACGGGCATCCTTGTGCCCTTCCAGTTCCAGCGGCAGCATGACATTTTCCAGGGCATTGAGGCTGTCGAGCAATTGGAATGACTGGAAGACAAAGCCCACATGCTCGGCGCGGATCCGCGCCCGCTGGTCTTCATCCAGTGTGCTGAGCGCTTGGCCGGCGAGCGTCACTTCACCCCCGCTCGGCAGGTCGAGGCCGGCCAGCAGGCCCAGGAGGGTGGATTTGCCGGAGCCGGACGCACCGACGATAGCCAGGCTGTCGCCTCTGTTCAGTTCCAGGCTGAGTTCGTGCAGGATGGTCAGTTCACCTTCCGCGCTGGGAACCACTTTGCTAAGGTCCGTCGCGGTGAGAATGCTTGAGCCCATGGAGAATCCGATGCGTGTGTGGTTTTTGAGTGCCGGCCTGGCCTTGATGTGCATGGCCCAGGGCGCAGCGGCGGGTACAGTCCTGATCGTCGGCGATAGTATCAGCGCGGCTTTCGGCCTGGATACCCGGCAAGGTTGGGTGTCATTGCTCGAGCAACGGCTCAAGGCCGAGGGTTTTGACGATAAAGTGATCAACGCGTCCATCAGTGGCGACACCAGCGCAGGAGGCCAGGCGCGGCTGCCGGCGCTGCTTGCAGCCCATAAGCCGGACCTGGTGGTGCTCGAGCTCGGTGGTAACGATGGCCTGCGTGGACAGCCGCCAACACAATTGCAACAAAACCTTGCAGCGATGATCGACAGCGCCCGAGCCAGTGGCGCCAAGGTGCTTTTGCTGGGCATGCAATTGCCACCCAATTACGGGCGGCGCTACACCGATGCCTTTGCCCAGGTCTACAGCACCCTCGCCGAGGAGAAAAACGTGCCGTTGGTACCGTTTTTTCTCAAGGACATAGGTGGTGTTTCCGGGATGATGCAGGGCGACGGACTGCACCCGTCCGTCGCGGCCCAGGGCAAGTTGCTGGAAAATGTCTGGCCGACGCTCAAACCGCTGCTTTGACGCTTTTCTACAGGCGGGCTTTCGGCTAATGTGGCGCCCCCGATTTGGAGCCCTCGATGCCGCGTCCCGCCTGGTCCTTGTTTGCCTATCAACTGATCGAGCCTGACGAGCAGCTGGATCTGTTCGCCTGCCAGGAAGTGCGGGTGCATCTGGTGACCCGTCAGTTGGAACTCGGCGGCTCGGCTGATCGGACGCTTTGTGGCAGCCTGTTGCCGGCCCAGCCGCGTTGGTCGAGCGTGGATCGCCGGATCTTCCAGGACCATCGCCTGTGTTCATTGTGCCGGGCGATCCTGGAGTCGCAGAAGCGCGGTACCTCGCCGATCTGGCCGGAGTTGCGGTTCGAGTTGTAATCCCGCCCTGATTCCCGGCATGACCTTTGTGGGAGCGAGCCTGCTCGCGATAGCGGTGAATCTGCTTGCGTTGATGTTGAATGAGCCGCCGCCATCGCGAGCAGGCTCGCTCCCACAGGGCGAATCACAATGTTGCGCATCGGTACCGCTCTCCCCGAAATTACAGGGGGCGGTGTACAATCGCTGTTTTCACCCTCTTTATTCGATCTGCGAAGGATTTCCCGGATGTCGCCGCGCTTGTCTGCCGTTGCCCGCTGCCTGTCTCTTGCCGCCTTGTGTATGGCGGGCCCTGTCGCTGCATTGGAGCTGCCCCTGCCACCACCGGGTGAAGACATCGTGGGCCAGGTGCAGGTCATCAAGGCCAAGTACGAAGACACCTTCGCCGACCTGGGCACGACCTACGACCTGGGCTACAGCGAGATGGTCGCCGCCAACCCCGGAGTCGATCCGTGGTTGCCGGGGACCGGCACCGAGGTCGTCCTGCCGACCCGTTTCATCCTGCCGCCGGGCCCGCGCGAGGGCATCGTGATCAACCTAGCCGAGTACCGCCTGTACTATTTCCCCAAAGGCCGGAACGTGGTCTACACCTTCCCGCTGGGAATCGGTCGCGAAGGCTGGGGATCGCCCATTGCCCATACCAGCATCACTGCCAAGACGCCAAACCCGACCTGGACGCCGCCAGCTTCGATCAGGGCCGAGCATGCCGCCGACGGCGACCCGCTGCCCAGCGTGGTACCGGCCGGTCCGGACAACCCGCTGGGGCCGTTCAAGTTCACCTTGGGTACGCCGGGTTACCTGATCCATGGTTCGAACAAGAAGTTCGGCATCGGCATGCGCACCAGCCATGGCTGTTTCCGGATGTTCAACAACAACGTGCTGGAAATGGCCAAGATGGTGCCGGTCGGCACTTCGGTGCGGATCATCAACGATCCGTACAAGCTCGGCCTGAGCGGCGGCAAGGTTTACCTGGAAGCCCATACCCCGCTGGACGACAAGGGCAATCCGTCGGTGGTGGACAAGCACACCGCCGTGATCAACGCGATGCTCAAGCGTGAGGACATCACCAGCAATCTGCGCATGGACTGGGACGTGGTGCGTGACGTGGTGGCGGCCGAAGACGGCCTGCCGGTGGAGATCGCCGTCCCTGGCACCTCGGCCCGCATGGTGTCGAGCGCGCCGATCGACCTGCAGCAGTAAGTTATCCGCTGCTCACCCGCCCGCCGGTATTTGACGATGCCGGCGGGTTTTTTATTGCCGGGCCAAACACCGGGTAATCGCTTTCAAATCCCCAAAAAAAAGCCGACCCAAAATGGGTCGGCTCGATAACAATCCCGAGGGATTATTACTTGCGGCTAGCTTTTTCCAGCATGCGCAGAGCACGCTCGTTAGCTTCGTCAGCAGTCTGTTGTGCTTTTTGAGCAGCAGCCAGAGCTTCATCAGCTTTACGGTAAGCTTCGTCTGCACGAGCTTGGGCGCGAGCGGCTGCGTCTTCGGTAGCAGTCAGACGTGCTTCGGTTTCTTTCGATGCGCTGCTGCAACCGGTAGCCAGAACTGCGGCCAGGGCCAGAGCAGAGAATTTCAGAACGTTGTTCATCGTGTTCCCCTTCAAGGACTTTCTATTTAATGACTGTCTCCCCGGACTGGGGAGTTAGCCGGCGTACATACTACCCATTACTTGTAGTAAGTAAACTGACGTAGCGCAAGAAGCAAAAAAATTGTAGTGGGTGATTCTTTTTCGAGCAACTTTTCTTCTGCTTGTTGAGAAAATATACAGCGCCGAGCCCTTGGCTTGAGCGTCCAGGCGCAGAAAAGTTCCGCCGCAGGGCGAACTCTTGCAGTCCTGCTAACGTCGTTGTTTATTGATTTGCTTACACTTCTGTACAAAATTTGTGCAGCGCGTCAGGCATCTTGCAGGTGGGTGGTGACTTTAACTAGGCGAGTTCGTCTCAAGACTCAACAACTGGCGATGTTCAGCTATTGCACCGTGGTCGACTACAGCGTGATGGAGCTGCTCAATCGATACACCGCAGGGATTTTATCCCTCTAATGACAGGTGTGCCTTGAGCATTTGCGTCATTGGTGCCTACTATTCACGACGTGCTCGGGTTTGAGCGGTTCGATTTTGGCGCTCGGTGACCATCAAGGCACGGGGTGGCGTAGATGTTCCTTCGCCGGAAAAACATCGGTAAGGTAGGGTCAGCATTCAGACCCGCGAGGAGTAGCAATGAGCGAGGCGTTGTCCATCCACCATGACCAGGCTGGTCATCAGTTCGAGACCAATGTGGACGGTCATCGTGCCTACCTGACCTATATGGACCTGGGCAAACAGACCCTGGATATCTATCGCACTTTCGTGCCAAACGCCCTGCGCGGCCGTGGCATTGCGGCGGCATTGACCGAAAGGGCGCTGCAGTATGCCGAAGAAATGGGCTACACGGTGATCCCGTCCTGCTCCTACGTGGAGCGCTACATGGAGCGTCACCAGCGGCACGCCGCAAAGCTCTGACAAAACCGATTCCCAAAAAAACGCCGGACTGGAAAGTCCGGCGTTTTTTTATGGCTTGAGGGACGCAAAAGATCGCAGGCTTCGCCAGCTCCTACATCCCCAAACATGTATGGCGACCGTGTAGGAGCTGTCGAGTGAAACGAGGCTGCGATCTTTTATTCAGCCGCGCTGACGCTTCGGCAACACGTCCTTGAGCTTGGCGTGCATGCTGCGCAGGGTGTTCTCGGTTGCGCTCCAGTCAATGCAGGCGTCGGTAATGGAGACACCGTACTGCAAATCCGCGAGGTCTTTCGGGATCGCCTGGCAACCCCAGTTCAGGTGACTCTCGACCATCAGGCCGATAATCGACTGGTTGCCTTCCAGGATCTGGTTGGCCACGTTCTCCATGACCAGCGGTTGCAGTGCCGGGTCCTTGTTGGAGTTGGCGTGGCTGCAATCGACCATGATGTTGGGCTTGATCTTGGCCTTGTTCAGCGCTTGCTCGCACAGTGCAACGCTGACCGAGTCATAGTTCGGCTTGCCGTTGCCGCCGCGCAGCACCACGTGACCGTAGGCGTTGCCCTTGGTGGTGACGATCGACACGCCGCCTTCCTGGTTGATGCCCAGGAAACGGTGAGGGCTGGAAACCGACTGCAAGGCGTTGATCGCCACGGTGAGGCCGCCGTCGGTGCCGTTCTTGAAGCCCACTGCCGAAGACAGGCCGGAGGCCATTTCGCGGTGGGTCTGGGATTCGGTGGTGCGCGCGCCGATGGCCGACCAACTGATCAGGTCCTGCAGGTATTGCGGGGAGATCGGGTCCAGGGCTTCGGTGGCGGTGGGCAGTCCCATTTCCGCCAGGTCCAGCAGCAGTTGGCGACCGATGTGCAGACCGTCCTGGATCTTGAAGGAGTCGTCCAGGTAAGGGTCGTTGATCAGGCCTTTCCAGCCGACGGTGGTCCGCGGCTTCTCGAAATACACACGCATGACCAGGTACAGGGTGTCGGACACTTCCGCCGCCAGCACCTTCAGGCGTTCGGCGTATTCGTGGGCGGCCTTGATGTCATGGATCGAGCAGGGCCCGATGACCACGAACAGGCGATGGTCGGTGCCATCGAGAATGTTGCGAATAACTTCCCGGCCCTTGGTCACGGTGCGCAGGGCAGCGTCGCTCAGGGGGATATCGCGCTTGAGCTGGTCAGGCGTGATGAGGGTCTCGTTGGAGGCGACGTTAAGGTCATTGATCGGTAAATCAGCCATCGTGTTACTCGTCAGGTCACGGGTGCCGGCCGCCAGCGATCCCCGCGCGGCGGTGCACAGCGGATTTTAAGCGCGTCGGGGAGCCGAACCTTATCGCGTTAACAGGCCGCTCGACAATGGGCAGCGCCCGGTTTTATTGCGCCGAGGGGCTGTGGGGGCAAGCCCTGCCTCCACAGCCGAGCTCTTTGCCAGAGGGTTGTGTAATGATGGGCACAGGGGATCTACCAGAGGATTGGCAACGATGCAGGCAGGCGTTAAACCGCGGATCGGGATGATTGGCACCGGGGCGATCGGCGGATTCTACGGGGTGATGCTGGCCCGCGCCGGTTTTGACGTGCACTTTTTGCTGCGCAGCGAGTTTGGCGCGGTGGTCCGGGCAGGCTTGCAGGTCGACAGCGCGGTTCATGGCGCATTGACCCTCAACCCGGCCCAGGCGTATCGCACGGCGGCCGACATGCCGCCGTGCGACTGGCTGCTGGTGGGCGCCAAGACCACCAGCAATGCCGAACTGGCCCCGGCCATTGCCCAGGCTGCCGCTGAGGGGGCGAAAGTCCTGTTACTGCAAAATGGCCTGGGCGTCGAAGATGATCTGCGTCCGCTGTTGCCGGATTCGTTGCACCTGCTGGGCGGCCTCTGCCTGATCTGCGTGCACCGTGTCGGCCCCGGCGTGATTGCCCACCAGGCCCTCGGCGCGGTCAACGTCGGTTACCACAGCGGTCCCAGCCACGATCAGGCCGGGCGCCTGGCAATCGTGGAGGAGGCGGCGGCGCTGTTTCGTGTCGCCGGCATCGACTCTCAGGCCATGCCCAACCTGCAACAGGCGCGGTGGCAGAAGTTGGTGTGGAATGTGCCGTACAACGGCCTTTCGGTGCTGTTGGGGGCTAGTACCACGCCGTTGATGGCCGACGAGCAGAGCCGTGGATTGATTCGCGCATTGATGGCCGAAGTGGTTCAAGGCGCCGAGGCCTGTGGGCATCCCATTGCGCCGGGCTATGCCGACTATCTGTTCGCGATGACCGAGAAAATGCCTGACTACTGGCCGAGCATGTATCACGATTATTCCCACAAGCGTGCGCTGGAGTCGGACGCGATCTACGCCCGGCCCCTGGCGGCGGCAAAAGCGGTGGGATGCGAGCTGCCGAAAATCGAAGCCTTGTACCAGGCGTTGGCGTTCATGGATCGGCGTAACCGCTGATCGGGCGAAGGGGGAGCGATATGGCAAACAACATTGACGACAAGTTGGTGCTGGCGATTTCGTCACGGGCGCTGTTCGACCTGAGTGAAAGCCACAAGGTGTACTTGTCGAGCGGCGTCGAGGCCTATCGGCAATACCAGATCGAGCATGAAGACGAAGTCCTTGAACCCGGCGATGCCTTCGCCCTCGTGCAAAAACTGCTGAGCCTCAACGAACACTTGGGGCGTGCCCGGGTCGAGGTGATTCTGGTGTCACGCAACAGTGCGGACACGGGCCTGCGGGTATTCAACTCGATCCACCACTACGGCCTGGCGATCTCCCGCGCGGCGTTCGTGGGCGGTCGCAGTCCTTACCCGTACCTCAAGGCCTTCGGCTGCGACCTGTTCTTGTCCACCCATGCCGAGGACGTACGCAGCGCCCTGGACGCCGGGTTCGCCGCGGCCACCATCCTGTCTGGCGGGGCCAGTCGCGCGGCCAGCGAAGAACTGCGCATTGCCTTCGACGGCGACGCGGTGTTGTTTTCCGATGAGTCGGAGCGTGTCTACCAGGCGGGCGGCCTGGAGGCGTTCCAGGCCAGCGAGCGGCAAGCCGCGCGCGAACCGCTGCGAGGCGGGCCGTTCAAGGGCTTCCTGGCGGCGCTCAATGCGTTGCAGCGCGAGTTTCCAGAGGATGCCTGCCCGATCCGCACGGCGCTGGTCACGGCCCGTTCGGCACCGGCCCACGAACGGGTCATCCGCACCTTGCGCGAGTGGGACATTCGCCTGGATGAGTCGTTGTTCCTCGGCGGCCTGACCAAATCGGCCTTCCTCGAGGCCTTTGCCGCCGATGTATTTTTCGACGACCAGACCGGTCACTGCGAGCTGGCTCGCGAGGTGGTCGCGACCGGCCACGTGCCCCACGGCATCAGTAACGAAGTGAAGCTTTGACCGCCCGTTCTTCGGGACATCAAGCCGCACGTCGCACTCATCGAGGCGCTGCTAAGCTGAATCCATCTCCGCCATTCTGGCACGCGAGGAGGTCACATGATTCGTTCGATGCTGTACGCCACAGACCTGGGGCTCTATGCCCCATATGTGATGCAGCATGCCTTGGCGTTGGCACGGACGTTTGAAGCCGAGTTGTATGTGGTGCATGCGGTAGAACCGATGGGGTTGTTCGCCGAATCGGTATTGCAAAGCTATCTCGATGAGCAGGCGCTGAACGAATTCCATCGCGAAGGTCTGAATACGGTGATGGCCAATATCGAGCAGCGGGTCCTGGACAACTTTCGTGAGGAGCTGGGGGAGGGGCAGCAGGACTTGAAGCTGATCAAATCGGTCCGGGTGTTTCAAGGCGATCCTTCCCAGGTGATTCTCGAACAGGCCGCGAAACTCTCCGTCGATTTGCTCATCGTTGGCAGTCATTGCCAGGGCGCCAGCGCCGAGGCGCCGTTGGGCAGGACTGCCGCACGGGTATTGCAGTTGGCCCGGGTGCCGGTCTACCTGGTGCCGCTGGTGCAGCGCCGACGGCAGGGTGAAGCTTGAGGCTAAATGATGGCTTTTTATAAAATGTTCTAGATTTATTGTTTCAACCATTCATATAGTTATATACACCGTCGCTGATGCCCGTGGCGTCCAACTGCTTTGAGGGATTCATATGAAGCTTCAACAACTGCGCTACATCTGGGAAGTGGCGCACCACGACCTCAACGTTTCCGCTACAGCCCAAAGTCTCTATACGTCGCAACCTGGCATCAGCAAGCAGATCCGCCTGTTGGAGGATGAACTGGGCGTCGAAGTCTTCGCCCGCAGCGGCAAGCACCTGACCCGCGTGACCCCCGCCGGTGAGCGCATCATCACCACGGCCGGCGAGATCCTGCGCAAGGTCGAAAGCATCAAGCAGATCGCCCAGGAGTTCTCCAACGAGAAAAAAGGCACCCTGTCGATCGCCACCACCCACACCCAGGCCCGTTATGCGTTGCCGCCGGTGATCAGCAATTTCATCAAGCAGTACCCGGATGTGGCGTTGCACATGCACCAGGGCTCGCCGATGCAGATCGCCGAGATGGCGGCCGATGGCACGGTGGATTTCGCCATTGCCACCGAAGCCCTGGAATTGTTCGGTGACCTGGTGATGATGCCGTGCTACCGCTGGAACCGCTGCGTCGTCGTGCCCCAGGGGCATCCATTGACCAAGTTGCCGAAACTGACCCTCGAAGCGCTGGCCGAATACCCGATCGTGACCTATGTGTTCGGCTTTACCGGTCGTTCGAAACTCGACGAGGCCTTCAGCCATCGCGGATTGACGCCGAAAGTGGTGTTCACTGCCGCTGACGCCGACGTGATCAAGACCTATGTCCGCCTTGGCCTGGGCGTGGGCATCGTGGCGAAGATGGCGGTCGATACCAAGCTGGACAGCGATCTGGTCGTGCTGGATGCCAGCGAGCTGTTCGAGTCGAGCATCACCAAGATCGGTTTCCGCCGTGGCACTTTCCTGCGTGGTTTCATGTGCGACTTCATCGAGAAGTTCGCGCCGCACCTGACCCGGGAAGTCATGGCCAAGGCCATCCAGTGCCACAACAAGCAGGAACTCGAAGAACTGTTCGAAGGCGTCGAACTGCCCGTTCACTAAATTCCTCTAGATCGCCTCGGTGACAGCGAACTGTTGCCGGGCGCCCGCGACCACGATCTCCACTTCATCCCCTTCTAACTTGCCCAGCAGGCCCCGGCCCAGCGGTGAGCGAGGGGTGATGACGGTGATCGGCTGGCCCACCAGCGAAACCTTCAAGCCCGCCGCGTCCGGCCCCAGGAACAGCCATTGCTGGCGGCCGTCCTCGTCCTCCAGTCCGATCAATGTCCCGACCTGGATACCGCGTTGCTCGTCGTACGGCCGCAGCGTCAGGTTCTGGCAGAGGGCGAGGGCCTGGCGGATTTCTTCCACGCGCCTGGCTTGCCCGGCTGCGAGGTAGGACGCTTCCAGGCCGAGAGTGTCGTACTTGTTCTCGGCGATGTTCTCCTCGTGGGTCGCGGTCTCATAGGCGGTCTGGGCTGCGCGTTCGGCGATCTCCAGGTCGACCTTGAGCTTGTCGAGGATCAGTTGGTGGACGGTCTGCTTGTTCATGCTCATTCGCAGAATTGCAAAACGTTGGCCCGGCTTTTTTCACTGGGGGCGGTCTGGTCCTGTTGCAGCCAGAACTGGCACTTGGGGTTGGACAGGTTGCGAGGATTGCTGCGCGCCTGGTCGAGCGCCTGCCGCTGTTCGTTCTTCTGCAGGTTCTGCTGGTATTGCTCGAACATCGGTGTCGGTGGCTCGACGGCCGGTGGCGGTGCGGGTGCCGGTGGTTGCGCCAGCCGATGCATGGCCGTGGCCATCGGGGCCATGGGACCCTCGAACAGGTATTTCGACAGCAGCCAACCCGTCAGGACGATGGCCAGGAACCCGAGCCACAGGCCCATGGCAATGCTGAGGGTCAATTGCACGGCTGAAAGTCGTGGGGCGGGTGGGTGATCAGGCATGGCTGCTTCCTGGCAGTGGCTGGGTGGGCGATGATTGTCGCATGAAGATTAATCGCCGTCGGCTCTTCTGCATGATCGGCTTATTCGGGACAATCACGCCTTTGCCATGGAGAGTCGCGAATGACCGTGCGCTGGGATATTTTTTGCACCGTCGTCGATAACTTTGGCGACATCGGCGTCACGTGGCGCCTGGCTCGGCAACTGGTGGCCGAGCATCGATGTGCGGTGCGGCTATGGGTCGATGACCTGCGCGCCTTCGAAAGGCTGTGTCCGGAAATCGACATCACCCTGTCCGAGCAATGGCAACAAGGCGTGCAGGTTTGCCATTGGCCTGCGCACTGGCCGTCCACCGAGGCCGCCGAGGTGGTGATTGCCGCGTTTGCCTGTCAGTTGCCGGCCGCCTACATGGATGCCATGGCCGCGCGCCCGACAGCGCCGCTGTGGATGAACCTCGATTACCTGAGCGCCGAGGACTGGGTGATCGGTTGCCACGGACTGCCGTCGGTCAAATACAAGCAGGTGCAGAAGTATTTCTTTTTCCCAGGGTTCCAGAAGGGGACGGGTGGCCTGCTGCGCGAGGCGGGTTTGCTGGAGCGCCGTCGGCAATTTCAACAGGACCCCACGGCACAGCGGCTTTTCCTGCAGGGGTTGGGTGTCGAGCGGGCGCCGGAGAGCTGCCTGATCTCACTGTTCGCCTATGAAAACGCCGGGCTGGCGAGCTGGTTCGACGCCATGGCGTCCGGTGTCCAGTCGTTTCATGTGCTGGTGCCCGAAGGGCGGGTGCTGGGGGATGTCGAACGCTGGCTCGGGGTCGAGGGCCTGGGTGTCGGCGCGCTGCATCGACGCGGGGCGCTGACGGTGCAGGTGCTGCCGTTCGTCCGCCAGGATCAGTATGACCCACTGCTCTGGTGCTGTGATTTCAACGCCGTACGGGGCGAAGACTCCTTCGTGCGCGCCCAATGGGCCGGCCGGCCTCTGCTCTGGCATATCTACCAGCAGGAAGAAGACGTCCACCTGGAAAAGCTCGACGCGTTTCTCAGGCTCTACACCCAAGGCCTCGACGAGGCGGCGCAAAAAGCGATCAACGGTCTCTGGAAGGCCTGGAACGCCGGCCAGGACATGACCGAACACTGGAAAATGGCCTGGGAACAGCGTCATGAACTGACCGAACATGCCCAGGCATGGTGTCTGGAACAGGCCTCGCGACCGGATCTCGCTGCGGCGCTGGTGAAGTTTTACCTAAATTGGATATGATACGCGGCCTAGATTTTTGTACATTCCATCCAAATTCGGATATTCGCAATGAAAACTGGTAAAGAACTCAAACCCGGTACCGTGATTCGTATCGACAACGATCCTTGGTTGGTTCAGAAAGCTGAATTCACCAAGTCGGGCCGTAACAGCGCGATCATGAAGACCAAGCTGAAGAACCTGCTGACCGGCTACAAGACTGAAACCGTCTACGGTGCCGACGACAAGCTGGACGACGTGATCCTCGACCGCAAGGAAGCGACCCTGTCGTTCATCAGCGGCGACTCCTACACGTTCATGGACACCACCGACTACACCATGTACGAGCTGAACGCCGAAGACATCGAAAGCGTTCTGCCATTCGTGGAAGAAGGCATGACCGACGTCTGCGAAGCCGTCTTCTTCGAAGGCCGCCTGGTTTCCGTAGAACTGCCGACCACCATCGTGCGTCAGGTTGACTACACCGAAGGTTCCGCTCGCGGTGACACTTCCGGCAAGGTGATGAAGCCTGCCAAACTGAAGAACGGTACCGAGCTGTCGGTTGCTGACTTCATCGAAATCGGCGACATGATCGAGATCGATACCCGCGAAGGCGGTTCCTACAAAGGCCGCGCTAAGTAAGCGAAGCCTTGTGGATGAAAAAGCCCGACCATTGAGTCGGGCTTTTTTGTGCCTGCCGGATCATGTTCAGGCCGAGGGGCAGGATGGGGGCGGAGGTGAGGGAATTGATCCCAGCCTTGTGGGAGCAAAGCTTGCTCGCGATACAGGCGCCTCTGTCCTCATCGCGGGCAAGCCCTGCTCCCACAGTCACCACAAGTCATTTCAGGTGTTGTTTGAGCTCCTGCGACACCTGCAACATCGCCGAGCGCACCGCCGGCACTTGGCTGACCACGTTGAGCAAACCGTAATCGTGAATCATGCCGTTGTAGCGCACGGCGGTGACCGGTACACCGGCCGCGTCCAGCTTGCGGGCATAGGCTTCGCCTTCGTCGCGCAAGACATCGGCCTCGGCGGTCTGTACCAGCGCCGGTGGCAGGCCCTTGAGTTGTGCGGTGCTGGCGCGTAACGGCGAGGCATAGATCTCGCCGCGTTGCCCAGCATCGGTGGTGTAGTTGTCCCAGAACCACTTCATCATGTTTTTACTGAGGAAGTGCCCTTCGGCGAACTGGTTGTAGGACGCGGTCTCGAAGCTGGCATCGGTCACCGGCCACAACAGTGCCTGGAAACGGATCGCCGGCGCACCTTTGTCCTTGGCCATCAGCGCCACGACCGCCGCCATGTTGCCACCGACACTGTTGCCTGCAACCGCCAGGCGCTTGCCGTCGACGTTGATCTCTTTGCCATGCTCGGCCACCCATTTCGTCGCAGCATAGGCCTGGTTGATCGCGACGGGGTAATGCGCCTCGGGTGACGGCGTGTAGTTGACGAACACCGCGACAGCGCCCGAGCCAGCCACCAGATCCCGAACCAATCGTTCGTGGGTCGGGAAGTCGCCCAGCACCCAGCCACCGCCGTGGAAGAACATGAACACGGGCAACTCACCCTTGACCCCGGCCGGGCGGACAATGGTCAGGCTGATCGACTGGCCATCGACCTGGATGGTTTTCTCGCTGACGTCGGCCTTGGGCAAGGTCAGTTTGACCCCGGCCTGAGCGCCAACCAATACGGCGCGGGCGTCCTTGGGCGACAGTTGTTCCAAGGGTTTGCCGGTACCGGCATTCAGCGCGTCGAGAAACGCCTGAGTGTTGTGCTCGACGATGCCGTCGGCGAAAGCGCTACTGACGCCAAGTGCGAGAAGGGTGCCGGTCAGGGTCTTGGTGAACGTGTTCATGCGCATCTCCTTGGGTTCGGTCCGGGTTGGTGGGTTAAACGGTCACATGCAGGCGCACGTCGACGTTGCCGCGGGTGGCGTTGGAGTACGGGCAGACCAAGTGAGCCGCGTCCACCAGGCTTTGCGCGTCGGCCTGATCCAGGCCCGGCAAGCTGATGTGCAAGTCGATGTCGAGGCCGAAACCGCCGGGAATCTGACCAATGCCGACATGGGCAGTGATCGAGGCGTCGTCCGGGATCTTGCGTTTGCTTTGGCTGGCGACGAACTTCAGCGCACCGATGAAGCAAGCCGAGTAACCGGCGGCGAACAGTTGTTCAGGGTTGGTCGCTGCGCCGCCTGCGCCACCGAGCTCCTTGGGGGTTGCCAGTTTGACGTCGAGAATGTTGTCGCTGGAGATTGCACGACCGTCACGGCCACCAGTGGAAGTTGCGATTGCGGTATAGAGCGTTTTCATGATGAGAGCCTCGTTTCTGGGTTGGTATTGTTGCGCAAAATGTTTGCGCGCTAAGTAGCTGTGAAGCGAATGTATAGTGCTAATGTTTTGCGCGCAAGATAAATTTTGAGTGAAATAGACTCTAGGGTGCGTAACTGACTTTAAATATTTGATTTAAATGATTTTTTTTGAGGTGAAAAAATTTGTGGAGAAGGGCTGTGGGGGGGGCGCTAGCGCAAGCTATGCTCCCCTGGGACTGAAGACAGGCATGAATGCCGAGTCCACCCGAGGTCAAGGTAGGAGCGAGCTTGCTCGCGATAGCGGGGATCAGTTGGCAGGGGATGTGCTGCCCTCATCGCGAGCAGGCTCGTTCCCACGGGAAGTGGTGGTGTAGCTGGGCTCAGAGACTGTCCTGCAAATGCCCGCGCAGTGCCTGCAGGTCCTGTTGCAGCTTCTTCAACTGCTCCAGGGTCTGGCCGCTGGCGGCGAGGATGCATTGGGGGATGTCTTGGGCCTTTTCACGCAAGGCGCGGCCCTGTTCGGTGAGCTCGACGATCACCACGCGTTCGTCCTCTCGGCTGCGGGTGCGGCTCAGCAGGCCTTCGGCTTCCAGGCGCTTGAGCAGCGGAGTCAGCGAGCCGGGATCGGTGAGCAGGCGCGTGCTGATTTCGCCGACGGTCAAGCCGTCCTTTTCCCACAACACCATCATGGCCAAGTATTGCGGATAGGTCAGGCCCAGGGCTTGCAGCAGCGGCTTGTAGACCTTGGTCATCAACAGCGACGTGGAATGCAGGGCGAAGCAGACCTGGTTGTCGAGCAACAGGGCTTCGCAGGCCTCGGGGGTGTCGCGCTGGGTTGTCATGACAAAACCTTCAACTCAATGAGAGTGATGAATCTAGCGGGCGAATCTTTAATGCGCCAGGTAATTTTCGATCAGTGGCGGTCAAGGTTGGTTCGCAGCGCCAGGTCCCAAGGGGGGATCGGGCTGAAACGGGTCTTGAGGTATTCCAGCAGCAAGCGACTGCGTGCGCTGGGTTGTTGCTCCAGGCGCAGGGCGTAGATGCCGGTGCTTTCCGGTGCGGGCAGGCCGTTTTCGCAAAACAGCGGCAGCAGTTCGCCCCGCAGCAGGTATTCACTGGTCAGCCAGGTTGGCAGGTGCGCGATACCTAATCCGGCCAGTGCGCCGCACACCAGCGCTTCGGCATTGTTGGCACTCATGCGGATCCGTGCCGGCCGATGCAGTTGCATCTGTCCGTCGCGCGCAAAGCGCCAGGCGAAGGGCGGCGCCAAGCCTTCCCAGTCCAGGCCGTCATGGTCGGCCAAGTGTGACGGATCGGTCGGCATGCCCCGCCGCTGCAGGTACTCGGGGCTGGCGCAGGCGATGCGCACCATGCTCGCCAAGGGCGTGGCCACCAGCCGCGTGTCAGCCATTTGCCCGGCTCGCAGCACCAGATCGACCTTGCCCAGGTTCGAGCCCTGCATATCGACAAAGCTGTCGATCAGATGCAGTTGTACGTCGAGCCCGGGATAGAGCGTGAGAAAGTCGGCAATCACCGGCGCCAGATGGCGACGCCCGAACGCGGCTGGTGCGTCGACGCGGATCAGGCCTTCCGGGGCGTTGCTCAAGGACACCGCTTCCGCCCGAGCCAGACGCAGCTCCTCGACGATTCGCCGCGCACGCTCGGCAAAGGCCAGGCCGGCCGGCGTCGCCCGTACCGCATGGGTCGTGCGGATGAACAGTTGGCTGCCGACAGCGCTTTCCAGGCTGTCGATACGGCGTGCCACCGCCGAGGGGGTCAGGGGATGGCGGCGGGACGCGGCGGAAAAACTGCCGCTTTCCAGGACATCAAGGAACAAGCCCAGTTGTTCAGTCAATTGATTCGGGTTCACGGTGTCGTCCATGCTTGTGCGAGTTTGGCACAGCCATTGTGCGCTGCTGTGCGTTTCCCTGCTAGCGTCGACTGCGTAGGATGAACGGCCTGACAAAAGGAAAAGCCTTGTGATCGAGTTCGTGACGTATCTGGTGTTCGGCACCGTTTTGGGGACCCTCGGCGGGCTCTTCGGCATCGGCGGGGGATTGATCGCCATTCCGCTGCTGGGCGTTTGGGGCGGCCTCGATCAGCAGATCGCCCAAGGCACGGCGCTGGTGATGGTGGTGCCGAGCGTGATGCTGGCGCTGTGGCGCTATCACCAGCGCAACCGCATCGAGTGGCGTCATGCGCTGGCGCTGGCTTCGATGGGGTTCTGCTTCGCCTGGCTCGGTTCGATCTGGGCGGTGGGCATCGATGCGCAAACCATGCGCATGGGCTTTGTCGCCTTCCTGGTCGCGCTGTCGGCCTACAACCTCATCCGAATGTTCGCCGCCCCACCACCTGTGTCTTCGCACATGCGCTATGCATGGCCATGGCTGGGCGTGCTCGGCGCTGCGTCGGGAACCATGGGCGGGTTATTCGGCGTCGGTGGGGCCGTGGTGGCAACCCCCGTGCTGACCAGTCTGTTCGGTACCAGCCAAGTGGTCGCCCAAGGCCTGTCGCTGGCGTTGGCATTGCCCAGCACAGGTGTCACGTTGGCGACCTACGCGGTGCACCATCAGGTGAACTGGCTGATCGGCGTGCCGTTGGCGATCGGTGGGTTGATGAGTATCAGTTGGGGGGTGAGAGTCGCCCACGCCTTGCCTGAACGGCTGCTGCGCGGGCTGTTCTGTGCCTTCCTGGTGCTCTGCGCGGTGCTGCTCGCCCTTAAAGTTTGAAGCCTTCGACAATGTGCTCGGCCAGGCACTCGGTGATCGGCGACGGATTGTGCAGGTTGCGAATCAGCATGATGCTGGCCTCGGGCAGTTCCGGCAGGTCTTCGGCCTCGCCGAGCACGCGCATGTCCGGGGTCAGCAGGCTTTCCAGCTGTGCGGTGATCGCCAGGCCCGCACCCACCACGGCCATCAGCGCCGACAGGCTCGAGCTGTTGTACGCCACGCGGTATTCACGGCCCATGGCGTCCAGGGCATTGCAGGCCCACTGCCGGCAGAAACAATCACTGTTGAACATCGCCAGCGGCAGCGGTGTTTGCTCGTGGACGTTGAAGCACGCGGCTTCGGCCCAGACAAAGCGTTCCTTGCGCAACAATTGGCCGATTTCGTCGCCCGGCTTGCGGGTGACGATGGACAGGTCCAGATCCTGGCGCAACAGCAATTGCTTGGACGATTCGCAGTGCACCTCAATTTCGATCAGCGGATAGAACTGGGCAAAGCGCTGCAAGATCCCGGGCAGGAACCGCATCACGTAATCGTCCGGCGTACCGATGCGCACGGTACCCACCATGTGCGGCTCACGCAGGGTGTTGAAGACTTCGCTGTGCAGCTTGAGGATCCGCCGGGCGTAGCCAAGCAAGACCTGGCCTTCGGCGGTCAGCTTGACCTGGCGCCCGTCCCGCTCGAACAGGCGCCGTTGCAGGACATCTTCTTCCAGCCGCTTCATCTGCATGCTCACGGCGGATTGGGTGCGATTGACCAATTCACCGGCCCGGGTAAAACCGCCCTGGTCCGCAATCGCGACAAAGGTACGCAGCACTTCCGTATCGATGCTCGGGTAACTCGACAATTGATCAATCTCCGAGATGGCTGGCATAAGAAACATTCGTTGGATTGATCTTATCGTTGGCGCGAGACTTGAGCCATCCCCCACGGAGGACATCACGATGAAAGGTCAAAAAGGTTATGTACTGATAGACAAACTCTCCCACGGTTTTTCGGTCGGCGCGCTGTTGCACAAGTTTAGCCGCTGGTACGAATTGCACCATGAACGTGAACTGTTGGCTGGAATGAGCGACGAGGCGCTCAAGGACATTGGCATCAGCCGTGCCGACGTAGAAAGGGAAGTGGTTCGGCCGTTCTGGGATGACCCAATGCACAAATGAGCCATCCTTTCCTACACAAACCCTTTATTGGTGAGGTAGGTTGCGAGCAGACAAGGAGATCTCCATGCCCGCGACTCTGTCCTTTACCCTCAAACAGGCCCGGCGTCTGGCGCTGGCCGCCCAAGGATTCGATGGGCGGTCACCGCCAGCTTCGGTGCAACCCTCGCGCCTCAACCGCCTGATCGAACGCCTCGGCGTGCTGCAGATCGACTCGGTCAACGCTCTGGTGCGCTCGCATTACCTGCCGCTGTTCTCCCGCCTCGGTCCCTACAACCCGGATTTGCTCGACCAGGCCGCCTGGAGCCAGGGGCGACGTCGCACCTTGTTCGAGTACTGGGGCCATGAAGCCTCGTTGATGCCAATGTCCATGTACCCGCTGATGCGCTGGCGCATGGCGCGGGCGGCGCGGGGCGAGGGTATCTATCAACAACTGGCGCGTTTTGGTCATGAGCAGCAGGCCGTCATCCGTCGGGTCCTGGCGGCGGTGCGCGAGCAGGGCGCCGTTGGTGCGGGCAGCTTGTCCACGCGCCAGGAAAAGGCCGGGCCCTGGTGGGACTGGAGCGCCGAAAAGCACGCGCTGGAGTGGCTGTTTGCGGCGGGCGAAGTCACGGTCGCCGGGCGACGGGGTTTCGAACGGCTCTATGATTTACCGGAGCGGGTGCTCCCCGATGCGGTCCTCCGGCAGCCGCTGCCGGATGAATCCAGCGCCCAGCGGGCTCTGTTGGTGCAGGCCGCCGAGGCCTTGGGTATCGCTACCGAGAAAGACCTGCGCGACTACTTTCGCCTCGACCCGGCTGACACCCGGGAGCGGCTGGCCGAGCTGGAGGAGGCCGGGGAACTGCTGCGCTGCCAGGTGCAGGGTTGGAAGCAGCCGGCGTGGTGCCGACCTGCGGTCAAAATCCCGCGCAAGGTGGCCACCAGTGCCTTGCTGTCGCCGTTCGATTCGCTGGTCTGGGAGCGCGGCCGCACCGAGCGGCTGTTCGATTTTCGCTATCGGCTGGAGATCTACACGCCTGTTCACAAGCGGGTGTACGGCTATTATGTCTTGCCGTTCCTGCACAACGAACGCATCGCGGCGCGGGTGGACCTGCGCGCGGAGCGGGCCCATGGCCGGTTGGCGGTGCACGCGGTGCATGAGGAAGAGCCGGGGCTGGGTGAGGAGGGGATTCACGCGTTGGCGATGAATCTCAGGCGCATGGCCGATTGGTTGGGGTTGGAGCGGGTCCAGCTTAATTGCCAGCGGGTGGGTGGGGTGCGGTTGGCGGGGGCTTTGGCTGGGATGGGTTGTGGCTGATGGATCGCTATCGCGAGCAGGCTCGCTCCCACATTGACCGCGGCGTTCACAAATATCGTGTTCACCAGAGATCAACTGTGGGAGCGAGCCTGCTCGCGATTGCAATGTAACAGTCGATGAAAAACCTACTGACTCAGCGCCTTACCTGCTTCAACGTCTCGGCAATCAAGAACGCCAATTCCAGCGACTGGTCGGCATTCATCCGCGGGTCGCAGTGGGTGTGATAGCGGTCCGACAGGCCGTCTTCGGTGATCGGCCGCGCGCCGCCGATGCATTCGGTGACGTTCTGCCCGGTCATCTCGATGTGAATACCCCCGGCATAAGTGCCTTCGGCGGCGTGGACCTGGAAGAACTGCTTCACCTCGCCGAGGATCTGCGCGAAATCCCGGGTCTTGTAGCCGCTGCTGGCCTTGATGGTGTTGCCGTGCATCGGGTCTGAACTCCACAGCACCTGCTTGCCTTCACGCTGCACGGCGCGCAACAGCGGGGGCAGGTGATCGCCCACCTTGTTCGCGCCCATCCGTGCGATCAGGTTCAATCGGCCCGGGTCGTTGTCCGGGTTGAGCACGTCGATCAGGCGGATCAGGTCGTCAGGGTCCATGGTGGGGCCCACTTTCACCCCGATGGGGTTGTTCACGCCGCGCAGGAATTCGACATGGGCGCCCTCCAACTGACGGGTGCGGTCGCCGATCCACAGCATGTGGGCCGAGCAGTCGTAGTACTCGTTGGTCAGGCTGTCGCGGCGCACGAAGGCTTCTTCATAATTGAGCAGCAGCGCTTCGTGGGCCGTGAAGAAACTGGTTTCACGCAATTGCGGCGAGCTGTCCATGCCGCAGGCACGCATGAACGCCAGGGTTTCATCGATGCGGTCGGCCAGGTGGCTGTACTTTTCGGCCAGGGCCGAATTGGCGATGAAGTCCAGGTTCCACTTGTGCACCTGGTGCAGGTCGGCGAAACCGCCCTGGGCGAAGGCGCGCAGCAGGTTCAGGGTGGCGGTGGACTGGTGGTAGGACTGCAACAGTCGCTCGGGGTCCGGTACGCGGCTCTTTTCGTCGAAGCCGATGCCGTTGACGATGTCGCCCCGATAGGCCGGCAGGGTCACGCCGTCGACGGTTTCGTCATTGGCCGAGCGGGGCTTGGCGAATTGCCCGGCCATGCGCCCGACCTTGACCACTGGGCAGCCGGCGGCAAAGGTCATGACGATCGCCATCTGCAGCAGCACCTTGAAGGTGTCGCGGATCTTCGCCGCCGAGAACTCGGCAAAGCTTTCGGCGCAGTCGCCGCCTTGCAGCAGGAACGCGCGGCCCTGGGTTACCTCGGCGAACTGGCGGCGCAACTCCCGGGCTTCTCCGGCGAAGACCAGCGGCGGATAACTGGCCAGGGTCTGTTCCACCTGCAACAGGTGCGCGGCGTCAGGGTAGCGGGGTTGCTGCTGGATCGGCAGGGCGCGCCAGCTGTCAGGGCTCCAGGGTTGGCTCATCATGATCTCTAGGTGGTTTACGCTCGGGCGCTCATAGTATCAGCAAATTAGTGCGTGACCTGTTCCCATTGGTGGCTGACAATCGCGCCTTTGCCCGGCTATCTTGCCCGGCTATCCGGTTGCCATCAGGAGACGAAATGACAGAGGAGCGCGTCGAGCATCTGCTCGCCGAGGTGCACGACGAGTTCGGCATGATCCGGGTGTTCGAAGTGGCCGATTACCGGTTTCTCGAATTTGGCGATGCCATCGAGCAAAGCTGTGTGTTCACGGCCGACCCGAGTTGGCTGGAATACGATTACACCCGCGCCATGCTGATCGGGGCCTTGTGCCACGAGCAACCGGAGAGCGCGCTGTTCCTGGGGTTGGGTGCCGGTACGCTGACCCAGGCTTGCCTGAAGTTCTTGCCGCTGGAGGACGTCGAGGCCATCGAGCTGCGCCCCGACGTGCCGCGCCTGGCCATCGAGTACCTGGGGCTGGACGACGATCCGCGCTTGTACATCCGCGTCGGCGATGCCCTGGAACTGCTCGGAACGGCTGAGCCGGCGGACCTGATTTTCGTCGACCTTTATACTGACGTCGGTCCTGGCGTCGGGCACCTGGCCTGGGGTTTCCTGGAAAACTGCCAGAAACGCCTCAACCCGGGTGGCTGGCTGGTGATCAACCAATGGGCCACCGACGATGGCAAGCCCTTGGGCGCTGCGCTGCTGCGTGGCCTGTATCACCGACATTATTGGGAGCTGCCGGTGAAGGAGGGCAACGTCATCCTGATCGTCCCGGCGGACCTGGACCAGACGCTTGACCTGCAAGGCCTGACCGCCCGCGCCGAAGCGCTGGCGCCGCGCCTGGGGTATTCGTTGCAGTCGTTGATCAAGGCGATTCGCCCGGCGACTTGATCAAGGTCCCCGTCCTGATGGCGAGCAAGTTCCCCTGTGGCGAGGGAGCTTGCTCCCGCTGGGCCGCGAAGCGGCCCCCTTCGATTGCAGGTATCAACCCGAGCGTCTGCTTCGCCCGAGGCGTCGGACCGGCCGAGCGGGAGCAAGCTCCCTCGCCACAGAGATTGTCGGTGTGCATCTGAAGATGAAACGTTTTAGTTCGCTGCCCAGGGCCTGTGACAGACCGTCGTGCACCGGGTTTCGGCGATAAAAAAAGCTCCCTTTTGGGGCGAATTCCGGTATAGTGCGCGCCGGCCTTTAGCCGGGCCGCGTCAAGGCAGCGTAATTTCGAAGCCAGCTTCGGTTACATGTCCGCACAACGGATGCTTCCGCGACGTCCTTTTCCATTCATTCGTTTTCGCAAATCCCCGCCGACAAAGCTGCCAGGGCGACTCTTGAGTCTCAACACGGCATGCGCAGCTTTGGAGCATGGGTCTTTGCGGATGCACTTTGAGGCAGACCCATGACCCAGGAAATCGGCGGCTTCGCCGCTCTTGAACTTCACCCTAATATTGTCGCTGCAGTAGTCGCTACCGGCTATGAAGAGCCTTCGGCCATTCAGCAGCAGTCGATCCCGATCATCCTCGCCGGTCACGATATGATTGGCCAGGCGCAAACCGGCACGGGTAAAACCGCCGCGTTCGCCCTGCCGATCCTGCACCGCATTGATCCGTCCAAGCGCGAGCCGCAAGCTCTGATCCTGGCCCCAACTCGTGAGTTGGCGCTACAAGTTGCAACCGCTTTCGAAACCTACGCCAAGCAAATGCCGGGCGTGACTGTTGTGGCTGTCTACGGCGGCGCGCCGATGGGCCCACAACTGAAAGCAATCCGTAATGGCGCACAGATCGTTGTCGCCACCCCGGGCCGTCTGTGCGACCACCTGCGTCGCGATGAAAAAGTCCTGGCCACCGTGAACCATCTGGTTCTCGATGAAGCCGACGAAATGCTCAAGCTGGGCTTCATGGATGACCTGGAAGTCATCTTCAAAGCCATGCCGGAAAGCCGCCAGACCGTCCTGTTCTCGGCCACCTTGCCACAATCGATCCGTGCCATCGCCGAACGCCATCTGCGCGATCCGAAGCACGTGAAGATCCAGAGCAAGACCCAGACCGTCACCGCGATCGAGCAGGCCCACCTGCTGGTTCACGCTGACCAGAAGACCTCCGCTGTACTGAGCCTGCTGGAAGTCGAGGATTTCGACGCCCTGATCATGTTCGTACGCACCAAGCAAGCGACCCTGGACCTGGCCAGCGCCCTGGAAGCCAAAGGCTACAAGGCCGCTGCGCTGAACGGCGACATTGCCCAGAACCAGCGTGAGCGCGTCATCGACTCCCTCAAGGATGGCCGCCTGGACATCGTTGTGGCGACCGACGTTGCTGCTCGTGGCCTGGACGTTCCGCGCATCACCCACGTGTTCAACGTGGACATGCCGTACGACCCGGAATCCTACGTTCACCGTATCGGCCGTACTGGCCGTGCCGGTCGCGAAGGTCGCGCGCTGCTGCTGGTTACCCCGCGTGAGCGCCGCATGCTGCAAGTGATCGAGCGTGTAACCGGTCAGCGAGTGGCTGAAGTTCGCCTGCCGGACGCCCAAGCCGTTCTCGATGCCCGCATCAAGAAGCTGACCAACAGCCTGTCGCCGCTGGTAGCGGACGCCGAAGCGACCCACGGTGATCTGCTCGATCGCCTGACCGCTGACATCGGTTGCTCCCCGCGTGCCTTGGCCGCGGCCCTGCTGCGCAAGGCCACCAACGGCCAGGCGCTGAACCTGGCGGCAATCGAGAAGGAACGTCCACTGGTGCCGAACAGCGCGCCGCGTGGTGATCGTCCTGAGCGTAGCGGTGATCGTCCGGACCGTGGTGATCGCGAGCGTCGTGCTCCGATGCCGCTGGCCGAAGGTCGTGCTCGCTGCCGTACGGCGCTGGGCGCGCGTGACGGCATCGCGGCCAAGAACCTGCTGGGCGCCATCCTCAATGAAGGTGGCCTGGCACGTGAAGCCATCGGTCGCATTCAGGTGCGTGACAGCTTCAGTCTGGTGGAGCTGCCGGAAGATGGCCTGGAGAAGTTGCTGGCCAAGCTGAAGGACACTCGCGTAGCCGGCAAGCAGCTCAAGCTGCGTCGCTATCGCGAAGATTGATCGGCTTTCGAGCTGATTGATCGAACATGAAAAATCCCCGACTGGTTCGGGGATTTTTTTTGCCTGTCGTTTGATGGCTCTTCAGGGAAAGTTGCAGGGAGCCAATCGGTCGATCAATCGAACCGATAAATGTCCATCCCCAACGACCCCATCGTGAATCCCGTATGGGCCACACTGAACCGGCCCCCCGCGCCCCGGGCAAAGTACAGCGGTAGCAAGTGTTCGTCGCTGGGATGGCTGCGCACAGCGTTGGGCGCCTGGCGACGGTAGTCGTGCAGAGCGGCCTCGTTGTCCGCCGTCAGTTGTTCAACCATCCAGTCGCGAAAGGCCTTGGCCCAAGGCTCGATGCTATCAGGGCCGGCCTGCCAATCCAGGTCCCGCAGGTTGTGGGTGATGCTGCCGGAGCCGATCAGCAACACACCTTCCTCGCGCAGACTGGCAAGGGCGCGGCCGACCTGCGTCTGTAGCGCCGGCCCCTGGTGGCTGGGCAGGGACACTTGTACCACCGGAATGTCGGCCTGCGGGTACATCAGCGACAGGGGCACCCAGACCCCATGGTCGCTGGGTCGCTGGCTGTCCAGGCGCGTCGGCAGGTGCGCCGCGTCGAGAAGGCTTGCCACCTTTGTCGCCAGTTGCGGGTGACCGGGCGCTGGGTATTGCACCTGGTACAGGGCCGGCGGGAAGCCGCCGAAGTCGTGCCATGTGCGCGGTTGCGGATTGCTGCTGACAAGCAGCTCATCGCTCTCCCAATGGGCGGACACAATGACGATAGCCTTAGGCCTGGGCAGTTGGGCCGCCAGGCGAGCCAGTGCCGGGCCGCTGTCACCGGGCTCCAGGGCAAGCATCGGTGAGCCGTGGGAAATAAACAGGCTAGGTAGCATGAGTGGACTCCTGAGCGTTAGGCTTTGTACGAAAAGTGCCTGATCGCCGCTCGGCGACTTTTCGTACAAACCCGAAGATGTTGTTATCTTCTGTCAGGTCAATGATCTAAATCTAATATAAGTTTTAGCCCGTTTTGATCGATTTTTCTGGAGCGAATCATGGAGCCTGAGTTTTGGCACAAGCGCTGGTCAACCAACCAGATCGGCTTTCATTTGTCGGAAGTGAACCCATACCTGCAACGTTTCTGGCCGCAGCTCGGATTGGCACAGGGCACGCGGGTGCTGGTGCCGTTGTGCGGTAAAAGCCTGGATCTGTTGTGGCTCGCCCATCAGGGGTATCCGGTGTTGGGCGTGGAGTTATCGGAAAAGGCTGCCACGGATTTTTTCCTTGAGCATCAGCTTGAGCCGAGTGTGAGTGAAGAGGGCACCTTCAAGGTGTTTCGTGCCGGTCCCATTGAAATTCGCTGTGGCGATTTTTTCGCCTTGGATGCGAAGGACGTGGCTGACTGCCTGGGGTTGTACGATCGCGCGGCGTTGATTGCCTTGCCTGTGGCGATGCGGGAGCGGTATGCGGCTCATCTGCAGGAGATTCTTCCGGATTGCACCGGGCTGCTGATTACGCTCGATTACAACCAGGATGAAATGTCCGGCCCACCGTTTTCCGTCGGCGATGATGAAGTGCGGCGACTGCTGGGTGGCGGCTGGCGTTTGGAGGTCTTGCAGGAGCAGGATGTGCTGGGGGAGAGTTGGAAGTTCTTGCAGGCGGGGGTGACGAGGTTGGATGAGCGGGTTTATCGGGTTTCCGGTTATTGATGTGTGGGTGTTGGGATTGGGTGTATATCCGTTACCGAAGCAATGGATATGTACCCCAACCCCAACCCAGCACCCAAAAAAACGGTGCATCTCCAAGAAGGAAATGCACCGTGTTCTCTAGCCTAAGCAGCATCACCCATCACTGCTTGGCTTTCTTTCGAAGCGCCAGCGATCAGCCGCGACGACGCAAAGCATCGATACGCTCTTCCAGCGGCGGGTGGCTCATGAACAGGCGCGCCAGGCCCTGCTTGATGCCACCGTTGATGCCAAAGGCATTCAGGGTATCGGGCATGTGGACCGGCAGGCCTTGCTCGGCACGAAGGCGTTGCAGGGCGCCGATCATGGCGCTGGTGCCTGCCAGGCGTGCGCCAGCGTCGTCGGCGCGGAATTCGCGTTTGCGCGAGAACCACATGACGATGGCGCTGGCGAGGATGCCCAGTACCAGTTCGGCGAAGATGGTCGCGACGTAATAGGCGATGCCCTGGCCTTCTTCGTTCTTGAAGATCACCTTGTCGACGAAGTTGCCGATGATGCGGGCGAAGAACATCACGAAGGTGTTCACCACGCCCTGGATCAAGGCCAGGGTCACCATGTCGCCATTGGCGACGTGGCCGATCTCGTGGGCCAGCACGGCCTTGACTTCATCCGGAGAGAAGCGCTCGAGCAGGCCCTGGCTGACGGCCACCAGTGCGTCGTTCTTGTTCCAGCCGGTGGCGAAGGCGTTGGCCTCGTAGGCTGGGAAGATCCCGACTTCCGGCATCTTGATGCCCGCTTCGCGGGACAACTGCTCGACGGTCTGCAGCAGCCATTGCTCATGGCGAGTGCGCGGCTGGCTGATGATCTGGGTGCTGGTGCTCATCTTCGCCATCCACTTGGAGATGAACAGCGAGAAGAGGGAGCCGGCGAAGCCGAACACCGCACAGAAGATCAGCAGCTGGTTGAGGTTGAGGTCAACCCCGTTGGCCGCCATGAACCCGTTGAAGCCAAAGAGGCTCAGGGTGATGCTGGCAATCAGCACGACCGCCAGGTTAGTGGCCAAGAACAGCAGGATGCGCATCATGGTGGTGGAAATCTCCTCATGCTAAAGATGTAGCGTTATGCGGGGTATATAAGGTGCTGCCGCAGGCTATTCAACTCGACGACTATTTCAAACTGTGTCCTACAGGCGTCCTAAATGATTGAAAGACTTTTCTGAAAGTGACATGGGAAAAGAAATTTGGCGTGCGTGCCCTGTGAACGTTGAGCCTGGGTGCTCATCGCCTGTCCAGTCACCAGTGTAGAAGGCCTGTCGGAACCGACGGAACGGAAGTGTTGCTGAATCAAACGGCGTGCGCGGCGAGGGGCCGTGCACGCCGCCCGGATCACTGGCGGTAGGACTTGAGGAAGTTGCCGATCCGGCCAATGGCCTGGTCGAGGTCATCGACCCGGGGCAGGGTCACGACACGGAAGTGGTCCGGCCACGGCCAGTTGAACGCCGTGCCCTGGACCACCAGCAGCTTCTCGGACAGCAACAGGTCGAGGACGAATTTCTCGTCGTTGTGGATCGGGCAGACTTTCGGGTCGATGCGCGGGAACGCGTACAGCGCTCCCATCGGCTTGACGCAGCTGACGCCGGGAATGTCATTGAGCAGTTCCCAGGTGCGGTTGCGTTGTTCCAGCAGGCGTCCCGGTGGCAGGATCAGGTCGTTGATGCTCTGGTAGCCGCCCAGCGCGGTCTGGATCGCGTGCTGGCTCGGCACGTTGGCGCACAGGCGCATGTTGGCCAGCATGTCGATGCCTTCGATATAGCTCTGGGCGTGGTGCTTGGGCCCGGAGATGGCGATCCAGCCGGAGCGGAAACCCGCGACCCGGTAGGACTTGGACAGGCCATTGAACGTCAGGCACAGCAGGTCCGGCGCCAGGGAGGCGGTGCAGATGTGCACGGCGTCGTCGTAGAGGATCTTGTCGTAGATCTCGTCGGAGAACACCACCAGGTTGTGCTGGCGGGCCAGTTCCAGCATGCCCAGCAACACTTCCCTGGAGTACACGGCGCCGGTCGGGTTGTTCGGGTTGATGATCACCAGCGCCTTGGTGTTCGGCGTGATCTTGGCCTTGATGTCCGCCAGGTCGGGAAACCAATCGGCCTGTTCGTCGCACAGGTAGTGCACCGGGTTGCCACCGGCCAGGCTCACGGCTGCTGTCCACAGCGGGTAGTCCGGCGCCGGCACCAGCACTTCATCGCCATTGTTGAGCAGTGCCTGCATCGACATCACGATCAGCTCGGACACGCCGTTGCCCAGGTAGATGTCCTCGATGCCGACGCCTTCGACCTGCTTCTGCTGGTAGTACTGCATCACCGCCTTGCGTGCGCTGAACAGGCCCTTGGAGTCGCTGTAGCCCTGGGCGGTCGGCAGGTTGCGGATGACATCCTGGAGGATTTCATCGGGCGCTTCGAAACCAAAGGGCGCCGGGTTGCCGATGTTCAGCTTGAGGATGCGATGGCCTTCCTCTTCCAGGCGCTTGGCGTGCTTGAGCACCGGGCCGCGAATGTCGTAGCAGACGTTGGCGAGCTTGTTCGATTTGCTGACCTGCATGGCGATGTGTTCCCGAAAATGAACGATCCAGGCGGCGTATGGACTACCGTGCTGGGGATCCTGCGTCTGTACCCGGGCTTGACGCGGTATAGGCGTCACAATCCGTTTGAATACGCATGACGTGACTGCCAGACTGGCGCCTGACGAGGCGCAATCATACGTGCCGCCTGATCTGCGGAAAAGCGTCGGATCGGGCTTTTTCAATTGCCGAGGCAGGACGATGGAAAAATTGCAGAAAACCCTGGAAGAATGGCGCTCCATGCTCGACCCGGAGCAATACAACGTCTGTCGGCTGAAGGGCACCGAACGGCCATTCTCCGGTAAATACAACGCCACCAAGACCGACGGTGTGTACCACTGCATCTGCTGCAACGAGCCGCTGTTCGATTCGCAGACCAAATTCGATTCCGGCTGTGGCTGGCCCAGCTTCTACGCACCGATCGAAGGCAGTGCGGTGGTCGAGGTGCGCGATGTCAGCCACGGCATGATCCGCACCGAAGTGGTCTGCGCCAAGTGCGACGCTCACCTGGGGCACGTCTTCCCCGACGGCCCACTGCCCACGGGCTTGCGTTACTGCATCAACTCGGTGTGCCTGGACCTGGTGCCCCGAGCATAATTCTGTGGGAGCAAAGCTTGCTCGCGAACAGGGCGCCTTGGCCTGAAGAAAGATCGCATCGCCTTCGTCGCGGGCAAGCCTTGCTCCCACAATCCGTGGAGTGAGGGGGCTGATAATTAAATTGCACGCAATTGAATCGTTCGCTATTTTCATGACCTCATCTTTAGGAGCCTTGCCATGAGCGATAACCTGCTGAGCATCCCGTGCACCACCATCAAAGGCGAACAAAAGACCCTGGCCGATTACGCCGGCAAGGCGGTGCTAGTGGTCAACACTGCGAGCCAGTGCGGTTTTACTCCGCAATACAAGGGTCTTGAACAGTTGTGGCAGACCTATAAGGACCAGGGCCTGGTGGTGCTGGGTTTTCCTTGCAACCAATTCGGCAAGCAGGAACCGGGTGACGAAGGGGCGATTTCCGAGTTCTGCGAGCTGAACTTCGGCGTGAGTTTCCCGCTGTTCAAGAAAATCGATGTCAACGGCGCCGACGCCCATCCCTTGTTCGTCCAGCTCAAGCAACGCGCGCCCGGCGTGCTGGGTTCCAAAGGCATCAAGTGGAATTTCACCAAGTTCCTGATCGGCAAGGACGGTCAGGTGGTCAAGCGTTTCGCCCCGACCACCAAACCCCAGGACCTGACTGGTGAGATCGAAGCGCTGCTCAAATGAATGACCTGTCAGCCGATTCGCTGAAGCTCGACAGCCAGTTGTGCTTCAAGTTGTACGCCGTTTCCCGTGCGGTAATCCGTGGCTACAAGCCGATGCTCGACCAGCTCGGCCTGACCTATCCGCAATACCTGGCGATGCTGGTGCTGTGGGAATGGCAGCAGACACCGCCGGAACAGCCGACGGTCAAGGCCCTGGGCGAGCGGTTGTTGCTCGACTCCGGCACGCTGACCCCGTTGCTCAAGCGGCTGGAGCAGCTGGACCTGGTCCATCGCCAGCGCTCGGCCCGGGACGAGCGGGAAATGCACTTGAGCCTGTCGGAGGCCGGCCGCGCCTTGCGTGAGCAAGTCGGTCCGCTCAAGGCGCGGCTGCTGTGCGAAAGCGGGGTGGACCTGGACCGTCTCGGGGCGCTGCGAGACGGTCTCGATCATTTGCTGGGGCAGATCAAAGCGCTGACGTAGTGGGGACCCACTGATCCAGCACGGCCGCCAGCTCTTCACGGCGAAACGGCTTGGACAAATAATCGCTCATGCCGGCGGCACGGCAGCGCTCGCGCTCCTCGGGCATGGCGTTGGCCGTCAGCGCCACAATCGGCAGGTCCGGCCAGCGCCCGCTGCGACGGATCTGCCGACTGGCTTCGTAGCCATCCATCACGGGCATGTTGCAATCCATCAGCACCAGGTCGAAATCCTGCTGTTCGAGCTGACTCAGCGCCTCGGCACCGTGGGCGGCGACGATCACTTCACAGCCCAGTTTCACCAGCATGCCCTTGGCCACCAGTTGGTTGACCGGATTGTCTTCCACCAGCAACACCCGTCCGCGCCTGGTCGGCGCCAGGGTTTCGATCTGTGCTTCGTTGATGGTGGTGGTCTCGCTTTGTAAGGCGCGGCGCAGAATCTGATAGAGCGCATGCCGTGCCAGCGGCCGGGCCTGCTGGATCAGCGGGGCGAGGGTGGCAGCCTCTTCGCTGGGCATGAAACTGCCGTAGGCGGTGACCAGCAGGATCGGAGCCTTGAAAGTAGGGCGCAGATTGAACAGGCATTCCGGGCAGTCGGTAATCAGCACATCTGGCTTGAGCCCCAGCAGGTTGTCATCCACCGAGCGCCTGACATAGTCCATTCCCCAGCCCGGAAGCAGCATGTCCAGCAGTTCGGCGAGCCCGCTGCTAGCGGCGGTGATGGCGACGATGTGGCCGCGCAGCGGCTCGACGGGCACCGCCGGGGTGTGGCAGGGCAGAGGCAGGTCGGCGCAGAACAGGCTGCCAAAGCCCATTTCGGAGCTGATACTGAGCCGGCCCTGCATGGCTTCGCAGAGGTTGTTGGTCAGTGCCAGGCCCAGCCCGGTGCCGCCAAACTGACGGGTAATACCGGCTCCGGCCTGGGTGAACGGCTGGAAGATCCGTGCCTGCGCTTCCTGGGGAATGCCGATACCGGTGTCGCGGACTTCGATCCGTACACCGCCTTCATGCTGGCTCAACTTCACGTCGACGCGACCGAAACGGGTGAACTTCAGCGCGTTGGACAGCAGGTTGCTGACGATCTGGCGCACGCGGGTCGGGTCGCCGAGCACCTGGGCGGGAAACTGCGGCTCGACCAGGCAGGCCAGTTCGACGCTGGGGGCGGCGTTCTGCGACAACAGGTTGGCGGTGTCTTCGATCAGGGCGCCAAGGTCGAACGGGATCCGTTCGAGTTCCAGTTGGCCGGCATCGAATTTCGACAGATCGAGAATGTCGTTGAGCAGTTCGACCAGCACCTTGCCCGAGTCATGGGCAATCGAGAGTTGTTGCTGCTGTTCGGCGGTCAGGGGGCCGTCCAGGGACAGCGCGATCATGCCCAGCAAGCCATTGAGGGGCGTGCGGATCTCATGGCTCATGCTCGCCAGGAAGGCGGAGCGGGCGTCGGCCATGTCCAGGGCGGTGCGCCGGGCCACTTCCAGTTCTTCGTTGGACTGGCTGAGACGGCTATTGGTGGCCTTGAGCTCGGCGGTTCGGGCCGAGACGATGTTTTCCAGTTGCGCCAGGTATTCGGTCAGGCGGTTTTCGGCCGTACGCCGTTGCTGGATTTCGGTGGAGATGTTTTCGAACTGCTGGTTGGCGACCGAGACCAGTACACCGATTTCATCGGACTGGTGGCCGGATGGGCACACCAGGGGATTGAGTTCGATGCTGCCAGGGTCGCGGCTGCTCAGTTCGCGAATGACCCGCACCAGGGGCTTGGTCAGCATCACGTAGAACAGCGCCAGCAGCAGGCCCGTGAGGATCAGGCTGCGGGCAAAGCCGTTGAGCAGGGTGACCTCGGCGCGCCGCAGGAAACGGGTGCCGAACGCATAGGTGTCGACTTCCAGCCGCAACACACCCAGTGATTCGCCGGGCAGGTGATCCAGGTAGAGCCGGTCTTCGAACTGGCGCTGGGCGCCGAACAGGGAGTCGCTGATGAAGCGATAGCTGCTCTGCAGTTCCGGTCGCTTGACGCTGGCCAGTACGGTGTTGTTGTTATCGATCAGTTCTGCACCGATGATGGCCGGTGAGCGCAACAGGCCCATGGACAGTTCCTGGGCCAGTTCGGCGTCGATGTTGTAGGCGATGCGCGAGGCCGGGTTGTGGCTGATTTCCAGCAACGACAGGATTTCACGGTTGATCGAGGCGTCTTCGCTGGCATAATCGATGCCGATCTGCACCAGGCTGAGCAAGGTGCCCAGCAGGAATCCCACCAGGACGGTCAGGCGGGCCTGTTTGTAAGACAACCGTTGGGTGAATCTGATGTCCATGGAATGGTGAACCACTTACGTTTCCCTTCGCCGCTCAAGCATAGCTGATCATCTCTGGATTCCGACGCTGCCGGTTTATGTCGTGCAGGATAGACCCGCCATCGGGTACGGCGTTTCGTCGCCGTAGCGCCATCATTACTGTGAACTTGTCCGAGGAGAAGACGTGGACTCTCGACTCAATGCCTTTCTTGAGCGTGCCGATGCGGTGCTGGCGCGCATCGAGCCCTTGTTGCCCGCCCCCCGGCCCGCCATCGACTGGACCCAGACCCTGGCCGCGCGCTGGCAGCGTGACGGTCGCAGCGGTTACCTGCTGCCGCTCCAGGTCAGTCTCGACATGCGTCTTTCGGACTTGATCGGCGTGGAGCGCCAGGTCGAACAACTGGGCCGCAACACCCGGCAATTCATCGATGGCATGCCGGCCAACCACGCATTGCTCTGGGGCTCGCGTGGCACCGGCAAATCGTCCCTGGTGCGCGCGTTGCTGGCCGAACACGCCCAACAGGGCCTGCGGTTGATCGAGATCGAACGCGACCACCTGGCCGACCTGCCTCGGGTGGTCGAGCAAGTCGCCAAGCTGCCCCAGCGCTTCGTGGTGTTCTGCGACGACCTGTCGTTCGAATCCGGAGAGGGCGATTATCGCGTGCTCAAAAGTGTACTGGACGGCTCGCTCGAACAGGCGCCCGACAACGTGCTGTTGTATGCCACCTCCAACCGTCGCCACCTGGTGCCGGAGAAGGAAAGCGACAACGAGAACTGGAAGCGGGTCGATGGCGAGCTTCATCCCAGCGAAGCCGTGGAGGACAAGATCGCGTTGTCCGACCGCTTCGGGTTGTGGCTGTCGTTCTATCCGTTTACCCAGGAGCATTTCCTCAACGTGGTGGAGCACTGGATCGGTGAGCTGGCGGCCAAGGCCGGCCTGGCCTGGCAACGTGACGACGGCCTGGACGTGCTGGCGGTCCGCTGGGCCACCGGGCGCGGTAACCGCAACGGGCGCTGCGCCTACCAGTTTGCCCGTTATTGGGTGGGCCTGAAACTGTTGGAGAACAAGGCATGATCGACTTGAAAAGTGCAGGCGAAGGCCTGGACGGCTATGGTTTGTTATCGGCACAGCTGGCGTCCTTGCTGGCCGATGAGCGCGACTTCATCGCCAACGCCGCGCAGTTCTCGGCGTTTCTGTTCAGCCAGCTGGACGACCTGAACTGGGCGGGTTTCTATCTCAACCGCGATGAAGAGCTGGTGTTGGGGCCGTTCCAGGGCCAGATCGCCTGCGTGCGGATTCCTTTCGGTCGCGGCGTGTGCGGCGCGGCGGCAGCGAGCCGTCAGACCCAGCGCGTCGAGGACGTCCATGCGTTCCCTGGTCACATCGCCTGCGACAGCGCGTCGAACAGCGAGCTGGTGGTGCCGCTGGTCAAGGAGGGACGCCTGATCGGCGTGCTCGACCTGGACAGTCCGAAGCTGGCGCGCTTTACCGAACATGACCAGGCCGGCATCGAAGCGTTGGCGGCGATATTCCTGCGCCTGACGGATTGCTGATCATGGCTTGAGCCCCGCTTTGGCCAGCAGGCTGTCGGGATCGACGTCATCGATCTGCTGCGGTTCGAGGAACTGGCTGGCGTAGTCCAGGTAGATCCTCTTCTCGATGAACAGGCCGAACAGCTCGGGATCGATATGGGCGTCATGGCACAGGGTCGCCATGATGCCCAGGGCTTCGCTCAGTTTCTTGGCTTTCTTGTAGGGGCGATCGGCCGCCGTCAGTGCTTCGAAGATATCGGCGATGGCCATCATGCGTGCCGGCAGGCTCATCTCTTCGCGCCGGAGCCGTTTGGGGTAACCGCTGCCGTCCATTTTTTCGTGATGACCGCCGGCGATCTCCGCCACGTTTTGCAGATGGCTGGGGAAGGGCAGTTGGCTGAGCATCAGGATCGTCTGCACCATGTGGTGATTGATGACATAGCGCTCCTCGCGGGTCAGCGTGCCGCGCGTGATGCTCAGGTTATAGAGCTCGCCGCGGTTGTATTTCCAGGTCGGGACATCGAGCTGGAAGCCCCACGGATTGTCCGCCGGAATCAGTTCTGACTCGTGGCGCTCGAACAGGTGCTCGGGTTTGTCCGCCAGCAGCGGCTCGGAGACCGGCAGTGTTGGCTTGGGCGTGCGCGCCTGGCGCCGACCTTCTTCCCAGGAGACGCCGAGGCGATCATCGAGGGTCCGGGTCCATCGACGTTGGGCAATGTCTTGCAAGCGTTGCAGGTCGGCACCGGCCATGGCCTCGGACCCCAGGTTGCAGTGGGCGACGAAAACGAAGTCGTCGTCGAGGCCGGCCAATGTCGCGTCGCGCCGTTGCGCCAGGGCTGACGGTTCGCCGCCGCCCGTGGCCATGGCCTGCCAGTAATCGACCCAGGCATCGCGCTTGAGCACCTCGAAGCGGGTGCGTATCTCGTGGATCCGGTCGTTCAGGGTTTCCAGCTTGGTGGCTTTGTCCACCACGTACTCGGGGGTGGTGACCTTGCCGCAGTCATGTAGCCATGCCGCGATGTGCAGCGCTTCCCATTCGTCTTCGGTGGGCTGGTAGCCGTCGAAGGCCGGTGCCTGGCTCGCGGCAGCCGCCTGGGCGAGCATCAGCGTCAGCACCGGCACCCGCTGGCAATGGCCGCCGGTATAGGGGCTCTTGGCGTCGATCGCACCGGCCAGCAGTTGAATGAATGAATCCAGCAATTGTTTCTGCCGGGCGTGCAGGCGTTGGCTTTCGATGCTCACGGTGGCGGCACCGGACACGGCTTGAAGGAACGCGATGCGGTCGGGCTGCAATTTTTCCAGCTCGGCTTCGGTGCCGCTGTCGTTGATCAGCAGCACCAGGAATCCGACGGTTTCCTGGTGACGGTTGCGCAGGCGGATGCCGATCAGGTGAACCCGCGGCGCCTCCAGCACCCGAAGGATGCCCTGCAGGTCGGCGGCCTGTTCAAAGCCCAGGGAGGTGACGAGATTGTCCGAGGCCGCCAGTTGCTGTAGCCATGGGGCGCTGTCGTTCGCCTGTAGCGAATGGTCTTTCAGGGCAAAGGTGTCGAGGTCGCGAGGCGTTCCATCGATCACCAGGCCGCATGGCCTGACCCGGTCCTCGTCATTCTCGCGCAGGTAAATCAGGCCGGCCTGGGCCTGGCCGATTTTCACTGTCTCGAACAACACTCGCTCCAGCAGCGGGCCCAACCGGGTTTCGGCGCGCAGGCTGGCGGTGATTTCAAAGAAGCTGGCCAGGGTCTCTTTCATGCGGGCCATCGAAACGCTCAACTGATCGACTTCCAATACCGGGGAACGACGGGACACCGGGTAATGGAAATCGAAGCTGCGGATGGCATCGGCCTCCTGCACCAATGCGCGCAGCGGCTTGACCAGGATCCTGGAAGTCAGCCAGCCCAAGGGCAGGCACAGCAGCAAGGTCGCAAGCGTGATCAGCGCGCCTTGCCAGCGCATGCGATAGGCGTCGGCGAGCAACTCGTCCTCGGGCACCAGCAATGTCAGCTCAAGGCCTTGGGGACCACCTTCCTGCATGTGGCTGCGGGAAACGATCCATTCACGTCCCGCGGCGTTCAGGCGCGGGTTGTCGGTGCTGTGGTCGAGCGCTGCCGCGATGGCCGGGTTCAGGTCCCGGGCCTTGATCAGGCGGGCCGATTGGTTGTCGACCAGCAGCCGGCTGCTGTCGGGATAACCCACGGCGTTGCCTTGGGGATCGACCAGCACGAGCTCGGTGCCTGCGCTGACCTTGTGCTTGGCCAGGGTCTCGGAAAGGGCTGCCAGGGTCAGGTCGGCACCGATGACCGCTTGCTCGCCGCTGCGCCGGGCGAGGGTGGTGCCGATGTTGCGGATGGAGAAGAACACGTAGGGCTCGGTGGTGATCTGGCCGGGGGTTTCCATTGCGCTGCGAAACCAGCCGCGACTGCGCGGATCGTAGGTTTCGCTGGTAATGTCCAGGCGACCGACAGGCATCAGGGCCTCGTCGTAGAACAGCGACTGGCCGTGGACCTGACCGTTGTCAGCGCGTTCCACGGTCCAGGCCTGGTAGGCCGCGTTGGCGGGTGCACTCAAGGCTGTCTTCAGCGCCTGAGTGCGCAACGGGCGGACCATGAGGAAGTTGCCCTGGCTGTCGCCCAGGTACAAGGACGCCAGGTTCGGGTTGTCTCGCAATGCCTGGCTGAACGGTTGGAGTAGGGCCAGGCGTTGCGCCATGCCGGGCGCGCGCGTCGCCGGATAGTCGGCCAGCAGGCCCAGCAGGTGCCGGATCGGTTCGTAGGTGTCGTACAGGTCCAGGCGCACATCCTGTTCAATCCGGTTGAACAGTTTCTCACTGCTGGACAGGATGATCTGCGTGGTCTGTTGGTAATTGAAAATGCCCAGCACCACCCCGGTCAGCAACAGCAGCAGGGTGAACATCGCGCTGATGTGGACATGCAGGGGAAACCGGCGTTGTTCCGGACGCGGTGCGCTGGGCATTTCAGTCACTCCAAGTGTCAGGGGCACGGCGGGTTCGTCACCCGCGCAGGCCGCTCGTACGCACTGCTGAGCAAGCAGCATAGTAAAAGTGCAATCATTTTGCCTTACCGATCTCCGTTTCCAGCGCTTGCTCCAGCTCGACCATGGCCTGGTCGAGGGCCGCGATGCATTCGTTGACTCGTTCGGGCGCCTGCGCCTCAAGGCAGGCTCGCTCCAGTGCCTCGCACTGCTGGAGCAAGGTGGTCGCCTGGACGATCCGTGCAACGCCTTTTATCTTGTGCGCCGTTTCAGTCAGCGCTTGCCGGTTGCCGCCACGAGCGACGCCAAGCAGCTCCTGGCGGTCCGAGCGGTTGCTGCTGAGCAGTTCCGCCAACAACCGTTGATTGGAGGCCGGCAGTCCGCCGGTCAACGCTTGCAGGCTCTGCAGGCTGAAAACCGGCGCTGAGCTGGTTGACCTGACGGTTTTCATCCATTGGCTCAAGGCGTTCAGGCTGATCGGCTTGAACAGGCAGTCGTCCATGCCGGCGTCCCGGCAGCGGTGTTTCTCCTCCGGTTGTGCATTGGCGGTGAATCCCAGGATGGTGCAGGCTGGCCGTTGCTGTTCGGCTTCGAGGCGACGAATCGAGCGACTCAGTTCGTAGCCGCTCATGATGGGCATGTTGCAATCGGCGATGACCAAATCGAAGTGACCGTCCTGCCAGGCCGTCAACCCTTCGGCGCCGTCCTGGGCGACCTGGTAGGCATGGCCCAGGTATTCCAACTGCTGTGACATCAGCAGGCGATTGGCCGGATGGTCGTCGACGACAAGCACGTTCAGGATCGCCGTGGGCGTTTCGACCGTGGGGGTCGCTGGTTCGCGCAGCGCTGCCGCCGCGGGCAGGACGGTCAGTTGCAGGCAAACCTGCACGTGGGTGCCGGTGCCCGGTTGACTGCGCATGTGCAGGTTGCCGCCCATCATCTGGCACAGATCGCGACTGATCACCAGTCCCAGCCCCGCGCCCTTGCGGGCCATGCGGCTGGTGTTGTCGACCTGGGCAAACGGTTCGAACAGCCGTTGCAGGTCCGCCGGGTTGATGCCGATGCCGCTGTCGCAGACTTGCAGGTGCATGCGCAGGAGGTCGTGCCGGGCGGTGCGGGTCAGCCGGACTTTCACCGCGACCTGGCCCTGCTCGGTAAACTTGAGGGCATTGCTGATGAGGTTGGAGAGCACCTGCTTGAACCGCAAGGGGTCTATCAACACGTCCGGGTTATCCTCGGGTGACTCGAACTGCAAGGACAGCCTCAGGTTCTTCTGCCGGGCCAGGCCTTCGAATACGCGTATGACCGATTGCAGCAGGGCCTTGAGGTTGACCCGTTCGGGCGCCAGGCTCAGGTGGCCCGATTCGATGCGGGCGATGTCCAGGATATCGCCGATCAGGTCCAGCATGCCGGAGGCCGATTCGTAGGCCACTTCGATGGCCGAGCGGTCGACCAGGCCTTTGTCGGCCTGTTTCAGGGCCAGTTCAAGCATGCCGATCACGGCGTTCATCGGCGTGCGTATTTCGTGGCTCATGGTCGCCAGGAACGTGCTCTTGGCCCGGTTCGCATCTTCGGCCTGTTTCTTGGATGCTCGCAGTTCATCGAACAGCTGCCGCCGCTCGCTGATATCGATCCAGCCCCCGATGATGCCTTGCACTTGGGCGGCGGAGTTTCGGTAGGGCAGAATCCAGTGGTAGATGGTCAGTTGCCGGTCGCCGACGTGCAGCGGGCGATCGACGATCAGCGCCGTGCCTTCGGCCATGACACGCTGGTAATCCGCCTGGTATTCCTGCGCTTCGAAGGCATTGCTCATGGCGCCGGGCATGCTGTCCTTGCCGATGATGTCTTCGCGGTTGGCGCCGAACACCTGCAGGTAGCTGTCGTTGCAGCTTTGCAGGCAACCGTGGCGGTCCCTCACGTAGATGGGATGCGGGGTGCCGTTGAGCAACGCATGCATGAATTCGAGTTGATCATTGAGGGCGGTTTCTGCCCGTTGGCGCTGCCTGATCTGCCGTTGCATATAGGCATTCCAGGCCAGGGAAAGCAGGAGCAGCAGGCCGACACCGGCAGCGACCTGGAAGAACAAGCGGTTGTAAGTGCGCCAGGTGTGTTCGGATGCCGAGACATAACCCCGCCAGCGGTTGTTGATGACGCCCAGTTCGTCGGGGTCGATGCTGGTCAGGGCCTTGTCGAGGATGGCGCTCAACTCGGTCGCGTCCTTGGCGGTGGCCAGCGCGAACAGAGCTTGCTGGGTGCCTACGGTGCTGCTGATGTGCAGGGTGTCCCGCCAGGAATGGGAGGCGATGAAGTAGTTGGCCATGAGCAGCGAGTTGACGCTGCCGTCGACCCGGCCCTGGGCGAGCAGTTCAACGGCGTGCAGAGGGCCATCGGTCTCGGTGATCTTCACGCCCGGATACTGTTGGCGGAGCCATTCGATGACCGGGTTGCCCTTGGCGATCGCCAGGCTCCGGCCCTCGAACTGGTCGAGCGTCCCGGGGGTGTCGGACCGTTTGCGGGTCAGCAGGACGAACGAGCTGTCGAGGTAGGGGCGGCTGAATTTCAACTGATGCTGGCGTTCGCCGCTCGGCAAAAGCGCCGCGATCACGTCGGCCTGGCCGCTGCGGACCGCGGCAATCATTTCGCTGTCGCTCTGGCGGCGTTGCACCTCCAGGCGCAGGCCGGTGCGAAGGCGGATCAGTTCCAGCAGGTCGGCGCTGATCCCGCGAAAATCGCCCTCCGGATCGAAGAAAGTCAGGGGAGCGAGCGTTTCGTTCACCACCACCCGAACCACCGGATGGCTGGCCAGCCAGCGCTGTTCCCGCTCGGTCAGTTGAATCCTGTGGTCCGTGAGATACAGGTCGCTGCCAGCACTCCAGCGCTTGGCGATGGCGGTTTGTTCGGCGACGGGAACCTGTTCCAGCGTGGTGTTGATAATTTCCAGCAAGTGGCTGTCACGGCGGCGTACCGCAAAACCGAACCCGTAGGATTCATGCTTGCCGAAGCTGGCCATGCGGATGTTGCCCAGGTAGCCCTTGCTGATCAGGTAGTGGGTGGAAATGGTATCGCCGAGAAAGACATCGGCCTGGCCGAAGGCGACGGCGTTGATGGCGTTCTGGTAGGAGGGATAGGGCGTGACGAGCGCCTTGGGGTAGAGCTGCTCGATCTCCTGCGGTGGCAGGTAGTGGTAGACCATGCTCAGCCGCAACCCTTCAAGGCCCTCGGTCAAGGGCCGGATTTCATTCGTCCGGGTGACCAGGACTGGCTGATCCACCGCATAGGGCGTCGAAAGCACCAGCTCGGGGTCGCGGGCTTCGAAACCGTTGGCCGTGCCAAGCAGGTCGATTTGCCCATTCTTGAGCGCCGTGATGGCGGCTTCCCGGGAAGCGAAGCGCAGGACTTTCATCGGCAGGCCGGTCGCTCGGGCGATGAGGGCGGCGTAGTCGGCGGTCATGCCTTCATAGTCGCGCCCGCTGGTGGCAAGGTCGAAGGGGGGATAGTCGGGTGCAGAAGTTCCCAGTACCCATTCGTGCCGGCCCTGTAGCCAGGCGCGTTGGGTGTCGTCCAGCCTGGTTTCGCCATGAGCGTCGCTCGAACGTCCCAGGAGCCTGTAGTGTTCGGGTACATCCGACGCTGCGATTCCCGCTGTATAGAGCCCGGCGCTTAATAGCAGCAGGCATGCCTTCATGCACTTGAGCATCCTGTTTGTTCTCACACCAGTGCGTTGCGCTTTGCCATTTCAATCAGCTCTACCAAGGATTTGACTTTAAGTTTTTGCATGAGCCGCTTTTTATAGGTGCTGACGGTTTTATTACTTAGAAACATCCCCTTGGCTATTTCCTTGTTGGTTCGGCCTTGGGCAAAGAGTTGCAAGACCATCAACTCCCGGTCATTGACGCTTTTAAACAAGTCCAGCTCCAGGCTGCGCGGATCGTCGGGGCGTACCGGGTTCAACGCTTGGCTGGGGAAATAGTTGTAGCCGGACAATACGGCCTTGATGGCGCTGACCAGTTCACTGAGGTCTTCTTGTTTGCAAACGTAACCGGAAGCACCGGACTGCATGCAGCGGATGCCGAAAAGCGTCGGGGATTGCGCCGTCAGCACCAGCGTCTTGAGGGGGGTGGTCATGGCGTTGAAGCGAGAGAGGATTTCCAGCCCGTCAAGTTTAGGAATACTGATGTCCAGGATGACCAGATCCGGCATGCATTCGCGCACCATTTGCATCGCGTCGACGCCATTGTCCGTTTCCCCAACGACTTTATAGCCCTCGTGCTCCAGGAGCATGCGAACAGCGAGGCGGATGACCGGATGATCGTCGACAATGAAAACGGAGTTCATGAATAAAGTATCCTGCGCACTTAATAAAGGGCGCACCTTAGCCCAGTTGTTGCCAGGGCCGTACGAGCAGACAGGTATGCAACTACAATTTCGGAAGTTTCCTACAAAAAAAGAGGCAGGGTATTACGACGTAATCGGTTTTTTAGTAGGCGGGTGACAATAAGAAGTGTGGTTGCTCAAGTATGTGAAAGGATATTTCCTGGAATGAATGGTTGGCTACAAACAGATGGGAAGCGGGTTTATTCGATGTTTACGTTCAGGGCTCGGTGGACAGCCTTCAATTCTTTTTGAAGGGCTGCGAGGATCTGCGTTTACCGGCGATGTCCTGTGGGAGCCAGCAGGCCCGGCTCCCACAGGCGAGTCTCACTGGCGGGTGCGACCGGTCATTTCCTGGGCCATTTCGCTGGCATAGCTGTCAGTCATCCCGGCGATGAAATCGATCATGCGCAAGAAGGCGCTGTGCAAGGGGCCGTTGGGGTCGGGGGCGTTGTTGCCCAGCAGGTCAAGGATGCGGCGATTCTTGAACGAGGGCGATCGACCGCCGTGCTGTTCAAGGGCCGCGCCGCAGAAGCCGTTGAGCAGGATCTCCAGGGTGGTATAGGCGCCAATTTCATTCAGCGTCTTGCGCTTGTCCTGGAAAATCTTCTTGCGGGCCATGTCCTTGGCGTTCAACACGCAGCGCTTGGCCGGGCCATGCATGTGCTCCACCAGATCCCCCTGCAGGGTGCCGGCCAGCAACGCCTCCTGTTGTTCGACAAAGGCCCGGGCGGCGGCATTGGTCAGGTGTTCGATGGCTTTGCCCCGCAGGATCGCCAGTTTGCGTCGCCGTGAGTCCAGCGGACCCAGTTGGCGGTAGGTGTCCGGGAGATCGTCGCCCACCAGGTCCAGTAGCAGCGATTCCACCAGTGAGTATTCCAGGAGCTCCATCTCTACGCCGTCTTCCAGGTCGATGAGCGCATAGCAGATGTCATCGGCGGCTTCCATCAGGTACACCAGTGGATGCCGTGCCCAGCGCTGATCTTCGATTTGCGGCAGGCCGAGTTTATGGGCGATCTGCTCCAGCAACGGCAGTTCGCTCTGGTAACAACCGAACTTGTGCTTCTTGTAGCCCAGGGAGTCGGCGTGGCGGGCGGTCCAGGGGTACTTCAGGTAGGTCCCGAGGGTGGCATAGGTCAGCCGGGTCCCTCCGTCGAACTGATGGTATTCAAGCTGCGTGAGGACACGGAAGCCCTGGGCGTTGCCTTCGAAGTTGAGGAAGTCGCCGCGTTCGGCCTCGCTCATGGCGTCGAGCCAGCCCCGGCCTGCTGCCTGCTGGAACCAGTAGCGGATGGCGTCTTCGCCCGAGTGACCGAACGGCGGGTTGCCGATGTCGTGGGCCAGGCAGGCCGATTGCACTACCATGCCCAGGTCGCTTGGCTCGCACCAGTCGGGCAGGACGTTGCGGATGGTTTCACCCACGCGCATGCCGAGGGAACGGCCCACGCAACTGACTTCCAGCGAATGGGTCAGGCGTGTATGGATATGGTCGTTGCTGGAGACTGGATGCACCTGGGTCTTGCGTCCAAGGCGCCGGAAGGCACCGGAGAAAATGATGCGGTCGTGGTCTTTGTGAAAGGGGCTACGGCCCAATTCCTGCGGGCTGTGCAAGGGTTTGCCAAGACGTTCGCGATTCAGCAGGGTGTGCCAATCCAAGGCCGGTTGCTCCGTTTGATGAGGACGATGCCCTAGCTTCCCGGTTCCCGGATTGCGCCGCAAGGCCTGTGGGATGCGCAGGCCTGAAAAAACACGCGCCCCCTGAACAGGAGCGCGTTCCGCGAGGGCGCGGGGCAACCGGCTTTTTCTGTATCAAGGTTTGCGCATGGCCTTGGCCAGCTTGATCAGCGGCAGCACGGCGGTCGCCAGTCGGACCAGGCTGGATACGCCGGCGGTGCGACCGCCGCGGGTGCGTTTGCCAGTCAGGAAACCGAGCAGCGAAACCGCCGCGATGCCCCACAAGGGCGCGTGCTTGATGCCGAAGCCTTCGTGCCAGCCCTGGGTCAAGCCGCGCACCCGTTGCAGAGGTTGCAGCAATTGACGGGTTTCCTGGCGGATTTCCTGGCGGTGCATCTCCATGCGCAGGCGCACCAACGCCTTGCGCATTTCCTGTCGGGTCCGGGCTTGAGGAATATCAGGCAGGCTCATGGCAGCAGGCGCTCCCGGTCGTTGGCCAGTTCTTCGAGCGTGGCATGGAAGGGGGAGGACTCGTCGTAGATCGCCGCCTTGAGCCGCAGACCGCAGAACAGCGCCGCCAGCAGGTAGAACAGGCAAAGGCCGAGGATGCCCGCCAGACGATAGGTGTCCCACACCAGGATCAGCACCAGCGCCGAAAGCCCGACCAGCAGAAGCAGACCGAACACCAGCGCCAGGCCCGCGAACAACAGCAGGCTGACGGTGCGCGCCTTCTGTTCCTGCAATTCCATGCCGAACAATTCGACGTGGCTGTGCAGCAGGCCGAGAAACGCTGCGCCCAGGCGGCGCGCTGTAGGTTGTGTGCCCGTTTCGGACGAGCCGGATTCGTCAATACCCATCATCAGCGCCGCGTCGCCAGCAGGCCGATCAGGAAACCCACGCCAGCGGCAATGCCGACCGACTGCCAAGGGTTGGCTTGTACGTACTCCTCGGTGGCGGCCACTGCGGCCTGGCCGCGTTCGCGCATGGAGTCTTCGGTCAGCTTGAGGGTTTCGCGGGCGCGCAACAGGGTCTCGTGGATCTGGTTGCGCAATTCGTCGGCCTGGTCACCCGCCAGTGTCGCGGTGTGATCGAGCAACCGTTCGGTGTCGCTGACCAGCGTCTGGAAGTCTTCCTTCAGGAGTTCTTGAGCAGTCTTTGCCTGGGTTCTGGCCATGGATGAATCTCCGTAGATAACGTCTGAAGCGTTCGAGTATGAGCCTTGCCTGAAGGTTCAGTGAAAGTGACTGGTACAACTTTTGCTCAGGGTTTTGCCATGTACTGGTGCGTCACGGTGTGCCAGTGCGCTGAAGCTGGGCGACAGCCCGGAAACCTTAACCCAAATGAACAGAACCCGCGAAGCACCTCCAAGCGGCACCTCATTGCTGGCGGTTTTGTGCACCAAAGCGGTTCGCCGTCCTTCGCCAGGCGCGCGAATCGTTTCAAGTTGGTGCGTCGGCAGGGCAGGCGAGCCGCTTTGGTGCCTATTTCAACTTTTTCAGGTCTGCCAACACCATGGAAACTATGCAAAGCGCTGTGGACAGCCTGGTCCACAGCTCCAACACGCTGTTCATCCTGCTCGGTGCAGTCATGGTCCTGGCCATGCACGCCGGTTTTGCGTTCCTGGAAGTGGGGACCGTCCGGCAAAAGAACCAAGTCAATGCCCTGTCGAAGATTCTTAGCGATTTTGCTGTCTCGACCCTGGCTTACTTCTTTATAGGCTATTGGGTGTCCTATGGCGTGTCCTTCCTGCAACCGGCGGCGGTGCTCAGTACCGATCACGGCTACAGCCTGGTGAAATTCTTCTTCCTGCTGACCTTTGCCGCCGCGATCCCGGCGATTATTTCCGGCGGGATTGCCGAGCGCGCCCGGTTCGCACCGCAACTGTGCGCCACGGTGTTGATCGTGGCGTTTGTCTACCCATTCTTCGAGGGGGTGGTGTGGAACGGCAATTTCGGCCTGCAAGCCTGGCTGCAAGCCCGCTTCGGTGCCGGGTTCCACGACTTCGCCGGTTCCGTGGTGGTGCATGCCATGGGCGGCTGGCTGGCCCTGGCCGCGGTGCTCTTGCTGGGCGCGCGCAATGGCCGCTACCGGGATGGGCGACTGGTGGCGTTTGCTCCTTCCAGCATCCCGTTCCTGGCCTTGGGTTCGTGGATCCTGATTGTCGGCTGGTTCGGGTTCAACGTGATGAGTGCCCAGACCCTGCCCGGGGTAAGCGGGTTGGTGGCGGTCAATTCGTTGATGGCAATGGTGGGCGGCACCGTGGCGGCGTTGATCGTCGGGCGCAATGACCCCGGCTTCCTGCACAACGGTCCGCTGGCCGGGCTGGTGGCGGTGTGTGCCGGTTCCGACCTGATGCATCCGGTCGGTGCATTGGCCACCGGTGCCATCGCCGGCGCCTTGTTCGTCTGGTGTTTCACCGCCGCCCAAGGCAAATGGAAGATCGACGACGTGCTTGGCGTCTGGCCACTGCACGGCTTGTGTGGCGTCTGGGGCGGCATCGCCTGTGGTGTCTTTGGCCAAGGCGCCTTGGGCGGTCTCGGGGGTGTCAGCCTGGCCAGCCAATTGGTCGGCACGTTGCTGGGGGTTGCCATCGCACTGTCTGGTGGGTTCGCCGTCTATGGCCTGGTCAAAGCCCTGCTGGGGCTGCGACTGAGCCAGGAAGAGGAGTACTACGGCGCCGACCTGTCGATCCACAAGATCGGAGCGGTCAGCCAGGATTGACTGGCCCATCAAGGCTCCTTGTCCTGGTCGCCGGGGTAGAACCCGTGCAGCAGGCGGTAGCGGTCGTGACGGACCTGGTCCACGTGGTAGCGCACTTGCTGCTCCGGCAACCCGAGCATGATCAAGGCATGGGAAGCCAGCATCAGGCTCGATTCCAGTAGTTCGGGGACCACTTCGCTGGCCCCGGCGGCCTGGAGCTCGGCCAATTGGCTGTCATCACGGGTGCGGACCAGGATCGGCACCTGGGTGTTGACCCGCCGGGCTTCCTTGAGCACGGTGATGGCGATGTCGGTCTGGTCGACCGCGATCACCAGCAACCTGGCGCGACTCAGGCCGACGGCTGCGAGCAGGTCTGCACGGCGAGAATCACCGTAGTGCACGCAACTTTCCCCCACGCAGGCTTCCTGAATGATCACCGGGTCGTCATCCAGGGCAACGAACGCCTGGCCTTCCCGGCGCAGGAAGCGTCCGATGGACTGGCCGACGCGCCCATAGCCGCAAATGACCACGTGGCCGGACAGGCCCGCGTTGAGGGCGCTGATCTGGTCGAGCTGCGCCTCTTCGTTGGGTTTGCGATGCAGGTGGGCGGCGATGCGCGGCGCGGCGCGCAGCAAAAGCGGCGTCAGCAGCATCGAGCAGAAGGTCGCCGCCAGCAACAAGCCACTGATCTCAAGAGGCATAAGATGGTTCTGCTGCATCAGGGCCATCAGGGCGAAACAGAACTCGCCGCCCTGGGCCAGGGCCAGGCCACTGCGCCAGGCGGTTTCCACGTCGCTGCCGCGCCACTTCACCAGGACGGCGACCACGCCGCCCTTGATCAGCATCAAGGCGAGGGTCAACCCGAGGATCAGCAGTCCGTCATCTATGAGCAATTGCAGGTCGATGAGCATGCCGATGCTGACAAAGAACAGCCCCAGCAAGATGTCGCGGAACGGGCGTATATCGGCTTCGATCTGATGGCGGTAATGGCTTTCCCCCAACAACATGCCCGCGAGGAAGGCTCCCAGGGCCGGTGACAGTCCGAGCAAGTGGGTCAGCCAGGCCGTCAGCAACACGATCACCAGCGCCAGCAGCACGAACAACTCGGCGGACCGGGACGCGGCCACTTCATGGAACAACTTGGGCAGCAACAGGCGACTGGTTAGCAGCAGGCCAGCGAACAACACCAGCGTCTTGCCCAGGGTCAGGGGCAGCGCCCAATACCAGGCATGCTCGCTGCTCCCGGCGAACACAGGTACCAGGGTCAACAACAGCACCGCGATGACGTCCTGGAACAGCAGTACACCAATGGCGTTCTGGCCATGGCTGCTGAAAATCTCACCCAGGCTGCCCAGTTCTTTGCTGACAATGGCCGTGGACGACAAGGCCAGCCCGGCGCCCAGCAACAACGCCGCCAACATCGGTGCGCCACAGAGCACCAGCAGTGCGCCCAGAAGGGCGCCGGAACACACCACCTGCAGGCTACCCAGGCCGAAAACGACCCGCCGCAGCGCGAGCATCTTTGTCAGGGAGAACTCCAGCCCCAGCGAAAACAGCAAGAAAACCACCCCGAGTTCAGCCAGGTCCGGCAGGTCTTCGCTGTCGTTTACCCAATCCAGCGCGGTCGGACCGACGGCCAGGCCGACACACAGATAAGCGAGCACTGGAGGTAGGCGCAGGCGCCGGAACAGCGCGATGGCGACCAGGGAGGAGGCAAGGATGATCAGCAGATTGGCAAACAAGGGGAACTCCGTTTCACAACAACAGGCACACAGCGTAGAAGGCGAGAAAGTGCCAAGCATTGCCGTAAAGGCGTTAGCGCTCAATGATTTGCATCAGCATTTTACTGAAGTGCCTCGGGTCGACGGTTTCCCGAGGCGAGCCGAGTGTCCTAGAATGACCGTCTATCTTTTGTGGGTCTACCTGCCATGTCTCCTGAATGCCAGTTGTTCGGTACCTTGGGTTGTCATCTGTGCGAAGTGGCCGAAGGGGTGTTGATGCCTTTCGTTGAGCATGGCCTGTTGGTCGAGTTGGTGGATATCGCTGAAAGCGAGGCACTGTTCGAGACCTACGGGCTACGGATTCCGGTGTTGCGCCGGGTCGATACCGGCGCCGAGCTGGAGTGGCCGTTCGATGACCCTGACCGGGTCGCCGCGTTTCTGCGTTGAGTCCTTTCCGTACGTCGCATCCCTGCGCGCCGACATTGGCGAAAAAAACCTGCTTCGGTTACTGTATGTCCATACAGCTATCTGGAGAGTGTCCCCTTGGTCAATGTCGAACAACTGAAAAACAGCGTGAACCGGATGTCCGCGGACGTTGTACGCGAGGCCGTCCTGGAGTTGCGCCTGGACGGGCTGGTTACCGAAGGCAAGACTCCCTTCAATAAACTGCATTTCAATACCTGCTTCGCGGAAATCGAAGCGTTGTTCCAGCGTGCCGGCTATCACAAGCAATTGGATGTGGTCGGCTACCAGGGGCTGTTGTACGCCTTGTACGACCCGGGTCGCTGGGAGGCCGTGGAGGTGCTGCGCTGGTTGAAGGAATTCACCGAGGCGGCAGCGAAGCCTGCGTCGATCACGGCGTGAAGCAATCAGCGCTGGGCTGACGGGCATCGCTGGCAGATAATGCCCGCCTGCCTACATGATCAAGAGTTGCCAATGTCCGGTTCGTCGTTTTGTCCTGCGCGCCATCAAGCCAGCACGCTGTATCTGCCCCCCGGCGCGTGGTCGACGGTGCTGGATTGCCTGTGTGAACACTTCAGCAGCATCCGCCGTGAGCAGTGGCTGGACCGCATCGCCCGGGGCCGGGTGCTGGACGCGCAGGGCCAGGCCATTGCCGTGGATTTGCCCTATCGTGAAGGCCTGCGCATCCACTATTTTCGTGAGGTGCCCGACGAGCAGCCGATCCCGGTGGTGGAGTCGATCCTGTATGCCGACGAGCATCTGGTGGTGGCCGACAAGCCGCATTTCCTGCCAGTCACTCCGGCGGGCGAGTATGTCGAGCAGACCTTGCTGCGACGGCTGATCCGGCGGTTGGACAATCCCCATCTGGTGCCCTTGCACCGCATCGACCGGCACACGGCCGGGTTGGTATTGTTTTCGGCCAACCCACAAACCCGGTCGGCGTACCAGTCGCTGTTTCCCACGCGCCAGATCGAAAAACGCTACCAGGCCATCGCCCGCGCGTTACCCGGGTTGTCCTTTCCCCGGGTGCACAAAAGCCGGATGGTCGACGGCGAGCCTTTTTTCAGGATGCAGGAAGTGCCGGGCGAGCCCAATACCGAAACGGCCATCGACGTGTTGGAAAGAAACGGTGAGCTGTGGCGCTATGGGTTGTCGCCGGTGACGGGCAAGAAGCACCAGTTGCGGGTGCATATGAACGCCTTGGGGGCTGGGATCTGTAATGATCCGTTCTATCCGGATGTGCTTCGGGATGTCGAGGATGATTATGATCATCCGCTCAAGCTGTTGGCCCAGGCGCTGCGGTTCATTGATCCGGTCACGGGGCAGGAGCGGGTGTTTCAGAGCGGTATTGAGTTGCAGTGGTAGCAAACCGAAGCCAAAAAAAACGGTGCTATCAACATGACGCACCGTCTTTTCTTACCCCATCTCTATCGGGCAGCAACGTCGCAGATTACAGATCCTTGACGGTACGAACCTGATCCTTGTTCACGCGGGTGTGCTTTCCGTCCAGCTGTTCGAATTCGTAGAAGCCGCTTTCTTCGTCGTACTTGGGAGTGTCGACGGCCTGGATTTCTCGACCGTCATTCAAGGTAATCACTGTTGGCGATGCGCACCCGGCGAGAGTGGCGAGGCCCAGTGCGAGCATGAAAGTGGCGAGGGTCCGTTGAGTCATGGTGTTTCTCCGAAATGGATTCTTCAAGTTACTGACATTCAGACGTATACATCGCGTGCAAGTTCCTGGCTAGTGGCCTTTATGCCGCGCCAGCAGCTCCGGAGTATTCAGGTTGGCCAGGCGGGGATCGTCGGCCGGGCACTGCAGGGCAGTGGCGTGCAGTGAGCGCATGAGGCGGCCGGGGCTGCGTTCTCCCTCGCTCCAGGCTTGCTCGAAGGCTGGCGCCAAGGCCAGCGGAATGACGCACAGCAACGGTTCCCAATGTTCACCGTGCCGGATCATCAGCGGCGTGTGGGGCTGCAGGCTGGCGGTTTCGCGCATGCTGTCGAGCAGGTCGGCGTCAATCTGCGGTACATCACATGGCAGCACCAGCAGAAAGGAATGCTTCGCCGCCTTCAGGCCTGCCCGGATGCCGGCCAGCGGACCGGGGAAGTCGCCTTCGTCGTCGTGCACCAGTTGATCGGCGTACAGCGCGTAACGTTCACGATTGCGGTTGCACGAAATGATCAGGTCATCGCTCATGGCCCGGGTCCGGCGGTGCAGGTGGGCAATCAAGGGTTCGCCCTGCCAAGGCAACAGGCCTTTGTCTTGCCCGCCCATGCGTTGTCCGCGGCCACCCGCCAACAGCAGGACGGAGCAGGGTGGCAGGGGCGTTTTCGAGGTCATGGTGTGTCTCCGCACGGGCGAAAAAATCAAGGGCTGTGATATAACACCAGGCTATTTCCCATACAACTGGACGAGCCTATGAAAGCCAAGGCTGATGTACCTTTCGTGCCGCTCAACATAGCGGTGCTGACTGTCAGTGATACCCGTACCCTGGAAACCGACACGTCCGGGCAGCTCTTCGTGGACCGGCTCACGGCAGCCGGCCACCACCTGGCGGCGCGGGTCCTGCTCAAGGATGACTTGTACAAGATCCGAGCCCAGGTCGCGACCTGGATTGCCGAGGAGCTGGTGCAGGTGGTGTTGATCACCGGCGGCACCGGTTTCACCGGTCGTGACAGCACGCCGGAAGCTGTTGCGTGCCTGCTGGACAAGCAGGTCGATGGTTTCGGTGAGTTGTTCCGGCAGATTTCCGTGGCGGATATCGGCACCTCCACTGTGCAGTCCCGGGCGCTGGCGGGGCTGTCCAATGGCACGTTGGTCTGCTGCCTGCCGGGCTCCACCAATGCCGTGCGCACCGGGTGGGACGGGATCCTGGCCGAGCAACTGGACGTGCGGCATCGGCCGTGCAACTTCGTGGCCCATTTGAAAAAGGCGGCCCCTTGTGAATCCCGTGGGTAAACCGGGCAAGACCGGCGCCTTGATGGCGGTCGAGGTTGCACAGCAGCGGTTGCTGGAAATGGCGACGGCTACGCCGATCATCCAGCGTGAGCACGTGCCCTTGGCCGCCGCCCAAGGGCGGGTGCTCGCCGAAGACCTGGTGTCGACTCTCGATCTGCCGCCATGGCCCAACAGCGCAATGGACGGCTACGCCTTGCGACGGGCTGACTGGAACGGCGAGCCGTTGGTGGTCAGCCAGCGGATATTCGCTGGGCAGGCTCCGGAGCCGCTGGCTGCGGGCACCTGTGCGCGCATCTTCACCGGGGCGCCAGTCCCTGCCGGCGCTGATTGCGTCGAGATGCAGGAAAACGCCGTGATCGAGAGTGACCAACGGGTACGGTTTACCGAGCCCCTGGTCAGCGGGCAGAACATCCGAGCGCAAGGGCAGGAAACCACGGTCGGGGAGGTGGTGCTTTCGGCCGGCACTCGCCTGGGACCGATCGAACTGGGGTTGGCGGCTTCCTTGGGCTGTGCGTCGTTGGACGTGGTGCGCAAGGTGCGCGTCGCGGTGCTGTCCACCGGGGATGAACTGGTCGAGCCTGGCCAGGCACTGGGCCCGGGCCAGATCTATAACAGCAACCGTGTGCTGCTCTGCGGCTGGTTGCAACGGCTGGGTTGCGAGGTGGTGGACGCAGGCATCTTGCCCGACGACTTGCCGGCCACCCGCGAACGCCTGGCGCAGCTGTCGGATGTCGACCTGATCCTGTCCACGGGCGGCGTGTCGGTGGGAGAGGCTGACTTCCTTGGCGTCGCATTGCGTGAAGAAGGTGAACTGAGCCTGTGGAAACTTGCCATCAAGCCGGGCAAACCACTGACATTCGGGCATTTCCGTGGCGTGCCGGTAATAGGCCTGCCCGGCAACCCTGCGTCGACACTGGTGACGTTCGCGCTACTGGCGCGGCCCTACCTGCTGCGACGCCAGGGTGTCCAGTCGGTGGCGCCGCTCAAGTTCACGGTGCCGGCCGGTTTCGTCTGGCCGAAGGCTGGCAATCGGCGAGAGTACTTGCGAGGCCGTCTGGAGAATGGTCGGGCGATCATCTACCGCAACCAGAGTTCTGGTGTTCTGCGCAGCGCAGCCTGGGCCGACGGTCTGGTCGAGGTGCTTGAAGGCAGGACGCTGGCCGAGGGCGATGAGACAGGTTTCATCCCGTTGAGCGAAGTCCTGGGTTAGCGACCTGTTCCGGCCCGGACAAGGATGCCCGGGTCGCTCGCGGTACGCGTCTCTTGCATTGCCTTAGGGCGTGAGCAGCGTCACCAACTGCTCGAAGCGGCTGTTGGCAATCCAACCCAGCAAGCCGACCACCACGGCTGCCGCCCCGGCCGAATAGGCCACCCGGTGGCGGATCACCTTTACATCGGTGCGGATCTCATCCATGTCCCTGCGGATGTATTTAAGGTGGGTTTCCAGTTCAACGACGCGCGGTTCCAAATCAATTCCTCCGGCGGGACGCTTGCAATGCTTGCATTCGTCTTGGGTATCGGTTCGCCCGCTTCCGAAAGACGCGGGTCGTCGGTGCGGCAGTTTGTATTCACGGCTATGCATGGGACGGTATATCCCCTTGGCTACCCGTGTTCGAACTGCTGATCTGGCCCTCGCGGGCCATGACGTCTCCATCCATGGCTTGCTACATCCTTGTGTCATGAGCGTTTTATTGGTCCAACCAAAGTCTCTCAATACCGCCGGAGGGTCAATTGAGCGGATTCGCCAGGTCTTGTAAGAAAACTCTTCGAATGCGGAACGATGGGCTGATCTGTCCGGCCGCTGGCTCTCGGCACGCCATTACGGCTTTTCATTAATTTGCGATACGCCGGGCTTTTTCGCGCGCGGGCGCGGTCCCATCTCCTGAGCCTTCTATTGACGGAGACCACGATGAGCAAAGGCAAGGCGCTGTTGATCCTGCATGGCAAGCAAGCGCTCAACGAAGAGGTTCGGGCGGCGGTGATGCTCAAGCGCAAGCAAGGCTGGGACCTGGCGGTACGCTTGACCTGGGAGGCCGGTGATGCCCGGCGATGTGTCCATGAGGCGCTGGACGCCGGCTACACACGGCTGATCGCCGGTGGTGGAGACGGCACCGTGCGGGATATCGCCGAAGCGATCGCCCTTCGATCGAGTGAGGCCAGCCTGGTGTTGCTACCGTTGGGCACGGCCAATGATTTTGCCCGGGCGACGGGTGTCCCGCTGGAGGTGGAGCAGGCGCTGGACCTGCTGGATGTCGCGCCACGGGCCGTTGACCTGGGTGAAGTCGGTGGCCGGGTTTTCCTGAACATGGCCACTGGCGGTTTCGGCAGCCAAGTGACGGCTAATACATCGGAAGATCTCAAGAAAGTCCTGGGGGGCGCCGCCTATCTGTTTACCGGGCTATCGCGATTCAGTGAGCTGAGCGCGGCCTACGGCGAGCTTCAGGGCCCCGGTTTCCACTGGCGAGGCGACTTGCTGGCCCTGGGCATCGGCAACGGCCGGCAGGCCGGAGGAGGGCATGTGTTGTGTCCGCAAGCGCTGGCGGATGACGGGTTGCTGGACATCAGCATCCTGCCGGCGCCGCAGGAGGTGGTCAGTACGTTGAAAGACTTGCTGGCTGGCGGCCTGGGCATCGACAACATGTTCGTGCGGGCCCGTTTGCCGTGGGTGGAGATCAAGGTCGCCCAGGGGTTGGACATCAACCTGGATGGCGAGCCGCTGGAAGTCGACAGCCTGCGTTTTGCGGTGCGTGCAAAAGCCCTGCGCGTGCACTTGCCGGCCGATTCGCCGCTGCTGGGCGAGGCGGTGGTGCTCAATCGTCCAGGCTGATGATCTGCTCGCGCACGGCGAACAGCACGAGGCCGGCCACGTCGTGGATCTGCAGGCGCTTCATGATCTGTGCACGGTGGGTTTCCACGGTCTTGATGCTCAGGCTCAGGCCGTTGGCAATTTCCCGGGTGGACTTGCCGCGCACGATCAGCCGCAGGATTTCCAGCTGGCGTGCCGTCAGGTTGTGGGCCTGGGCAGGATCGGGGCGTTGTCGCTGGGCGCGGGTCAGCGCCTGGTTGATCACCGTGTGGGCGATGGCCGGGCTCAGGTAGCGTTCGTTATTGCGCAGTGCCTTCAAGGCGTGTTCCAGCTCGTTGGCCGTGGTGTCCTTGAGCAGGTAGCCATGGGCGCCGGATTCCAGCGCCTGCATGATCAGCGCCGGGTCGGTGTGCATGGAAAGGATCAGCACCTTGCTGTGGGGGCGCACCCGCTTGAGCTGTTGCAAGGCATCCAGGCCGCTGGTGTTCTTCATGGAAATGTCCAGCAGCACGATGTCGGGGTTGAGCCGCTCCACCAGCTCCACCAGTTGCGCACCGTCGTTGGCTTCGCCGATGACGGCATAGCCTGGGATGTCCATGACCAGGGCGCGCACACCGGCGCGGATCAGCGAATGGTCGTCTACCAGGAGCAAATTACAGATCAATGGAGCACCTTATTCTTACTGGCCCGTTCCAAGGCGCGTGGCGCCCAGGGCAAGCGTGCCTCGATATGCGTGCCTTTGCCGGCCTCGCTGATGACTTGCAAGGTACCGCCCAGTTGTTGGGCGCGCTCGGACATGCCCGCCATGCCACGTTGGCCTTCTCGAGCGGGATGGATGGCCGGGATGAATCCCTGGCCGTCATCGATGATCTGCAGCGTCAGGCCTTCCGGCAGGCGTTGCAGGCGCACCAGCAGGTTCTTCGCCTGGGCATGGCGCAAGACGTTGGTAATCGCTTCCTGGGTAATGCGAAACAGCGCGACGGTCATTTCTTCGGGAATGCCGGTCATGCGTTGCTGGCAGTCGAGGCTCCATTTTACCGGGGCGTTGGCCAGGGTCTTGAGCAGATGTGCCCGCAGGCTGGCCTCCAGGCCCAGGCTGGTCAGTTGCCTTGGGTTGAGGATCGCCGATACGTCACGGACTTTGTCGAGGGTTTCTTCCAGGGCTTCGCACAGTAGCGCGCATTGGCCTTGCAGTTCTTCCGGCATCCGGCGCTTGAGCCATTCGCCTTGCAGTTTCGCGGCGGTCAGCAACTGACCGATGTCGTCGTGCAATTCGCGGCTGAGGCGATGCCGCTCGTTTTCCTGGACCTCGAGCAATCGGTCGGCCAGTTCCTGGGGTTGGAACTTGATGGACTTGCGCGAGAGTCGGTAGCGGACCCAGACACAAGCCATGGCCGCCATGTTCAATGCCAGCAAGCCCAACGACACCGTCTGCCCCAGCACGTAAGCCTGCAGGCAGCCGAGGGCCGAGCAGATGCACAATAACAATGTGAACCGGCGGGCGTTTTCTCGGGAGGGTGGCCAGGTGATGAATGACTTGAGGCTGGCGTGCATAGCGGATGGAGCCAATGAATGTTCGCTGCGGGCAGGGCTGGTCAGCGGATCTGACAGGCCGGGTCGGGTAAACGTTTCAGGTCGAGGGTGGCTTCAGCTGGCGAATGGCCGGTGCGGTCTTGAAGCGACTGACGCGCGAGATAGTACCACTTCGTATATCGTTGGTCGCGCTCGGCTTACAAGCTTGCTGGCGCGACGAATCAGGCACATCGTGCACAGCCGGGTTCATCGCTCTCAGGCTTGTTTCTGGGCGTAGTTCACCAGGGTCATGGGGCGTGAGGTCGCCAATACCTGGCATGGGCTCTGGCCTACCTGGAACGCAAAGGCTTCGATCAACGAGGCCTGTTCGCTGTTGTCCAGGCCCAGCTTGCCGGTGGTGGGGTCCACCAGCTCCAGTTGCCAGGCCATCAGGGTGAAGCAATCCTTGAGGGCGCCCAAGGCCTGGTCATGCAGTTCCATGTGGTTCTGCGCGTGGCTGAGCAAACCATGGATGTGCAGCGAAAATTCCGACACGGCTTCCAGCGCCAGGGCGTTGGCCTTGTTTGCCAGCTTCAGCAAGGAGCTGAGCATGCAATCGATGGCGTCCTTGTCGTTGCTGATCAACTGCAAATGACTCAGGCATTCCTCTGACTTGGCCAGAAGCGTTTCCGCTTCGGTCAGGAATTCGGGAAGGCGTTGGTTCCAGTTCCTACTGTCGTTCGGCATGATTATCTCCACAACTTCAAGTCAGGCGACGGAAAACCGTGTATGGCGAACGGCTGGATCTCGCGGCTGGCGGCGAACGGACGCATGTCGACACGTCCATGCGATTGAGCGCGGGCGAGATCGGCCGATAGGTGGAAAGTCCGATGTCCTGCGGATGCGCACAAAAGCCTGACTCCGTTCAGCAATGAGAATGGCGTCACATTAATGGCTATTGGATAGCGGGAATATCAGGTTGGACCTGATTGTGCCTAGGGGAATCCCTTAGGCAGGGGAACCTTTAGCGAAAAAAGAGGTCGCGCGGCGAGAAAAAGAGCGAAATGAGATTCGTGAAGCCAGTAAAGCATGATGTTACCGTGATATCAATTCCCCTGATTTGTATTTTGTAGAGGGGTCAAGATCTGACGCATGCCGCCGATACCTCCTTCATAAGGTTTATTCGAACAAGCCCAGGAGTCATCGATGGCCGGCATTCTCGACACGGTAGATCAACGAACCCAATTGGTGGGTGAGAATCGCCTGGAAATTCTCATGTTTCGACTGGCGGGCCGGCAACTCTTCGCCATCAACGTGTTCAAGGTCCAGGAAGTGCTGCAACTGCCGAAGTTGACCTTGATGCCCCAGCGTCATCCGTTCGTGTGCGGCGTGGTCAATCTGCGGGGCCAGACCCTGCCGGTGATCGACTTGTCCCAGGCCATCGGCATGCGCCCGCTGGTGCCGGGGCCTAACAGCACTATTATCGTCACCGAATACAACCGTTCGGTGCAGGCGTTTTTGGTGGGCGGCGTGGACCGCATCGTCAACATGAACTGGGAAGCCATCCTGCCGCCGCCGAGCAGCGCCGGCCGCGAGCATTATCTGACCGCCATCAGCAAGGTCGATGATCAGTTGGTGGAAATCATCGACGTGGAAAAGGTCCTGGCCGAAATCGTGCCCTACAACGCCAAGGTTTCCCGGGACAAACTCGAAGACCCGTTGCTGGAGCGTGCCCGCGGACGCGAAGTCCTGCTGGTGGACGACTCCAACGTCGCGCTCTCGCAATTGCGTGACACCCTGGGCCAGCTGGGGGTGAAGATGCACATCGCCAGTGACGGCCTGAAGGCCCTGAACATGCTCAAGGCCTGGGCTGATTTCGGCGAGGTGATGACCGACAAATTGCTGATGATCTTCACCGATGCGGAAATGCCCGAAATGGACGGCTACCGTCTCACCACGGAAATCCGCAACGATCCACGCCTGCGTGGCCTCTATGTGGTGCTGCACACCTCGCTGTCAGGCAGCTTTAACGAATCGATGGTGAAGAAGGTCGGCTGCGACAACTTCTTGTCCAAGTTCCAGCCGGACAAACTCGTCGACGTGGTGCGCCAGCGCCTGGCCCTCGACGTGAAGTGATCATGGTTTGATTCAATGGCCGGCTCGTATATGGTGGCACTTTTTCGCCTCCAGGGAAGTTGACCATGTTGCGGCTCAGTGCGCTGTATCGTTATCCGTTGAAATCCGGCAAGGGCCAGTCCCTGCAAGGGATTGGCCTGGACGAGCTGGGCCTGGACGGAGACCGGCGCTGGATGCTCGTGGATGAGGCCAGCGGGCGTTTCCTGACCCAGCGGGCCGTGGCGAAGATGAGCCAGCTCTCGGCCTTGTGGAACGAAGCGGGTGGCCTGACGCTCAGTGCGCCGGGTTATGGCGCCATCGACGTGCCGCTGCCGCCCGTCGTGGAAGAGCAGCGGCGCGGTGTGATCATCTGGCGCGACACCTTGCGCGTGCCGGACGCCGGGGAGGCGGCCGCCGCCTGGGTCAGCGAGTTCATCGGCGCTCGCACCCGGCTGGTACATGTGCCGGTGGAATTGGCACGTACCACCGCCGCCGGTTATGGCAAGGATGACGACAAGGTCGCCTTCGCGGACGGTTTCCCACTGCTGCTGATCGGCCAGGCTTCCTTGGAGGACCTGTCGAACCGGGTCGGGCGTCCCCTGGAGATGCTGCGCTTTCGTCCCAACCTGGTGATCGAGGGCAGCGAGGCGTTTGCCGAGGACGGTTTCAAGCGCATCCGTATCGGCGATGTGGAGTTTCGGGTGGTCAAGCCCTGCTCGCGTTGCATCATGACCACCGTCGACCCACAGACCGGCGAGCGCGATCCGAACCGTGAGCCTTTCGCTACGCTGCAGCAATACCGCTCGACGCCGGACGGCGCGATGTTCGGCCAGAACCTGGTCAATGACGGCGATGGTTGGCTTGAGGTCGGCATGCCGGTCGAAGTGCTCGAATAGCAAGATCCATGAACAAGAATGCCCGTGTCACTGGACACGGGCATTCTTTATTTACGCTACAGCTTTTTTGTAGCTTCTGTGGCGAGGGAGCTTGCTCCCGCTGGGCTGCGAAGCAACCCATTGCACTACTGGGGACTCAGCCGCGGTATTCGCACAGGTAAGCGGTGTCGACGGCCACTTTGAGCTGGAACTTGCTGTTGGCCGGTACGTTGAACTGGCTGCCCGCCTGGAAGGTTTCCCAGTCAGTGCTGCCCGGCAGTTTTACGGTCAGGGCGCCGGAGACGACGTGCATGATTTCGCGCTGGGCAGTGCCGAACTCGTATTCGCCCGGTGCCATGACACCGATGGTCGCAGGGCCTTCGGCAGTGCCGAAAGCGATCGACTTGACGGTGCCGTCGAAGTACTCGTTGACTTTGAACATGGGCGATTCCTCAAGAAAAGGGGCTGAAAAAGGCCGGCCAGTATGCACAAGGCTTTAGCGTTCGTCATCTGCTGCGCCGCAGGGCTGTTGTTCAGCCGGCAAGCACCAGGGGCAGCAGGCGCGCGGTATTGCGGGCATCTTCCAGCGCCCGGTGTTGTTGACCGCTGAATTGCAGCCCGGCCAGTTGCAGCGCGCCGTTGAGCCCCAGCGGGCGTTCCAGCCGGCGAGCCTTGGCGAAGCGCTGCTTGAGATTCATGTGCGGCACCTGGCCCAGTACGCTGGCCAGTCGCTGCTGCTGCCATTCCTGAAGCAGCTGTTTACGGTCGTAGTCGCCCCAGCTGACCCAGCTTTCCAGTTTCGCGTGATACGGCGCCAGCCAATGTTCGAAGGCCGGCCAGACCTCGGTCAAGGGCGCGGCCCGGTCGATGTCGGCCTGGGTGATGTGGGTCAGCTCGCGGCAGAACGGCGTCAGCAGCGGTCGCCTCAAGGGGCGCACGAAACGCTGGAAGTGATCGACCTCGCGACCGTCACGATTCACCAGCGTGGCGCCGATTTCGATAATTTCCATTTCGGTTACCGGCCAGCCACCTTCATCGGTGGTGGCCTCCAGATCAATCACCAGCCAGTGAGGCATTGCAGGATTCCCGGTATCGGCGTGCAGATGGGGTTGAGCATAGACAAACCCTGCGCTGGCGTCTCGATCCGCAGTCAACGACCACCCGCTGCGCTGCCCGAGCGCTTGCTTGGTTGCCCGGGCCGGCATAAATTGCCCGCGTCACCCCGCCGCTTCGGTGGAATGGCCGCACCTTGATAGAGCCACAGCAGGAGAAAACGGGTGGACGAGCAAAAAGCCCAGGTCGTGATGCGAGCACTGATCGACAGCGGGCAACTGACCGACCCGGACAGTGCGCGCGGCAAGTTGCTGCAGACCGCCGCCCACCTGTTTCGCAACAAAGGCTTTGAGCGCACCACGGTGCGCGACCTGGCGAGCGCCGTGGGCATCCAGTCGGGGAGCATCTTTCACCATTTCAAGAGCAAGGACGAGATCCTGCAAGCGGTGATGGAACAAACCATCCGCTATAACACGGCGTTGATGCGCGCGGCCCTGGCCGAGGCGGGCAGCGTGCGCGAGCGTTTGCGCGCGCTGATTCGCTGCGAATTGCAGTCGATCATGGGCGGAACCGGCGAGGCCATGGCCGTGCTGGTCTACGAATGGCGCTCCTTGTCTGCGCAAGGGCAAGCGCAGGTGCTGGCCTTGCGTGATATTTATGAACACTTGTGGCTGGAAGTCTTGGGTCAGGCCAAGGATGCCGGGTATATTCGCGGGGATGTATTCATTACCCGGCGTTTCCTCACCGGCGCATTGTCCTGGACCACCACCTGGTTTCGCGCCGAAGGCGGCATGAGCCTCGATGAGCTGGCCGAACAAGCCCTGATCCTGGTACTTGAAGAAAAACAATAATCGCACAAGGCCTTTAAATGACCTTGTGACTGGCTAAGTGGCGCAAACCGCCTAGCTTGAGTGTATGGATGGATACTTTTGGGGGAGTGGGTGATCTTGACGTTTTCGCCGATGGGGATGACTGCGCGTGTCCTGCTGGCTGTTCTGGCCATTTTCCTGGCGCTGCCGGCTTCGGCGGCGCAATTGGTCCGGATCGGTGCAGCACATTTTCCGCCTTACACCGTTCGCCCTGAAAATGGGGCCGATACGGGCCTGCTGCCGCAATTGGTGGAGGCCTTGAATCAGTCGCAGGCCGATTACCAGTTCGTGCTGGTGCCGACTTCGATTCCGCGTCGTTTCAACGATTTCAAGCAAGGCCGGGTCGATATGGCGATCTTCGAGAACCCGGACTGGGGCTGGCAGGATGTGCCGCATACGGCCGTCGACATGGGGCTGGAAGACGCGGAGATCTTCCTGACCCAGCGCCAGGCGGATCGCTCGCAGGCCTATTTTGATGACTTGCGGGGCAAGCGCCTGGCCTTGTTCAGCGGTTATCACTACGCGTTCGCCCAGTTCAATGCCGATCCCAAGTACCTGGCTGGCCAGTACAACGCCACGCTGACCTATTCTCACGACAGCAACATCCTGATGGTGCTGCGCGGGCGTGCCGACATCGCGTTGGTGACCCGTTCGTATCTCAATGACTACGTGTTGCGCAATCCCGAGGTCGGCCCGCAGTTGCTGGTGTCCGAGCGCATCGACCAGGTTTACCATCACTACGCACTGATCCGCCCGCAGGCGCCCATCACTCGGGAAGCGTTTGGCGCATTGCTGCAAAAGCTGCGTGACAACGGTCAGTTGCTGAAGATCTTCCAGCCTTACCAGATCGAATTGGTGCCGAACCACAGCCATTGAAGCGGCACTGAGTTTTCGTTCCGGGGGCTCGTCATGGGCGGTTTGTCGGCCGCGACCTGGAGCAGCATTAAGGAGAACATTGATGCCCTTTGCAACGATCGACGGACAACCACTCCACTATCTGGACCAGGGGCAAGGCCCGGTGGTGCTGCTGGGCAGCAGCTATCTGTGGGACCACACCATGTGGGCGCCGCAGATCGAGGCGTTGTCCCGGCATTACCGGGTGATAGCCCTGGACCTGTGGGGCCACGGTCAGTCCGGTCGCTTGCCCGAAGGCATGACCTCGCTGGATGACCTGGCCCGCCAGGCGTTGGCGTTGATGGATCATCTGCACATCGATGGCTTCAACCTGGTGGGGCTGTCGGTGGGCGGGATGTGGGGCGCGCGGCTGGCGCTGATGGCGCTCAAACGGCTGCAGAAACTGGTGTTGCTGGACACCTACGTGGGTGTCGAGCCGGAACCGACCCGCCAGTATTACTTCTCGCTGTTCGACAAGATCGAGGCCAGCGGGAGCATTCCCGAACCGTTGCTGGACATCATCGTGCCGATCTTCTTCCGGCCGGGCATCGACTCGCAGTCGCCGCTGTACCAGCAGTTGCGCGGGTCGCTGGCGGCATTGCCGGCCCAGCGCCTGCGCGACAGCATCGTGCCGCTGGGGCGGATCATTTTCGGCCGGGACAGCATCCTGTCGCGCCTGCCCGAACTGGATGCCCAGCGCACGCTGGTGATGTGTGGCGACCAGGACAAGCCACGGCCACCGTCCGAAGCGCTGGAAATGGCCGAGTTGATCGGTTGCCCTCAGGTATTGATCCCGGAGGCAGGGCATATCTCCAACCTGGAGAACGCCGCATTTGTGACCGAGGCGCTGCAGGGGTTCTTGCGTAGCTGATCTGCTCGCGATGAGGCCCGCACAGTCGACCTTATTTCGGCCCGAGTATCTTCACCAGCTTATCCGCCGACGGCGCGCCTTGCTGCTGTTGCAGTTCACCTTTCTCATCCAGATAGAAAATCGCCGGGGTGGCGGACAGTTCCAACTCGTCCATCAACTGCTGGTTGGCGTCCAGTTTCGCCTGGATGGCCGGCGGTACGTCCTTGAGCGGTTTGAGCGCGCTGCCCTTGCCGGCCTTTTCGTGTTCTGCCAGGGCCTTCTGCGGGTCGTTGGCGGCCAGCAAGGCGGCGGATTTGCCTGGGCTGTCTTCGCGGATGATGCCCACCATGATGTGGCGCAACTGCACCTTGCCCGCCTTGACCCATGGCCGCGCCTGCTCCCAGAACATGTTGCAGTACGGGCAGTTCGGGTCGCTGAACAGGTACACCGTGCGCGGTGCGTCCTTGTTGCCGTCGGCGATCCAGTTGCTCGCTTCCATCTTTGCCCAGATCTGCTTGGCCATCGGTGCGTAGACCAGTTTTTGCAGCGGTTCGGCGCTCAGGTCCTTGCCATCGGCGTCATACAGGTTGCCCAGCAGAACGTGCTGCCCGTCTGGGGTCAGGTACAGCGCCATGCCTCGGTTCTGGTATTGCGCCGCGTAGCCGCGCAATCCGTCAGGTGCTTCGAAGGTACCGACGATTTTCGCACCCTTGGCTTCGATCTTCTGGATGGCCGCGGGCAACTCTTCGGCCTGCAGCAGTGGCGCCTGGGACAGGGTGGCGGCGACAGCCAGGGTCAGCAGGTGGCGGAGGCAGGGCATGGCGGTTTCCTTGTGTCGGAGTGGGGTGCCGTGGTCGAACCCGGCGTTTCGAAGTTTTCCAGGGCACGGGCCAGGCTCGCTTCGGACAATTCGCCCAGGTGGCTGCCCAGTAGTCGACCATCGGCGCTGTAGAACAGGGTAGTCGGCAAGGCCATGGAACCGACGGCCTGGCTGAGGCGACCACTGCCATCGAACAGCACGTTGGTCAGGCTCAGGCCTTGGGTTGCGAGGTAGGTGCTGACGCTTTGCATGCTTTCGGCCTGGTTGACGAACAGGAAGGTCAGGTCCGGACGCTGCTGTTGGGCTTCTTCGAGCACCGGCATCTCGCGCCGGCACGGGGGGCACCAGGTGGCCCAGAGGTTGATCACCAGGGGCCCGCCCTGATAATCGGTGAGCTTCACCGTTTCGCCATCGGCATTGCGCAGCTCGATTTCCGGCAATCGCGTGCCTTGCTCATAGATCGTCAACGACAGGCTCGCTACCAGCCAGAACAGCAAGCCGCTGCCGACACCCAGGCCCAAGGGTCGACGCAGGGCCGGGCGCCGCCGGGCCCAGAGCAACGCGCAGATCACCAGGGCAACGGTGCCCGGCCAGGCCAGGAAACCGCCGTCGCGCAAATCGACGATCTGCAGCGGATCGTCCCGGTAGTGTTCCCAATAGGCGATGACAAAACCGATCCGCGCGGCCAGGAGCCCGAGCAAAAACAGCACGAAGAGTACCGACTCGGGGTTCTCGCCCCCGCGTTTGGCGACTCGCCAGCCCACCACCGTCGCCAGCGCCAGGGCGCTGATCAGCAGCAGGTGGTTAAGGGCGATGGCAAAGGTGCCCAGGGTCAGGGTCAACATCAGCGCGCGTTCCGGGTGATGTTCCAGCGCTCCAGGAACGCCTTGGCATCGACTTCCCCGGTGATCCGCTGGCTACGCCGCTCGGCACCGTCGGCACCGAGCCATAGCAGGCTCGGCGGCCCGGGCACCTGGTAACGGCTCAGCAGTTCGCGACTGGCGGCGTTGTCGGCAGTTACATCGAGGCGCAGCAGGCGCACACCCTTCAACGCGTCCAGCACCTCGACGCGGCTGAAGACCTGTTTCTCCATGATCTTGCAGGACACGCACCAGTCGGCGTAGTAATCCAGCAACACCCATTGGCCCTGGGCCTTGGCGGCGTCCAGTTCCCTTTGCAGGGCAGCGGGCTCGCTGACGGTGACGAACGCATCGTGGGCGCTGGTCGCCGCGTCGGTCTCGGTGCCGGCGTACACCTTCAACGGCTGGAAGAAATCATCGCCGCCGCCCGCCGCACCGATCACCAGCAGGCTGCCCCACAGGCCGAGCAGCAACGCGGCACTGCCGCAGACATAGGCGATGCGGCCGAACCCTTCGGTCTGGCGCCAGGCGCTGTAGGCGGCGATCAACAACAGCACGCCCCACAGACCGACCCACAGGGAACCGTCGACAACCGGCCGTATCATCAACAGCGCTGTGCCCAGGAACAGGAAGCCGAACACGCCCTTGAGCACATTCATCCAGGCGCCGGGCTTGGGCAGGAAGCGGTTGCCGACGGTCACCAGGAGCAACAACGGCAGGCCCATGCCAAGGCCCATGGTGAACAGGATCAGCCCGCCATGCAGGGCATTGCCGCTCTGGGCGATGTACAGCAGCGCGCCAGCCAGTGGAGCGGTCATGCAGGGGCCCACGAGCAGGCCGGACAGCGCACCGAGAATACCGGCGCCCAGCAGGCTGCCGCCGCGTTGCTGGCGCCCGGCGTTTTCCAGGCGGTCACGCAGGGCGGCCGGTAATTGCAATTCGAAGAAGCCGAACATGGGCAGCGCCAGGACGACGAACACCGTCGCGAAGGTGCCCAGCAGCCACGGTTGTTGCAGCAGCGCCTGGAGGTTGGCCCCCAGCAGCGCGGCGAGCACGCCCATGGCGGCGTACACCAGCGCCATGCTGATCACGTAGCTGGCCGCCAATGCCAGGCCACGCCGGGGGCCGGCGCCGCTGCCCACCACCAGCCCGGCCAGGATCGGCAGCATCGGCAGCGAACAAGGCGTGAAGGCCAGCAGCAGTCCCAGGCCGAGGAAGGCCAGCAGGCTCCAGCCCAGCGCCCGCTGCTGCAAGCCGCTGGCGAGGGCCTGGTCCGGGGCTTCGCCGCTGGCGGACGCCGGTGCATTGCCGCCCAGGTCGACGACTTGGGTCTGGGGTGGATAGCACAAGCCGGCGTCGGCACAGCCCTGGAAGCCGACCTTGACCTTGCCCGTCGCGCCGGCGGGAATCTTCAGCTCCAGCGCCTGGCGGTAGACCTGCTGGTTGCCGAAAAACTCGTCGCTGTGGGCCTCGCCCTCCGGCAGTGGCGGTTTCTGCACGTCGGCCAGGCCATCGAACTTGAGGCGTTGCTGATAGAGGTAGTAGCCGTCGGCGATCTGCCAGAACAGCTGGGTTTCACCCGAATCCAGGCGCTCGGAGGTAAACACGAAGGCCTTTTCCACGGGCAGGAAATCGGGTTTGGTCTCGAAGGGATTGGCGGCCTGGGCCAGGCCTGAGACCAGCAGCAGCCACAACAAAAACAATCGACGCATGGATAAAGCCTTAAGAACGAAGAGAAACGAAGCAAGTGGAAAGCACAATGGCGGCCATCGATTAACCGTCGATTAACCCGACGACGAGCGGCTGGCCTCGGTTTTATTAAAAGACTAAGGATCGCCCATGTTTGCCGTACTCGTCGCATAATGTCGGCTTAATCGGCCGGCGGCCTAATGTACCCTTTTCCACGAGGCTTACCATGCACGTACTGGTCTGCGAAGACGATGAGTTGATCGCCAGCGGGATCGTCGCCGGGCTCACGGCCCAGGGCCTGGCGGTCGAGCACGTGGGCACGGCCTCGGCGGCGCGGGCGATGGTCGGCGCCGCCGAGTTCGACGTCATGGTGCTGGACCTGGGGCTCCCCGACGAAGATGGGCTGAAGTTGCTCAGGCAATTGCGCCAGCAAGGCCTGGAGATTCCGGTGCTGATCCTCACGGCCCGCGACTCGGTGACGGATCGGGTCGACGGCTTGCAGGCCGGCGCCGATGATTACCTGCTCAAGCCCTTCGACCTGCGCGAACTCGCGGCGCGCCTGCACACCTTGTTGCGGCGGGTGGCGGGGCGCAGCGTCAATCTGATCGAGCACGGTCGCCTGACCTACGACCCGAGCAACCGCGAAGCCACGCTGGATGGCCAACCGGTGGACCTGTCACGGCGCGAACAGTCGCTGTTGCAGGCGTTGCTGCACAGCCGTGGCCGGGTGCTGTCCACCGAGCAGCTCAAGGACAGCGTCTATGGCTTCAACGATGAGCTGGAAAGCAACGCGCTCAACGTCCATATCCATCACCTGCGGCGCAAGCTCGGCAATGGGATTGTCGAGACGGTGCGCGGCCTGGGTTATCGGCTGGGGTCGGCCGATGGCGGGGAATCGTCCAAGTGATGAGCCTGCGACTGCGCTTGAGCCTGACCCTGGGCGCCGCCTTCGTCCTGATCTGGGCGCTGGCAGCGGCGTGGATGCTCAGCGACCTGCGCAACCAGATGATGTTTTCCCTCGATCAGCGCCTGGTGGCGTCGGCACGGATGGTCGCCGGGTTGCTGGAACAGATGCCGCCACTGCCCACCAAGGGTGACGGCACGCACCTGAGCACCGAGCAGTTGAGCATTCCCGGCGGCATGGCCTGCCAGGTCAGCTCCTTGCGCGGAGAGATCCTGGCGCGCAGCCACGGTACGCCGGAACAGACCCTGGAAGCCGAGAAGATGGGGTTTCACGACCAGATGATCGACGGCGCGCCCTGGCGCAGCTTCACCCTGGCCCGGGGCGACGTGCGAATTACCACGGCGGACCGGCAGATCGAGCGCGAGGCCTTGAACCTGTCGATACTGTTGGCGGCGTCGGTGCCGGTGGGTGTCGCGTTGCTGGGTTGCCTGTGCCTGCTATGGCTGGGTATCGGCCAGGGGCTGGCGCCGCTCAATCGCATGCGTGACGCCTTGATGCGGCGCAACGCCGATTCCCTGGAACCGTTGCAGATCCATCCGTTGCCCAGTGAGTTGCGGCCATTGCTGGAAACCCAGAACCAGTTGTTCCAGCGTATCGGCAAGACCCTCGAACGCGAGCGCCGGCTGACGGGCGATGCCGCCCACGAACTGCGCAGCCCCCTGACTGCCATCAAGACCCACTTGCAAGTGGCACGCATGACCGAAGGCGCGGCCCGCGACCAGTCCCTGGCCCGGGCGGAGGAGGGCGCCGACCGCATGCACCGCACGCTAGAGCAGTTGTTGCTGCTGGCGCGGGTCGAAGGCAGCCTGTCCTTTGACGACGGCGTGCAATGCAACGCCGAGCAGGTGGCGCGGTTGGCGATCCAGGACGCGACCGGCGGCGCGCCCCGGCGGATCAAGCTGCACGTGGCGCCTGATGTGTCCGATGCGCCCGTGCAGATGCCGGCGGTGCTCTCCATCGCCGCCGTGCGCAATCTGCTGGATAACGCCTTGCGTCATACCCCGGGCGATACCGATGTGGAGCTGAACCTGGAGATGATCGGCCAGCGTGTGCGGTTCCAGGTTCGCGATCACGGCCCCGGCATTGCCGCCGACGATATCCAGCACCTGACCCAGCGCTTCTGGCGCAATGGCCAGAGTACCGGTTGCGGGCTGGGGTTGGCGATTGTCCAGGCGATTGTCCAGCGTTGCGGCTGCGGGCTGCATTTCGACAGCCGTGCCGACGGGCTGCGGGTCGAGTTGACGGTGCCGGTGGGTCAATAAGGATTCGATTTGGCCAAGCAGTTGAAGCGCGGATCCCAAAACACCACATGCCCCGGTGGGAGCGAGCCTGCTCGCGATGGCGGTAGATCAGCGATATTGATGTCGACTGACACGCCGCAATCGCGAGCAGGCTCGCTCCCACAGGGTCTTGTGGGGGCGTTACTTTATTTGAACCGCCGCTCCACCCCTTTCTCCACCAGGATCTTCGCCGAAATCTCTTCCACGGAAAAATGCGTGGAGTTGATATGGGGAATGTTCTCCCGCCGGAACAGGTTTTCCACTTCGCGCACTTCGAACTCGCACTGGGCGTAGCTTGAGTAGCGGCTGTTGGGCTTGCGCTCGTTGCGGATCGCGGTGAGGCGGTCCGGGTCGATGGTCAGGCCGAACAGCTTGTGCTGGTGGGCGCGCAGGGCGTTGGGCAGTTGCAGGCGCTCCATGTCTTCCTCGGTCAGCGGATAGTTGGCCGCACGGATGCCGAACTGCATCGCCATGTACAGGCACGTCGGTGTCTTACCACAGCGCGACACCCCCACTAGGATCAGGTCGGCCTTGTCGTAATAATGCGTGCGTGCGCCGTCATCGTTATCCAGGGCGAAGTTGACCGCCTCGATCCGCTCCATGTAGTTGGAGTTATGGCCGATGGAGTGGGATTTGCCGACCGAATAGGAAGAATGTTCGCTCAGTTCCTGCTCCAGGGGCGCCAGGAACGTGGAAAAAATGTCGATCATGAAACCATTGGACGTTGCGAGAATCTCACGGATGTCTTGATTGACGATGGTGTCGAAGATAATCGGACGAAAGCCGTCTGTTTCGGCGGCCCTGTTGATTTGTTGTACCATGGCCCGCGCTTTGTCGGCGTTGTCGATGTACGGGCGTGTCAGTTTGGTGAAGGTAATGTTTTCGAACTGCGCCAACAGGCTCTGGCCCAGCGTTTCGGCCGTGATGCCGGTGCCGTCGGAAATAAAGAAAGCAGATCGTTTCATTTGCGCCTTGGGCCCTAGTGAGCTAGTGACAATTCTTGGATATGATAGGCGCGATTTGCCGGCCGCCAGTGGCCCGCATTCTCACTTATTTTCCAGGTCCAGGCCATATCGCCGGCAGAGGCTCCGCTGGAGCCGCCGGTACCTTGAGCGTTTCCAACACAGTTAGTGGAGAGATCACCTTGGTAGAGTACGTAGTTTCCCTCGATAAGCTCGGCGTCCATGATGTGGAGCACGTAGGGGGCAAGAACGCATCCCTGGGCGAGATGATCAGTAACCTCGCCGGCGCCGGCGTATCGGTGCCAGGTGGCTTCGCCACGACCGCTCAGGCTTATCGTGATTTCCTGGAACTGAGCGGCCTGAACCAGCAGATCCATGATGCACTCGATGCCCTGGACGTCGATGACGTCAATGCCCTGGCCAAGACCGGCGCCCAGATCCGCCAGTGGATCATGGAAGCCGAGTTCCCCGAGAAACTGAACACCGAAATCCGTACCGCCTTCGCCAAGTTGTCCGAAGGCAACCCCGACATCGCCGTCGCCGTACGTTCCTCGGCCACCGCCGAAGACCTGCCGGATGCCTCCTTTGCCGGCCAGCAGGAAACCTTCCTGAACATCCGTGGCGTGGAAAACGTCATCCGTGCGGCCAAGGAAGTCTTCGCTTCCCTGTTCAACGACCGTGCCATTTCCTACCGCGTCCACCAGGGCTTCGACCACAAGCTGGTGGCCCTGTCCGCTGGCGTGCAGCGCATGGTCCGCTCCGAAACCGGCACCGCCGGCGTCATGTTCACCCTCGACACCGAGTCGGGCTTCCGTGACGTGGTGTTCATCACCGGCGCCTACGGCCTGGGTGAAACCGTCGTGCAAGGCGCCGTGAACCCGGATGAGTTCTACGTCCACAAGAGCACCCTGCAAGCCGGTCGCCCGGCCATCCTGCGCCGCAACCTGGGCAGCAAGGCCATCAAGATGATCTACGGCGACGAAGCCAAGGCCGGTCGTTCGGTCAAGACCGTCGACGTGGACAAGGCCGAGCGCGCGCGTTTCTGCCTGACCGATGCCGAAGTCAGCGAGCTGGCCAAGCAGGCGATGATCATCGAGCAGCACTACAAGTGCCCGATGGACATCGAGTGGGCCAAGGACGGTGACGACGGCAAGCTGTACATCGTGCAGGCCCGTCCGGAAACCGTGAAGAGCCGCACCCAGGCCAACGTCATGGAGCGCTACCTGCTCAAGGAAACCGGCACCGTGCTGGTGGAAGGCCGTGCCATTGGCCAGCGCATCGGCGCCGGCAAGGTACGGATCATCAAGGACGTCTCGGAGATGGACAAGGTCCAGGCCGGCGACGTGCTGGTCTCCGACATGACCGACCCGGACTGGGAACCGGTGATGAAGCGCGCCAGCGCCATCGTCACCAACCGCGGCGGGCGTACCTGCCACGCGGCGATCATCGCCCGTGAACTGGGCATCCCGGCCGTAGTGGGTTGCGGCAACGCCACCGAGCTGCTCAAGGACGGCCAGGGCGTGACCGTTTCCTGCGCCGAAGGCGACACCGGCTATATCTTCGAAGGCGAACTGGGCTTCGACATCAAGAAGAACTCCGTGGACGCCATGCCGGAGCTGCCGTTCAAAATCATGATGAACGTCGGCAACCCGGACCGTGCCTTTGACTTCGCACAGCTGCCGAACGCCGGCGTGGGCCTGGCCCGCCTGGAATTCATCATCAACCGCATGATCGGCGTGCACCCCAAGGCGCTGCTGAACTACAGCGGCCTGCCGACGGAAATCAAGGACAGCGTCGACAAGCGCATTGCCGGCTACAACGATCCGGTCGGTTTCTACGTCGAGAAACTGGTCGAAGGCATCAGCACCCTGGCGGCGGCCTTCTGGCCGAAAAAGGTCATCGTGCGCCTGTCGGACTTCAAGTCCAACGAATACGCCAACCTGATCGGCGGCAAGCTCTACGAACCCGAAGAAGAGAACCCGATGCTGGGCTTCCGCGGGGCTTCGCGCTACATCAGCGAATCGTTCCGTGACTGCTTCGAGCTCGAGTGCCGTGCCCTCAAGCGCGTGCGCAACGAAATGGGCCTGACCAACGTCGAGATCATGGTGCCGTTCGTGCGCACCCTGGGCGAAGCGAGCCAGGTGGTCGACCTGCTGGCGGAAAACGGCCTGGCCCGTGGCGACAACGGCCTGCGCGTGATCATGATGTGCGAGCTGCCGTCCAACGCGATCCTGGCCGAAGAGTTCCTTGAATTCTTCGACGGTTTCTCCATCGGCTCCAACGACCTGACCCAGCTGACCCTGGGCCTGGACCGCGACTCCGGGATCATCGCCCACCTGTTCGACGAGCGGAACCCGGCGGTCAAGAAGCTGCTGGCCAATGCCATCGCCGCGTGCAACAAGGCCGGCAAGTACATCGGCATCTGCGGCCAGGGCCCTTCGGACCACCCGGACCTGGCCAAGTGGCTGATGGAGCAGGGCATCGAAAGTGTGTCGCTGAACCCGGACTCCGTGCTGGAAACCTGGTTCTTCCTGGCTGAGGGGCAGGCGACAGTCTGATCGAGTGAAGGGGCTGACGCAGATGTCAGCCTCCTAAATCCTTGTGGGAGCGAGCCTGCTCGCGATGGCGGAGTGTCAGTCAATATTGATTTTGCTGACCCACCGCCATCGCGAGCCGGCTCGCTCCCACAGCCGTTTTCTTTGTGCAAGAGCATTATGCAAAGCAGCAGCAACCTCTTTCCTGTCGCTCTGATCAGCGCCGAGCGGCGCGGCGATCTGAGCGAAGACGTCTATCGCTTGAAGCCTGGCAACAGTCCCGACTACAGCGTCGAGCTGGCCGTCACCCGGTTGGGCATGGCCGATGCCGCCGAAGCCCGCGGGGTGCCGGTGATTCTGTTGCACGGCAGTTTTTCCAACCGACGCTTCTGGTATTCGCCCAAAGGCGTTGGCCTGGGTGCGTACCTGACACGCCTGGGTTTCGATGTGTGGATTCCCGAGATGCGCGGTCACGGGCTGTCCCAGCGCAACCACGACTACCGCAAGAACCGCGTCGCCGACTACGCCCGGTACGATCTGCCGGCCATCGGTGCCTTCGTGCGCGAGCAGAGTGGGCAAGTGCCGCACTGGATCGGCCATTCCCTGGGCGGTATCACCCTGGCTGCCGCGCTGGGCGGTCAATACCTCGGCGAGCCGGCCGTGGCGTCGGCGGCGTTTTTTGGGACCCAGGTCAGTCGTACCTACTGGCCGTTGAAAATTCCGCCGGTGGAATGGAGCGGACGCTTCATTCTCAAGCGTTTCGCCCAATTGTCCGGCTCACGGCTCAAGCGCGGCCCGGAGGACGAGCCCATCGGCCTGGCCCTGGAGAGCATGCGTTGGTATGGCCTGTTCGGGCGATTCGGCGATGCCGAGAAGAACTGGTGGACGGGCCTGGCCGATGTGCCGGTGCCGGTGCTGGCGGTCAGCGCGGCGGGCGATCACCAGGATCCGACCTGGGCCTGTCGCAAGCTCTTCGAACAAATCGGTTCGGCGCACAAGCAGTTTGTCTGCCTGGGGCGCGAACACGGCTTTACCGGTGATTTCGGCCATGTCGAGATGCTGGTGAGCAAGGCTGCACAAGCCGAGGTCTGGCCCTTGGTGGCGCGCTGGCTTCAAGAGCGGCAGGCCCCGGCGCAGGACGAGTCGCCTATGCTGGCCGAAGCGGTTTGACGCGAAGGCTCTGACAAGGGCATTCCGCTCTGGTCGGCTTGCGGCTAAGATATGACGCGTTATGCGGTTCCGGTCATAAACGGTTGCTCTTTCAGTCTGACGTTCCAGCCTTTCAGGAGTTGTTCGATGAACCATTACCTCACGCCCGACCTGTGCGATGCCTACCCCGAGCTGGTGCAGGTGCTGGAGCCGATGTTCAGCAATTTCGGTGGCCGCGATTCCTTCGGCGGCGAAATCGTGACCATCAAGTGCTTCGAAGACAACTCGCGGGTCAAGGAGCAGGTTGAGCTCAACGGCAACGGCAAGGTGCTGGTGGTCGACGGCGGTGGTTCCCTGCGACGGGCGTTGCTGGGCGACATGCTCGCGGAGAAAGCCGCGCACAATGGCTGGGAAGGACTGGTGATCTACGGCTGCATCCGCGATGTCGATGTCATCGCCCAGACCGACCTTGGGGTCCAGGCCCTGGCCAGTCATCCGATGAAAACCGACCGTCGCGGTGTCGGCGAGCTCAATGTGGCGGTGACCTTTGCCGGCGTGACGTTCCGTCCGGGCGAGTATGTCTACGCGGACAACAATGGCGTGATTGTCTCGCCAAGCCCGCTGAAGATGCCTGAATGAAGCACCACAGCAAGGGATGAGGATGTTCGAGGAAGAAAACGCGCAATGGGGGCTGGTGCACGCCCTGGTGTTGGATGGTAAAGGCGGCGCGCGTTCCATTGCCCGGACCGAACTCGACGATCTGCAGTTGCAGGCCCACGAAAGCCTGTGGCTGCACTGGGATCGCAGTCACCCACAAACCCACACCTGGTTGCGCAAATCCAGTGGCTTGAGCGAGTTCAACTGCGACTTGCTGCTCGAAGAGAACACCCGGCCGCGCCTGTTGCCGCTGCCCGATGCCGAATTGCTGCTGTTTCTCAGGGGGATCAACCTCAACCCCGGGGCCGAGCCGGAAGACATGGTGTCGGTGCGGATCTTCGCGTCTGCCCAGCGGGTCATCTCCCTGCGCCTGCGACCCTTGCGCGCCACCGATGAGCTGCTGGAGCAACTGGCCGAGGGCAAGGGGCCGAAAACGGCGTCGGAACTCATCCTTTATATGGCGCAGTACCTGACCAACAAAGTGCAGGACCTGGTCACCTGCCTCTCGGAAATCGTCGACGGCGAGGAAGAGGAGCTGGATGCCGACGAACGGTATACCCCCGAACATGACGCCATTTTGCACATCCGTCGAAGGGCGGCCGGGTTGAAGCGGTTCCTGGCGCCACAGCGGGATATCTTCGGCCAGATGTCACGAATCAAGTTGCCCTGGTTCGTCGAAGACGACGGGGACTATTGGAACGAATTGAACAACAGCCTGACCCGCTACCTCGAAGAGCTGGAATTGACCCGCGAGCGCGTGGGGCTGGTGTTGGAGGCCGAGGACCGGCGTCTTTCGGTGCGCATGAACCGCACCATGTACCGCTTCGGCATCGTCACCGGGATCTTCCTGCCGATGAGTTTTCTCACCGGGCTGCTGGGCATCAACGTCGGTGGCATTCCGTTTTCCGCGAGCCCCTACGGTTTCATGGTTGCCTGCCTGTTGATGGTCTGCGTGGCCTTGGGGCAGTGGTGGCTGTTCCGCCGTTTGCGCTGGGTGTGACGGGGTTTCATGTGACCCGACGAAATTTGATCGCGTCTTCCACAGACATCACGAGAGGTGCGTATGCACGATCCGTTCGAACAGTCTTTGCGCGACATGCTCAGGGCTTCGCCGTCCAGCCGGGACGACGACGCCTGCCTTGGGCGTGTACTGAAAACCGCCAACCGCCAGGTCGGCGCCGGCGATCTGTTCAGCCTGCTGGGCCGCTGGTTGCCCGCGCTGATGATCGCCCTGAATAACGGGTCGGCCCATGTCTCGCCGGTTTCCCGCCGTAAACCTGTTACCCGCACCGCTGATAAGGCTGATTGAATATGGAACTTGATCTCTGGACCCAGAGCCTCGTCACTGCGATGACTGCGTTGTGGACCAAGGTGGCTAACTTCATCCCGAACCTCTTCGGCGCCCTGGTCGTGCTGTTGCTGGGGTTCGTCGTGGCCAAGTTGCTGGATACCCTGCTGTCCAAGCTGCTCGCCAAGCTGGGCCTCGACCGCCTGATGGGCGGCACCGGCCTGACCAAACTGTTGTCCCGTGGCGGCATCCAGGTACCGATTTCGACCCTGGTGGGCAAGATCGTCTACTGGTTCGTGGTGCTGATCTTCCTGGTCTCCGCCGCCGAGTCCCTTGGCCTTGAGCGCGTTTCGGCGACGCTCGACATGCTCGCGCTGTACCTGCCGAAGGTCTTTGGCGCGGCGCTGGTGCTGCTGGTCGGGGTCCTGCTGGCGCAACTGGCCAATGGGCTGGTGCGCGGCGCAGCCGAAGGCGTGGGCCTGGACTACGCTGCGGGTCTGGGGCGCATCGCCCAGGGCCTGGTGATCATCATCAGTATTTCTGTCGCGATCAGCCAGTTGGAGGTCAAGACTGACCTGCTCAACCACGTGATCGTGATCGTCTTGATTACCGTTGGTCTGGCGGTGGCATTGGCGATGGGCCTGGGAAGCCGGGAAATCGCCGGCCAGATTCTGGCGGGAATCTACGTGCGTGAATTGTACGAGGTGGGGCAACAAGTGCGTGTTGGCGAGGTCGAAGGCCAGATCGAAGAGATCGGCACGGTGAAGACCACATTGCTGACCGAGGAGGGCGAACTGGTGTCGCTGTCCAATCGGATCCTGCTGGAGCAGCATGTGAGTAGCCGCTAACCCGGCAAATCCTGCTAATGTATGCCGCCGCAAAAATGCCTGCCACCCGCAGGTTGCGGCGCACATTGACCTAGACTGTCGGCCCGACTTGTTTTGAACAAACCCCAATCGCTATCCACGCGCTACGACCCCCGTGAACTCTCCGACGAGGAGTTGGTCGCTCGCGCGCACACGGAGCTGTTCCACGTAACTCGTGCTTACGAAGAATTGATGCGCCGTTACCAGAGAACACTATTTAACGTTTGTGCACGTTATCTGGGGAACGATCGCGACGCTGACGATGTCTGTCAGGAGGTGATGTTGAAGGTGCTGTATGGCCTGAAGAACTTCGAGGGGAAATCGAAGTTCAAGACATGGCTTTATAGCATCACGTACAACGAATGCATCACCCAGTACCGTAAGGAACGACGAAAGCGTCGCTTGATGGACGCTTTGAGCCTGGATCCTCTAGAGGAAGCGTCTGAAGAGAAGGCGCCCAAGCCCGAGGAAAAGGGTGGGCTTGATCGTTGGCTGGTTTATGTGAACCCGATCGACCGGGAAATTCTGGTGCTACGATTTGTCGCAGAGCTGGAGTTCCAGGAGATCGCAGACATCATGCACATGGGTTTGAGCGCGACAAAAATGCGTTACAAGCGCGCTCTTGACAAATTACGTGAGAAATTTGCAGGCATTGCTGAAACTTAGTTCGGCGCAAATATCTCTTACGTGTGGGCAAGTTCTGTTAGACTTGCCGCCGAGTTGTCCCCCGGTTTGCGGGACTGCTTCACAATCACCAGATGGGGATTTAACGGATGAAACTGAAAAACACCTTGGGCTTTGCCATTGGTTCTTTGATTGCTGCCACTTCGTTCGGCGCTCTGGCACAAGGCCAAGGCGCAGTTGAAATCGAAGGCTTCGCCAAGAAAGAACAATTCGACAGCGCTCGTAACTTCAAGAACAACGGCAACCTGTTTGGCGGTTCGGTCGGTTACTTCCTGACCGACGACGTTGAACTGCGTCTGGCCTACGACGAAGTGCACAACGCACGTTCCGACGACGGTCGTAACATCAAAGGCGCCAACACTGCCCTGGACGCCCTGTACCACTTCAACAACCCAGGCGACATGCTGCGTCCTTACGTATCGGCTGGCTTCTCCGATCAGAGCATCGGTCAGAACGGCTCCAGCGGTCGTAACCGCTCCACCTTCGCCAACGTTGGCGGCGGCGCCAAGCTGTACTTCACCGAGAACTTCTACGCCCGTGCTGGCGTTGAAGCTCAATACAACATCGACCAGGGCGACACCGAGTGGGCTCCTAGCGTCGGTATCGGTGTGAACTTCGGTGGCGGCTCCAAGCCTGCTGCTGCTCCAGTTCCAGCACCGGCTGAAGTCTGCTCCGACAGCGACAACGATGGCGTGTGCGACAACGTCGACAAGTGCCCTGACACCCCAGCCAACGTAACCGTTGACGCTGATGGCTGCCCAGCTGTTGCTGAAGTCGTACGTGTTGAGCTGGACGTCAAGTTCGACTTCGACAAGTCGGTCGTCAAGCCAAACAGCTACGGCGACATCAAGAACCTGGCTGACTTCATGAAGCAGTACCCATCCACCACCACTACTGTTGAAGGTCACACTGACTCCGTCGGTCCTGACGCTTACAACCAGAAACTGTCCGAGCGTCGTGCAAACGCCGTTAAGCAAGTTCTGACCAACCAGTACGGTGTTGAATCGTCCCGCGTTCAGTCCGTTGGCTACGGCGAATCCCGCCCAGTTGCTGACAACGCCACTGAAGCTGGTCGCGCTGTAAACCGCCGCGTAGAAGCGCAGGTTGAAGCCAAAGCTAAGTAATTAGCCCACCGCTTTGGAAAAGCCCGGCCTAGGCCGGGCTTTTCTTTGCCTGCGATTTTTGAGCGGATGCAGACTCCCTGTGAGAGCATGGATTTGGCATTGAGCTCAAACCTCTGTGGGAGCAAAGCTTGCTCGCGCTGGCGGTGGATCAGTCACAGCAATACTGACTGATAGACCATTATCGCGAGCAAGCTTTGCTCCCACAGGTTCTAGCCGGGCTGTGAGATCTGCGCTGAAACCTGGCCCCATTCAGATGGCGATCCTGCCAGTTCGGCAGCGCCCGCCACGGCGCCAATCACCAGGATGGCCGGGCTCTTGAGTTGAAAGGCGCTGGCATCGGCTTCCATCGAGGCCAGGCTGCTGCGGCAGTCGCGCTGATGGGGCAGGGACGCGTTTTCGATCATGGCCACCGGGGTGTCCGCGGCCAGGCCGCCGACCAGCAGCTGCTCACGGATCTCGCTCAGCTTTGCCACGCCCATGTACACCACCAGGGTGGTTCCGCTTTGCGCCAAGGCTTGCCAGTTCAGGCTGCTGCCGTCCTGGGTGTGGGCCGTCACCAGCGTTACGCCCCGGGCGATCCCGCGCAGGGTCAGCGGAATATCGCACTGGGTCGCGCCCGCGAGGCCGGCGGTGATGCCGTTGACCAGTTCTACCTCGACACCGTGCCCGCGCAGCCACTGCGCTTCTTCACCGCCACGCCCGAAGATGCAGGGGTCGCCGCCCTTGAGGCGCACCACGCATTTGCCCTGGCGGGCGTAGCGCAGCATCAGGCGATGGATAAAAGCCTGTGGCGTGGAACGGCATCCGCCGCGCTTGCCCACGGCAATGACGCGCGCGCTGGGGCAGTGCTCCAGTACGGCGTCGTTGACCAAGTCGTCGATCAACACCACGTCGGCCTCGCGCAGGGCGCGCACGGCTTTGAGGGTCAGTAATTCAGGGTCACCGGGACCTGCACCCACCAGCCAGACTTTTGCGTTCATAGTGTTTTCCTCACGAGATAGCCGCCAGCGGTTGCGCGGTGGCAATCAGCAGGCGCTTGATTTCCGGTACGCAGGAACCGCATTGCGTGCCGCAGCCCAGTTCCTTTTTCAGTCCCGGCAAGTCCAGGCCGCGTTCGATGCCTGCGCAGACCGCGCGTTGGCTGACGTTCATGCAGTTGCACAGTGTCTTGCTGCCGCCCGCTGTCGCGCCGACGTTGCCCGGCGGCGCACTCAACGGCGCCAGTAGCCAACGCCGCAACTGCTCATCGGTACGCCCCTCCAGCCACAGGTTCTGCAACCAGTGCCGGGCCAGGGTCTCGCCGGCCAGGCGAATGGCGGTGATACGACCGTGTTCGATCCGTACCCGTTTACCGATGGCGCGACGCGGGTCGTCATAGGCCAGCACGGGCCCTTCGATCAACCCCAGTTGCTCGTCGATCGCCTGGAGCAGTGGCGCCTCGGGGGCGACGGCGCTGGCCGCACGGATCAGCAGTGCCGGACGTTCACGCCCGGTCAGGCTCAGGCTGACGTAGGCAAACGCCTCACACAGCGGTCGCAATGTCTCCAAATGCTGTTGAACATCACCTTCGACCAGGGCGAAAAGCTGCCAAGGCAGATTCACTGGCTCCAGGCGCACGCCGCTGTGCTTGAGTTCGGGTTGTTTCGACAAGGGGTCGAAGGCCGGTTGCGTGAGGGTATTGACCCCGCCCTTGAGGAACCGATCGCCCCAGTGCATCGGCAGGAAGGCCTGGCCGGGACGCACGCTGTCGTCGCTGTCCACCGCCACGATCACGCTGCCGCGACGGCTCTTGAGGTTGACCAGGTCGCCGGCCTGCAGGCCATGGCGGAGCAATTCGTCAGGGTGCAGGCTGAGCACCGCTTCGTTCACATGGCCGAACAGCTGAGCGGCAGTGCCGGTGCGGCTCATCCCGTGCCATTGGTCCCGCAGGCGACCGGTGTTCAAGGTCAACGGGTAGCGTGCATCGCGCAGTTCCTTGGCGGCGCGATAAGGGTCGGCGACGAACCGCGCCCGGCCGCTGTCGGTAGGAAAGATCCCGTCCACATACAGGCGTGCCGTGCCCACGGTGGCGCCTTCCGGGAAGGGCCATTGCTGCGGGCCGAGCCGGTCGATCAGGGCGTGGCTGATGCCGGACAGATCCAGGTCGCGGCCACGGGTCAGTTGTTTGTACTCATCGAACAACTGGGCCGGGGATTCAAAGGCGAACAGGCTGGGTTGGCCCGCACGCAATCGCTTTTCCAGGCGTTGTGCGAAATCCACGGTAATCGCCCAGTCCGGCCGCGCTTCACCCGGTGCGCCGATTGCCCGGCGAACGTGGGAAATGCGTCGTTCGGAGTTGGTCACCGAACCTTCCTTCTCGCCCCAACTGGCTGCCGGCAACAGCAGATCGGCAAACGCGGCGGTCTCGGTGGTCTGGAAGGCCTCCTGCAACACCACGAACGGGCAGGCTTGCAGTGCGGCCCGTACCAGCTTCTGGTCTGGCATCGACTGGGCCGGGTTGGTGCAGGCGATCCACAGCGCCTTGATCTTGCCCTGGCGCACCTGTTCGAACAGCTCGATGGCGCTCAAACCGGTGGTGGCAGGCAGTTGGTCGACCCCCCAATAGCGCGCCACTTCGGCGCGATGCTCCGGGTTGGCGGCTTCGCGATGGCCCGGCAGCAGGTTCGACAGGCTGCCGGTTTCCCGTCCGCCCATGGCGTTGGGTTGGCCCGTCAGCGAGAAAGGGCCCGCGCCCGGCCGGCCGATCTGTCCGGTGGCCAAGTGCAGGTTGATCAGCGCGCTGTTCTTGGCACTGCCGGCGGTGGACTGGTTCAGGCCCATGCACCACAACGACAGGAAGCTCGTCGCGCTCCCGATCGACTCGGCGCATTGCTGCAGTTGTTCGACACTGATGCCGCACAACTGGGCGACCATGGCGGGCGTGTAGTCGCGCACCAGGTTCTTCAGGTCGGCCAGGCCCTCGGTGTGAGCCTTGATGAAGTCGCGGTCGACCCAGTCTTCCCACAACAGCAGGTGCAAAATCCCATGGAACAAGGCGACATCAGTGCCCGGCAGGATCGCCAGGTGCAGGTCCGCCAAGTCGCAGGTGTCGGTGCGCCGGGGGTCGATGACGATGATTTTCATCTGTGGTCGGCGGGATTTCGCTTCTTCGAGGCGGCGAAACAGGATCGGGTGGGCGTAGGCCATGTTGCTGCCGACGATCATCACGCAATCGCTCAGTTCCAGGTCTTCATAGTTGCAGGGCGGAGCATCGGCGCCGAGGCTGCGCTTGTAGCCCACCACGGCGGAGGACATGCACAGCCGTGAGTTGCTGTCGATGTTGTTGGTGCCCACCAGCGCCCGGGCGAGCTTGTTGAACGCGTAGTAGTCCTCGGTCAACAGTTGGCCGGAAATGTAGAACGCCACGCTGTCGGGGCCGTGTTCGGCGAGGGTGTCGGCGAACACGCTGGCGGCGTGATCCAGGGCGCTGTCCCAGTCGGTACGGGTCCGGGCCAGGCCCTTGCCCAGGCGCAGCTCGGGGTACAAGGCGCGGGCGGCGAGGTCGCCGGTCAGGTGCAAGGTCGAGCCCTTGCTGCACAGTTTGCCAAAGTTGGCCGGGTGGGCGGGATCGCCACTGACGCCGAGGATGCGCTCGCCGTCATGCTCGATCAGTACGCCGCAGCCGACCCCGCAATAACAGCAGGTCGAGGCAGTGGTCTGGCGGTTCATCAGCTTGCGTCCCGCAGCGCCAGCATCACCCGGCCGTTCTCGACCCGTACCGAGTGGTGATGGGCGCAGCCCACATCCGGGGCTTGGGCCTGGCCGGTTTCCAGGTCGATCTGCCAGTTGTGCAGCGGGCAGGCTACGCGCTTGCCGTAGACCAGGCCCTGGGACAGCGGCCCGCCCTTGTGCGGGCAGCGGTCATCGAGTGCGAAGACCTCGTCGTCGCTGGTGCGAAAAATCGCGATGTCGCCCCGGGGGCCGGTGACGATGCGCGAGCCCAGGGCGTTGATTTCTTCCAGGGCGCAGATATCCAGCCAGTTCATGCCGGCACCTCCAGGTTTTTCACGGGGATGACTTCAAACTCTTTTTTCAGCTGGGGTTGTTCCAGGCGCTGTTTCCACGGGTCCTGTTCCAGCGACAGGGAAAACTTCAGGCGTTCGTGGAGCGCCTTGCGCCGGGCCGGGTCTTCGAGCACGGCCTTCTTGATGTGCTCCATGCCGACGCGCTGCATGTAATGCACGGTGCGTTCGAGATAGAAGGCCTCTTCGCGGTACAGCTGCAGGAACGCACCGTTGTATTCGCGCACCTCTTCGGCGGTCTTGAGCTTGACGAAAAACTCGGCGACTTCGGTCTTGATCCCGCCGTTGCCGCCGATGTACATCTCCCAGCCCGAATCGACGCCGATGATGCCGACGTCCTTGATGCCCGCTTCCGAACAGTTGCGCGGGCAACCGGAGACGGCCAGCTTCACCTTGTGGGGCGACCACATGTTGAACAGGTCATGCTCCAGTTCGATGCCCAGTTGCGTGGAATTCTGGGTGCCGAAGCGGCAGAACTCGCTGCCCACGCAGGTCTTCACGGTGCGGATGGACTTGCCGTAGGCATGGCCGGACGGCATGTCGAGGTCCTTCCAGACGCCGGGCAGGTCCTGCTTCTTGATCCCCAGCAGGTCGATGCGCTGCCCGCCCGTGACCTTGACCATCGGCACGCTGTACTTGTCGGCCACGTCGGCAATGCGCCGCAGTTCCGAAGGATTGGTCACGCCGCCCCACATGCGCGGCACGACGGAATAGGTGCCGTCTTTCTGGATGTTGGCGTGGGCGCGTTCGTTGATCAGGCGCGATTGCGGATCGTCCTGGGCTTCGCCGGGCCAGGTGGAGATCAGGTAGTAGTTCAGCGCCGGGCGGCAGGTGGCGCAGCCATTGGGGGTGCGCCAGTTCAGGTAGCTCATGGTCCCGGCGATGGTCAGCAGGTGCTCGTCGCGGATCGCCTGGCGGATCTGGCCGTGGTTGAGGTCGCTGCAACCGCAGATGGCCTTTTCGCTCTTGGGCTTGACGTCCGCCGCGCCGCCGACGGTGTTGATCAGGATCTGTTCCACCAGGCCGGCGCAGGAACCGCAGGAACTGGCGGCCTTGGTGTGTTTTTTCACGTCGTCGACGCTGAACAGCCCGTGTTCCTGGATCGCCTTGACGATGGTGCCCTTGCACACGCCGTTGCAACCGCAGACTTCGGCGCTGTCGGCCATGGACATGGCTTTGTCCTGGCCCTGGTGGCCGACGTCGCCCAAGGCGTTTTCACCGAACATGAGGTGATCGCGGATTTCGCTGATGCCGGCGTTTTCACGGATCTGGCGGAAGTACCAACCGCCGTCCGCCGTATCGCCGTACAGACAGGCGCCCACCAGCACGTCGTCCTTGATCACCAGTTTCTTGTACACGCCGCCGATGGGGTCGGAGAGGGTGATGGTCTCGGTGCCTTCGCCGCCCATGAAGTCCCCGGCAGAGAACAGGTCGATACCGGTGACTTTCAACTTGGTCGACGTGACCGAGCCTTTGTAAGTGGCAAAGCCCAGTTGTGCGAGGTGGTTGGCGCAGACCTTGGCCTGTTCGAACAGCGGCGCGACCAGGCCGTAGGCGGTGCCGCGGTGGCTGGCGCATTCGCCGATGGCATAGATGCGTGGGTCGTAGGTTTGCATCGTGTCGTTGACCAGGATCCCGCGGCTGCAAGGGATGCCGGATTTTTCCGCGAGTTCGGTGTTGGGGCGGATACCGGCGGCCATCACCACCAGGTCGGCGGGAATGATGTCGCCGTTCTTGAACTGCACCGAGCCGACCCGGCCATTGCCGGCGTCGTGCAGGGCCTGGGTCTGCTCGCTGAGGCGAAATTTCAGGCCTCGGCTTTCCAAGGCGGTTTGCAGCAGTTGGCCGCTGGTCTTGTCCAGTTGCCGTTCCAGCAGCCATTCACCGATGTGAACGACGGTCACGTCCATGCCGCGCAGTTTCAGGCCATTGGCGGCCTCCAGGCCCAACAGGCCACCGCCGATCACCACGGCGTGCTTGTGGGTCTTGGCGGTGTCGATCATCGCCTGGGTGTCGGCGATGTCGCGGTAGCCGATCACGCCCTCCAGGGCGTTGCCGGGGATCGGCAGGATGAACGGCGTGGAGCCGGTGGCGATCAGCAGGCGGTCATATTCAGCCTCGGTGCCGTCTTCGGCGATGACCCGGCGCTTGACCCGGTCGATCTCGACCACCTTGCGGTTGAGCAGCAGCTTGATGTTGTGTTCCTGGTACCAGCTCAGGTCGTTGAGTACGATCTCTTCGAAGGTCTGCTCACCGGCCAGCACCGGGGACAGCAGAATGCGGTTGTAGTTGGCGTGGGGCTCGGCGCCGAACACCGTGATGTCATACAGCTCATTGCTCAGCTTGAGCAGTTCTTCAAGGGTCCGAACCCCGGCCATACCGTTGCCGATCATCACCAGTTTGAGTTTTTTCATCAGGGTTCTCCGCGAGCTCATGCCCGTGTCATCACGGCGATCGGGCTGGCTCGGCAACTTTTTCGAAAACAAAAAAAGGCGTCCCGCTAGCAAGCTAGCGAGGACGCCTTTGTCCGGGTCCCGTTCTCTCGGGAAGCACCGCCTTCATCGTTGGAGGCGTTGCGTTATGTCTGTTGATAGGGGTTATGCAGTGGTTGTGCCAAGTGGCTTGAGGGCGCGGATTTATTGGGCGGGTCGCTGGTCGGGTACGGTGCAGGGGGAGTTATTGCACCGAATCAAAGCGTGTTGCCCGGTAATGGAGCGTGGGGCGGTGAAAGTGCCTTTGTGGCGAGGGAGCTTGCTCCCGCTCGAGCGCGCAGCGGTCGCCGGTTTTCCGGGGCTGCTGCGCACCCCAGCGGGAGCAAGCTCCCTCGCCACGGTTATGAGTGGAATACCAGAAACAGCAGCACCAGATTCACCACCAGCGACACCAGCGCCAGCGTCCGCCAGACCTTAAGCGGCTCGCGTTCCAGCAACGGCCGGGGCCTGACGCTCAAGCTGCGGCGCTCGCCCTGTTCCAGCAACAGCAACCATTCTTCGGCGGTTTCAAAGCGCTGGCCCGGATCCGCGGCAACGGCACGCTCCAGGCTTTGCCCGAGCCATTCAGCCAGGTCCGGCCGATAGCGGCTGGCACTGACCGGGACGCCAAAGCGCGGGCGCTGGAAGGCTTCGATTTCGCCGTAGGGGTAATGCCCGGTCAGCAGGAAATACAAGGTCACGCCAACGGCATATAAATCCTGTTGCGCTGTCGGGGCGGTGCCACCGAACGCTTCCGGCGCGATATAGCTGGGTGTGCCGGGCAATGCGTTGGCCTGGTCCTCGGACAGGCCCGGGCAGTATGCCAGGCCGAAATCCAGCAAGCGCAATTCGCCGTCGTCACCCAGGTGCAGGTTGTCCGGCTTGATGTCGCGGTGGTAGATCTGCCTTCGATGCAACAGGCCTACTGCCCGTACCAACCGCTGGGCCAGGTCCAACCACTGAGCCAGAGTGAGTGGCCCGCCCTGGTCGAACAGCTCGGCCAGGGTGATGCCCGGGTATTCGCGCATCACGTAATACAGGTGCTGGCGTTGCGCAACGCCATGGACCTCGGGGAATTGCCGGCCAGCGACCCGCTTGAGAAACCACTCTTCCGAAAGCAGTGCCTGGCCGGCCTGGGTGTCGTCGCGCAGATGCCCCGGCAAGGTTTTCAACAACCATGGTTGGCCCTGGCCGTCGTGCACGCGGTAGAGCAACGATTGCTGGCTCTGGCCCAGCAGGCCTTCGACCTGCCAGCCCTCGAACACCTGGCCAGGTTTCAGCGTCGGCGGCAGGGGCCACTGCTGCAACTGGATCAGGGCATCGCCGATGCTCGCTTCGCCCACGGCATCGACCCGCACCAGCAGGGCGCTGGCGTTGTCCTGGCTGCCGGCCAGGTGCGCGGCGTTGACCAGGGTCTGGGCGGCGAGGTCGAGCTCCGGCTGGTCGCGCAGGATGCCGGCGATGGCCGTGTCCCCCAGGGCGGCCCAGACGCCGTCACTGAGCAGGACGAAGGTTTCGTCGGGACGCAACTCACCGTCGAGGAAGTCCAGGACCAAGTGTTGATCCAGCCCCAGCGCACGCTTGAGCACGTGCTGCATGCCTTGTTGGTCCCAGACGTGATCCTCGCTGATCCGTTGCAGTTGATCGGCGTGCCAGCGGTAGACCCGGCAGTCGCCGACGTGGGCGAGGGTGAAGCGTCGCCCGCGCAGGACCAGGGCGCTGACGGTGGTAAGCAGCGGTTGCCCGCCACCATTGGCCTGCAGCCAGCGATTCTGCGCCAGCAGCAGCCGGTCCAGGGCCTGGGCCACGCCCCAGGTCTGTGGCGTGGCGTAGTAGTCCAGGGCCAGCGCCTGCAAGGTCGAGCGGGCAGCCAGCCCGCCATCGGCGCACTGGCTCACGCCGTCGGCGATGGCGAACAGGTAACCCTTGCTGGCGGCCAGGGCGGGGGCGGGGGTGACCAGGCGCAGGGCGTCCTGGTTTTCTTCCCGCGGGCCGATGGCACTGGCTTCGGCGAAACTCAGTTGCAGGCTCATGGTGGTTATTTATACCCGGGCGGCGGTGACAGCGGCCGAACCCCAAGTGGTTCTCCAGCGACGCTTGACGCCGTGTAGGCCGAACCAGGCCAGGACGCCAAGGCTGGCGAACAACCACAGCGCCAACTGGTAGCTGCCGGTGCTCTGCTTGATCGCGCCCATGCCCGCCGCCAGGGCGAAACCGCCGATGCCGCCGGCCATGCCGATCAGCCCGGTCATCACGCCGATTTCACGACGGAAGCGTTGTGGCACCAGTTGGAACACTGCGCCGTTGCCCGCACCCAAACCGAGCATGGTGCAGACGAACAGGGCCAATGCCGCGTAGGAACTCGGCAGGTTGAAGCCCACGGCAGCGATGCAGACCGCTGCCACGGTGTACATGCCCAACAGGGTGCGGATGCCGCCGAACCGGTCCGCCAGGGCACCGCCCAAGGGCCGCATCAGGCTGCCACCGAAGACGCAGGCGGCGGTGTAGTAGCCGGCGGTCACCGGGCTCAGGCCGTATTGGTCGTTGAAGTAGCCAGGCAGGGCGCTGGCCAGGCCGATGAAGCCGCCAAAGGTCACGCTGTAGAAGAACATGAACCACCAGCTGTCACGGTCGCCCAGGGCCTTGAGGTAGTCGGTCATGGATTTGGCCTTGGGGCGCTCGGGCGCGTTCTTGGCCAGCCAGGCGAAGAGGACCAGGGTCAGCACCAGAGGGATCAGGGCGAAACCGAATACGTTGGTCCAGCCGAAGGCCACGGCCATGAGCGGTGCGATCAACGCAGCGAGCACGGTGCCCGAGTTGCCGGCACCGGCGATGCCCATCGCCTTGCCTTGGTGTTGGGGCGGATACCATTGCGACGCCAGGGGCAGGGCGACGGCGAACGATGCACCGGCCACGCCCAGGAACAGGCCCAGCAGCAGGGCTTGTTCGTAGCTGTGGATGCCCAGTTTCCAGGCGCAGAACAACGCGCTGATCACGATCGCCTGGCCGACCATGCCGGCGGTCTTGGGCGAAATCCGGTCGGCCAGCAGGCCCATGAACAGACGCAGCACGGCGCCGGCCAGGATCGGTGTCGCCACCATCAGGCCGCGTTGCTGGGTGGTCAGGTGCAGGTCGGCGGAAATCTGCACGGCCAGGGGACCGAGCAGGTACCAGACCATGAAACTCAGGTCGAAATAGAGGAAGGCCGCGAACAGTGTCGGGGTATGGCCGGATTTCCAGAAGCTTGAATTCATCGCGCACCTCAGCGTTAAAAGTCTCGAGAAATGAGTCAGTGCTTTGAGCAGTGCGCCGTCTGTGGTCGCACCACCGGCCCCGAAGGGCCAAAACAAAAAAACGCCGCAACCCGGATCGCCAGAGAGGCAAGGAGGGTGTGCGACGTCTTTGTCGTAGGTGGGGCAACCGCCGTTGGTTACCTGTGAGGTTGTCTAAGCGAGATCTGTGCCAACCCTGGAAATGGATGGGCCGCCTATCGCGAGCAGGCTCGCTCCCACAGGTTCCGAGGTGAACATGGCCCTTGTGAACGCTCCGATCCAATGGGGGAGCGAGCCTGCTCGCGATGGCATCAGCCCAGGCGCCACAAGGCTCTCAGCCGAGCAGCTCATTCATGGCAATGATCTGCTCCGCCACCTGGATCAGTTTCTGCTGGCGGCTCATGGCCTGGCGGCGCATCAGGGTGTAGGCCTGTTCCTCGTTGCATTCCTTCATCTTCATCAGCATGCCCTTGGCCAGTTCGATGCGCTTGCGTTCGGCCAGTTGCTGGTCCCGGGCCAGGAGTTGGGCGCGCAGGGCCTGGTCGCTTTCGAAGCGGGCCATGGCCACGTCGAGGATCGGTTGCAGGCGTGCGGCGTGGATGCCTTCGACGATGTAGGCGCTCACGCCCGATTTGATCGCCTGGCGCATTACATCCGGGTCGTGCTCGTCGGTGAACATGATGATCGGTCGTGGCTGGTCGCGGCTGACGAGCACCACTTGCTCCATCACATCACGTCCGGGTGACTCGGTATCGATCAGGATCACGTCCGGACGCACCGTTTCGACGCGCGCTGGCAGGTCGATGGTCAGGCCCGATTCGTCGATGACTTCAAACCCGGCTTCGGTCAGGGCGGCCTTGAGGCGGCCGACTTTTTTCGCGGTGTCGTTGATCAGCAGGATACGCAGCATGGTCGAGGCTCCTGTCAGCGGCTGGCGAAAAGGGGAGCCGCATCGCTCAAGGCGTGCAGTTTGAAGCGCTTGGCATAGCCGGCCGGGTCCGAGCCGTCCCAGAGGGTGCCGTCGATCAACTGGCTGCTGCGCATGTCCTGGCGCGGCGATGCGATGTCCAGCGCCGCGCTGGCTTCACGGTACAGATCCAGTTGCTGGACTTGTCGGGCCACGGCCAGGTAATCCGGGTCTTCGCGCAGCAGGCCCCAACGACGGAACTGGGTCATGAACCACATGCCGTCGGACAGGTACGGCAGATTCACTTCGCCATTGCCGTGGAAACGCATGGCGTGAGGGTCCTGCCAGCTGTTGCCCAAGCCGTCGGCATAGATCCCCAGCAAGCGGGGTTCGATGCAATCGAGCGGGGCATCGAGGTATTGCGGGGCGCTCAACAGTTGCGCCGTGCTGCGACGGTTCTCGCTGCTTTGTTCAATGAAACGGCTGGCCTCCAGGATCGCCTTCACCAGCGCCCGGGCAGTGTTGGGGTATTGCTCGACGAACGCGCGGGTGCAGCCGAGGACTTTTTCCGGGTGGTCGGGCCAGATAGTCTGGGTGGTTGCCAGGGTAAAGCCCAGGTTCTGTTTCACCGCGCTGGCACACCAGGGCTCACCGACGCAGAAGCCGTCGATACGCCCGGCTTGCAAGTGCGCAACCATTTGCGGCGGGGGCACCACCACGCTGTCGACGTCCGACAACGGGTGGATGCCCTGGGCGGCCAGCCAGTAATAGAGCCACATGGCGTGGGTCCCGGTGGGGAAGGTCTGGGCAAAGGTCAGTTTCGGGCGAGTTTGGTGCACATGCCGTTCCAGTGCCTCAGGACTGGTCACGCCCTGGGCCTGGAGACCGTGCGACAGGTTGATGCTCTGGCCGTTCTGGTTCAGCCCCATCAGCACCGCCATGTCGGTCGGGGCGACCCCGCCAATGCCCAGGTGCACCGCGTAGACCAGGCCGTACAGGCTGTGGGCCGCATCGATTTCACCGCTGACCAGCCTGTCGCGCAGGTTGGCCCAGGAGCTCTGGCGCTTGAGGTTCAGGGTCAGGCCATAAGGTTGGGCGAAGCCCTGGGTGGCGGCTACCACCAACGGCGCGCAGTCGCTCAAGGCCATGAAACCGAGGTTGACCGCGCTCTTTTCCGGGGCATCGCTGCCGTTGACCCACGCCAGGGCAGTGCTGGGAACTTCATTCATCGCGCATCACCTTCCACATGAAGAAGCGCCGTACCTGCACGGAGGACGACGCCATTGTTCTTTGAATCGTCCCTTGAATCGGCCTTTGAATCAGCCTGCACTCATTCCGTTTGCCAGGAGCCGATGAACACAACGGGTGCAAGGCATATGCCAGCGGGGGGCTCATCAGCTTTCCATCAAGATTCAAGGCGCCGCATCTTGCACCCTGCGCTCCTTCCATCGCCCCAGAGCATCACCCCGCAACAAAGGAGACGGCCGTGCAGGATCCATCCATTCGCTCCATGGCTTTTCCCGTTCAGCGCGAGCGCGTGCTGCACCTGCGTGTGGCCGCTGGCGCGGTCCGCTTGAGCGGTGCACGGTTTACGCCCGGTCATTGCCTGCCGGTCGGTTGGGAGGGCCTGGCGGTGCTGGACGACTCGCCGCAATGGCATGGCGGGGAGCTGCACGTCCTGCCGGTGTGCGAAGCACCGTTGGCGAAGCTGCAAGCCTTTTTCGACATGAGCACGGCGTTCGCCCGACAAGGGGCCCACGTTGCACCCTGTGCACTGTTGCCGGTGGCGGGTGATGTCGTCCGATCCCCCGAACGGCTCGATCGCTGGTACATCGAGCAGGCGATGAGCGGTTCAGCGGCCTATCACGCCCTCGCCAACCTGTTGCGCCGGCACGAAGGCTACGGGCTCGTGGGGTTTTTGCTGGCGCAGGGCACCCGCGGTGAAAAACTCAACACCCTGGCGCAGCGCTATGGCGTATCGGTCTCGCATTTTCGCAGGCTTTGCCAACAAGCCCTGGGCACGGCGGCCAAGCCGGCGCTGCGTGGCTGGCGCGCCGCCCAGGCGCTGCTGAGCATGAGCCTGCAAGACGGCTCGCTGACCGACGTGGCGCTGACGTCCGGTTTTGCCTCCTCTTCGCATTTTTCCAAGGAGATCCGCGAGCTCGTGGGGTTCGCGCCCAGCAGCCTGGCGGACATCACCTACCTGCCAGGCAAGTGAACCGATGAATCGCCGACCGTCATGCCTTCGATCCGTCTGCTTCAGCATGCTCATGCTGCTCCCGTTAGTGGAGGCGCGGGCCGATGTCTACACCTTCGAAGCTCGTGAGCAGAGCGCGCGCACGTTTTTCAGCGAACTGTCCGGATCGCTGGGCCGCCCCGTGATCGTCAGCAAGGCCGCAGCGGCCAAGCGCATTGGCGGCACGTTCGACCTGCGCAGCCCGCAACGGACGTTTGAACGGGTCAGTGTGCAGATGGGCTTGATCTGGTACAGCGACGGCCAGGCGATCTACTTGTATGACGCCGCGGAAATCAAAAGCTCGATGTTGTCGTTGCAGACCCTGACCGTGGCCAGGCTCCAGGCGTTCCTCGAACGCTCGGGTCTGCACGACACTCGTTATCCGCTGCGCGGCGATGGCCTGCGGACGTTCCATGTGTCGGGCCCGCCCATGTACGTCGACCTGGTGGTGCAGGCGGCCGGACTGATGGACAACCAGCGCTCGGAGCTGCTGCTGGGCAAGCAGCAGATCGGCGTCATCCACGTGCGCAATACCTTCGTCAGTGATCGCAACTATGAGCTGCGCGACGACAAGGTGACCGTCCCGGGCCTAGCGACCGTGATCGAGCAGTTGCTGCGCGGCGAGCAGCGCGAAGTCGAGCCTTCGGTGGCCCAAGCCCCGGCGCAGCGACTGCGAGGATCGATGCCGGTGTTCCCGTTGGAAGGCCTGGCCAATTCCACTTCCGAGCAGGACCCGGCGGCGCCGCGGATCATTGCGCGAGACGTGGCGGCCGGCAACATCCGGGTGGTGGCCTACCCGGACACCAACAGCCTGTTGGTCAAGGGGCTGCCGGAGCAGGTGCACTTCATCGAGAACCTGGTGAGCGCGTTGGACACGCCCAAGCGCCACGTCGAGTTGTCGCTGTGGATCATCGACCTGCACAAGGATGAGCTCAATCAGTTGGGCATCAACTGGCAGGGGGCCGTGAAGTCGGGCAGTACCTTCAGCGCATCGCTCAACGCCGGTTCGACGACCACCCTCGACGGTGTTTCCTTCGTCACCCAGGTCATGGCGCTGGAGCGCAGCCAACGGGCCAATGTCGTCTCGCGGCCGGTGATTCTCACCCAAGAAAACGTGCCGGCGATCTTCGACAACAACCGCACCTTCTATGCCCCGCTGGTGGGGGAGCGCAGCGTCGATCTGCACCACGTGACCTACGGCACCCTGGTGAGCGTACTGCCCCGTTTCGCCCAGGCGGACGAGATCGAGATGTCGCTCAATATCGAGGACGGCAATGAAGTCGAGACGGCCGGACAAGGCGCCTTGCCGACGGTCGGGCGTACTCGCATCAGTACTGTGGCGCGGGTGCCCCATGGCAAGAGCCTGTTGGTGGGGGGCTTTACCCGCGATGACCATGGCGAACAGATCGGACGGGTGCCGGTGCTGGGTTCGATCCCGTGGATCGGCCGCTTGTTCAGCTATCGCCAGAGCCGTTCGGCCAATACCGTGCGGGTGTTCCTGATCCAGCCCAAGGAGATTCTCGACGCCCTGGAACCTGACGCGGCGGCGGACATGTCGTTGCTGACGCCGCAGCAGCACGAGCGGGTGCGCCGCCTGTATTTTCGGATGTCCGAGCGATGATCCTGCCGCCGGTTTCCCTGGGGGGGCGGGCCGCACAGGCCCGGTTGAATGCCGAGAAAGCCGCCGAACATCCCCAGCCGCAAGCCGAGGCCGAGGCGGGGCTGGACGACAGCGCAACGGCGAACGTGGCGCAGCGCATCGTGCAGATCAGCGACGAGCTGTCGGCGGCGTTGACGCAGTTCCGGGGCCGGCGGTTGTTCGAACTCAAGTCCGAGACGCTGACCGACACCTTCGAGCGCGTGCTGGAGGACGACACCGTGCCCAAGGCCCGGCAGGTATTGAGCCTGGCACGGCTGGCGGACAAATCCGTCGCGTGGTTGCTTGAAATGGCGCGTCAGCTGTTCCCCGATGACAGCGACCTGGCGCTGGTGCTGCGGGCATTGTTGCGCCGCCGGAACCTGGAAACCGGCACCCGCCAGCGGCTCGAAACCCTCTTGCAGACGGTGGTTGCCCAAGGCTCGCCCAAGCGTCTGAACGCCGGGATCAACGCGGCGCTCAAGGCGCGGCTGTTCGGCAAGAGCATGGCGGTGAGGGCTGGCCTGTTGCGCGAGACCTACCGGGATTTCCTTGAATCCGACGACGGCCCGCTCAGTTGCTATCAGGACTGGATTGCCCTGTACGGCCCCGAACAGCGCATGAACGTGCTGGCGTTCATCGAAGCCGCGTTGCTCACCGACATCAGCGCCCAGGACCCCAGCTGCTCGCGCATCGAGTTCGGCCAGTTGCTGACCCGGGTGATCGACCTCAAGCGCTTGCGCTCGGCCGATGGGCTGTTTATCGGCGCTGTGCTCGGCGATGCGCTCATCTGCCGGCATAACCCTCATGAGGCCGACTGGCTGGTATTCCTGCTGGGTGTGCTGACCTACCCCGATGAGCTCGACCAATTGTTGCTCGGCGCGTTGGGCGAGCAGGTGCTGCTCAGCGCCCACCGCGAGCGCTCGACGTTATTGCAAACCGTGCGTCGACTCAGCCTGCAACTGCCGCCAGCGCTGTTTGCCGATGAAGACGCCCCGCAACGCCTGGCCATCCAATTCACCCGCCTGGCCGACGTCGCCTATGCCCACGAATGCATCGAACAGCGTCAGTCCGGTGCCTGCCCATGACCCGCTCCCGGAGCCCGGCCTGAATGCTCAATGTCTTTTTGCGCAGCGTTGGCGCTCGCCCCGAACTGCTGATCCTGAGCTTGATGGTGATGATCATCGCCATGCTGATCATCCCCTTGCCGACGGTGCTGGTGGATTTTCTCATCGGCCTGAACATCGTGATTTCGCTGTTGGTGTTCATGGGCTCGTTCTACATCGAGCGCATCCTCAGTTATTCGACGTTCCCGGCGCTGCTGCTGTTGACCACGCTGTTTCGCCTGGCGCTGTCGATCAGCACCAGCCGGCTGATCCTCAGCCAGGCCGATGCCGGCGAGATCATCGCCTCGTTCGGTGACTTCGTGATCGGCGAGAGCCTGGTGGTGGGCTTCGTGATTTTTTCCATCGTCACCATTGTCCAGTTCATCGTCATCACCAAGGGTTCGGAGCGGGTCGCCGAAGTGGCGGCGCGTTTCTCCCTGGATGGCATGCCGGGCAAGCAGATGAGTATCGATGGCGACCTCAAGGCCGGCGCCATCGACGCGGCCCAGGCGCGGGAGAAGCGCAGTGTGCTGGAGCGTGAAAGCCAGTTGTACGGTTCTTTCGACGGTGCGATGAAATTCATCAAGGGCGATGCCATCGCCGGCATCATCATTATCTTCGTCAACTTCATCGGCGGCATGGCCATCGGTGTCGGGCAATTGGGCATGGACCTGTCCACGGCCTTGTCGACCTACACGCTGTTGACCATCGGCGATGGCCTCGTCGCCCAGATACCCGCGCTGCTGATCGCCATCGGCGCCGGCTTCATCGTCACCCGCGTCAATGGCGACGACAACAACCTGGGGCGCAACATGCTCGCCCAGATGCTGGGCAATCCGTTCGTCCTGGGTGTCACGGCGGTGCTGGCGGTCGGGGTGGGCCTGTTGCCCGGTTTTCCGCTGTTGACCTTCCTGTCCATCGCCAGCGTGCTGGGGCTGGTGGTGTTCCTGCGCCACCGCCGATCCTCCAGGCCCGGCGCCTCGGGCGCTAGCCGCAGTGAACCCGCCGCGCCGGGTGCGGGGCAGGGTGAGTCGGGATTGCTCGATGACGTGGATAACCTGGCGACCGAAACCATCGCCCTGATGCTGCTGGTGCCCACGACGCGCCTGCCAACGCTGGAGAAAGATCGCTGGGCGACGCGTTTTCGCAGCCAGTTCTTCGTCGATTACGGGCTGCGCATCCCCGAGCCGCAGCTACGCGCCAGCGAGGCGCTGCCGGCCCACCAAGTGGCGGTGCTGATCAATGAAGTGCGCGCCGAGCAGTTCGACATCCATTTCGACCACTGGCGCCTGCTGGACTATTCACCTGAGCTTGAGCCGTTGGGTTTTGCCTTGGTGCGCGGCACCGACAGCAATCGCCTGGGCGGTACCTGGGTTACCGCTGCCGACCGCGAACGCGTGCAGCAGTTGGGCTATCACCTGCGACCGGCCGACGAAGAATGCTATCGCTGCCTGGTCACGCTGCTGGCGCGCAACATCCAGGAGTTTTTCGGTGTGCAGGAAACCAAGCACCTGCTCGATGAGATGGAAGCGCGCTACCCCGACCTGCTCAAGGAAGTCTATCGCCACGTCACGGTGCAGAAGATCGCCGAAGTGCTGCAACGGCTGATCGGCGAACGGATTTCCGTGCGCAACATGAAACTCATCCTGGAAACCCTCGCCCATTGGGCCTCCCGGGAAAAGGACGTGCTGGCGCTGGTCGAGCACGTGCGCGGCGCGATGGCCCGCTACATCAGCAACAAGTTCGCCCAGGGCCACGACCTGCGCGTATTGCTGTTGTCGGCGGAGTTCGAAGACGTGGTGCGCCGGGGCATCCGGCAAACCTCCGGCGGCAGTTTCCTCAACCTGGAGCCGGCCGAGTCGGAAGCGTTGATGGACCGCCTCAGCGTCGGCCTGGACGGCCTGCACATCGCCCACAAGGACCTGGTGCTGCTGTGCTCAGTCGATGTGCGGCGCTACATCAAGAAACTGATCGAGGGGCGTTTCCGGGAGCTGGACGTCATGTCGTTCGGTGAAGTCTGCGAGACCGTTTCGGTCAATGTCATCAAGACGCTTTGAGGAAATCCCGCAAATGGAAATCGTGCGATGAATAACCGGCTGGAACGGCGGGCAGCTCACCCCTTGCGCTTGAGCGGCCCGTTGATCGAAGCGGCGCTGGATGAGGTGGTGGTCGGCGAAGTCTGCGAAGTGCGCCGGCATTGGCGCTCGCCCGAGGTGACGGCGCGAGCCCAGGTGATCGGCTTCAAGCCCGGTGCTGTGCTGCTCAGTTTGCTGGGCGATGGGAAAGGCTTGTCCCGAGAGTCGATGATCGTGCCCACGGGCGCGACGTTGCAACTGGCCTGCAGTGAGGCGTTGCTCGGCAGTGTGGTCGACGCCCGGGGCGTTATCGTCGAGCGCCTGGCACCGTCGACCGCGTTTGGGCTGCGCGACTGCCCGGTGGACGCCGACCCGCCGGCGTACCAGCAGCGGCGTGCAGTGGTGGAGCCCTTGCGCACCGGCGTTCGCGTCATCGATGGCTTGCTGACGTGCGGGGTCGGCCAACGCATCGGCATTTTCGCCGCCGCCGGTTCCGGCAAGACCACGCTGATCAACATGCTGATCGAACACACCGACGCGGAGGTCTTCGTGATCGGCCTGATTGGCGAACGGGGGCGTGAAGTGACCGAGTTCATCGAGCATTTGCGCCAATCACCCAAGCGCTGCCGTTGCGTGGTGGTGTACGCCACGTCGGACTTTTCCTCGGTGGATCGCTGCAACTCGGCGCTGCAAGCCACGACCGTCGCCGAGTACTTTCGCGACCAGGGCCGGCGCGTGGTGTTGTTGCTCGACTCGCTGACCCGCTACACCCGCGCCCGTCGCGACCTGGCCCTGGCCGCCGGTGAAGCCCCGGCGCGGCGCGGCTACCCGGCCTCGGTGTTCGACGCCTTGCCGCGCCTGCTGGAGCGGCCGGGCGTGACAGCTTTGGGCAGCATCACCGCCTGGTACACGGTTTTGCTGGAAAGCGACGATGAGCCGGACCCGATGGCCGAAGAGATTCGCTCGATTCTCGACGGCCATGTCTACCTCAGCCGGGTGCTGGCCGCCAAAGGTCATTACCCGGCGATCGATGTGTTGCGCAGCGTCAGCCGGGTGGCGACCCAGATCACCTCGCCCCAGGTCCGGCAGTTGGCAGCCACCACCCGGGAAACCCTGGCGCGGCTTGAACAGTTGCAGGTTTTTCTCGACATGGGCGAGTACAGCCCGGGCGCGGACGCGGCCAATGACCGCGTGCTGCAGCGGCGCGAAGCCCTCGACCAATGGCTGCGCCAGCCGACGGGGCAAGGTTGCGAGCCGGATGAAGCGTTGCGGAGCCTGAATGAAATCCTTGCCTGACCAACGACGCCTGTTGGCCTTCAGCCAACTGCGCTGCCAACGCGGCGAGCAGGCTGTGCTGCGGGCCCGGCGTCAATTGCAGCCGTTGCGGCAGGAACAGTCCGCTTTCGAAGAACAAGAGACGGCGCTGCAACGCTTGTTGGTGAGCCATCGTGCCAATGACTGCGTGCTGGATCACGGCCAACTGTTGGCGCTGTTGCGCACCCAGGCGGTTATCCGGCGGCGCATCGATCTGCTGCGTGTCGAGCGTGAGCGCGTCGATCAGCAGTACCGGCAGATCGAGCAACAGTTGCAGGCGCAACGCGAACAACTGCGTGGCCTGCAACGCAAACACGACACGTATGAACGCGGCGTCCGACAGCTGTTGCGTGAGCAACGGCTCGAGGCGGTGCGCCGCGAAGAACGGGAGCTGGAAGAGATGATCGGGGTGCGGCGATGAACGAGGTCTTTGCAGGGGCCACGCGGCCGGTCCAGGCTTTGGAACCGGTTGACGAGTGTCCGCTGGATGAGCTGCAAGAACCGTTTGTCCCGGTACCGGATGATGAGCTGCCACAGGGCGTGCTGGACCTCGTGGCGTCGCTGATTGTGCTTCCTCGACCCATGATGGAAGCCGCCCGGACGCTGGCCTGGCAGGCGCTGGAGGTTGGGCCGGAAACGCGAACGGCTGAGCCTGATGGGCAACGATGGGAAGCCCGGGCCCCCCAGGTTTTGCCACGAGCAGCCTCGCAATCCGCCACGCTGTCACAACCCACGTCGCCGCAACGCCTGGAGCCTGTGGCTGCTGGTGTCGATCTTGCCACTACGGCGTCGGTGTCGGTGTCGGTGTCAGTCGAGTTGCAGGGGGGTGAGCCATCCACCGTTCCCCGTGCGCCCTCGGTAGCCTCCCTCGATGAGCAACCCTTGCCTCCAGCGCCCTTGAGCTTTCAAGGCGTGCGCCAGGCGCCGGCCGTTGCGCAAGCCGCCATCCCGACCCCGGCGCTGCCGCCAGCGCCGCGAATGCCTGAGGTCAGGGTCGAGGCGCTGTCGGGCACGGACCGTGGCGTCCTGCAAGTGCCGTTCAATAAAGGCGCTGCCAGTGGGCAGGTGACGATCACTCGTCTGCCTGAAGAACCCACCCGGAACCTGACGCTCAATCCCAGCAACGCCCTGGTGTTCGAGCAACTCAAGGTGCCTTTCGAGCTGGCCCGGGAACCGGCCTGGCGGCTGGCCGACAGTGGCGACGAGCAGTCGCGCCAGGGTTCGCAGCAGGCGCCGGATGATGATCCGGATGAGCCGGCATGAGTGCGTTGCAACTACGACGGGTCGAGCCATTGGCCCATGCCCATGCCCAGGCGATTCATCGCTGGCGACGCGGCGGTCGGGACGCGGGACTGGGCCGGGTGCCAGGGCACTGCGGCTATGTGCGTTTTTGCGCCCAGGGCCGCGCCGGCGACTGGCAGGGATTGATCGCCGCCCATGACTGGTTGTACCGCGCGTTGCCACCGTTGCAGTCCTTGCTGAAGGTGCAAACGTCGTTGGTGAACATCGTCGAGTTGTTTCGTGCGCTGCCGCGTCCCTTGCTGCTGGAGGATGAGTTGCACTACCGGGCGCTGGCCGATATCGAAGGCGTTACCCCGGCGCAATTGCCCGCCCGCGAGCTGCCATGGCTTGAAACGCCTCGGGGCCGGTTGTGGATGTTGCAATTGCCGTCGCCACCCAGTGCCAGCGAGCCCGTGGCTGTCGGTGCATGGCTGGACGATTTGCCTTTGCGCCTGGAGCTGATCCTCGGCAGCAGTCACCTGAGCCATGCCAACCGCAAACGCCTGGAGGAGGGCGATGTATTGCGCATCGCCGAGCGCACTCAGCGCTGCTACCTGGCCGAGCGCTGCCTCGGCATCTTCACCTTTACCCAAGAGGGCCTGCACTTGGAGCCGAGCATGACCGATGCCAATCCAGACAACCCGCCAGAACCCGCCGCACCGATCGACCTGGGCACCCTGGCGGTGCGCCTGGACTTCCTGCTCGCCAGCCACGAAACCGACCTCGCCACGCTGTCGCGCATCGTCGACGGGCAACTGATCCCGTTGGCCGAGGACGCGGCGCAGCGCATCGAGGTGCGCGCCAACGGCAAACCGGTTGCCCTGGGGGAACTGGTGCAGCTGGACGGCCAGTTGGGCGTCCAACTGCTCACGGTCTACCGGAACCGCGACGATGAATGACGTCTCGCTGATCGCGCTGCTGGCGTTCGCTTCGCTGCTGCCGTTCCTGGTGGCGGCGGGCACTTGCTACCTCAAGTTCTCCATCGTCTTCGTCATCGTGCGCAATGCCTTGGGCTTGCAACAAGTGCCATCGAACATGGCCCTCAATGCGATTGCCTTGATGCTGGCGATTTTCGTCATGACGCCGGTCATCAAGCAGGGCCATGACTACTACAAGCACGAGGCGGTGACCTTCACCGACATCGCGTCGGTGGTGGATTTCGCCGAGAACGGCCTGGGCAGCTACAAGGATTACTTGCGCAAGTACACCGACCCGGAGCTGGCGCAATTTTTCGAGCGGGCCCAGGCGGTCCAGGAGGAAACCGACGCTGACTGGCCTGCCGACGAAACGCTGGATCCCTCGCTGTTTTCATTGCTGCCGGCCTATGCGCTGAGTGAAATCAAGAGCGCCTTCAAGATCGGCTTCTACCTGTACCTGCCATTCGTGATCGTCGACCTGGTGATCTCCAGCATCCTGCTGGCGCTGGGCATGATGATGATGAGTCCGGTGATCATTTCCGTGCCGATCAAGCTGGTGCTGTTCGTCGCGCTGGACGGCTGGGCGCTGCTGTCGACCGGGTTGGTCAAGCAATACCTGACCTTGCTGGCGTAGGCGCACCGATGAACGATCTGGTCTATGCCGGCAACAAAACCCTGTACCTGATCCTGCTGATGGTCGCCTGGCCGATCATCGTCGCCACGGTGGTCGGCCTGGTGGTCGGGTTGATCCAGACCGTGACCCAGCTGCAGGAGCAGACGCTGCCGTTCGGTTTCAAGTTGCTGGCGGTGGCGGCGTGCCTGTTCCTGCTCTCGGGCTGGTACGGCGAAACCCTGTTGGATTTCAGCCGTGAAGTCATTCGCCTGGCGTTGAGTTAGGCCCATGTCGGTGACGCTGTTCTTCGAGCTGTACACCTGGTTCGCGGCGGCGCTCCTGGGGGTGGCCCGGCTGGCGCCGATCTTCTTCATGTTGCCGTTTCTCAATAGCGGTGTGCTGACCGGTGTCGCGCGCCAGGCCGTGATTGTGTTGGTGGCGCTGGGGTTCTGGGGCTACGTGGGTGTGCCCGTGCCTGGCCTCGACAGCGTGGCGTTCCTCGGGCTGGTGCTGCGCGAGGCGGGGATCGGCGTGCTGCTGGGGGTGTTGCTGTGCTGGCCGTTCTGGGTGCTGCACGCCATGGGCAACCTGATCGACAACCAGCGCGGCGCGATGCTCAGCAGCACGGTGGATCCGGCCAACGGTGTCGACACCTCGGAGCTGGCGAATTTTCTGCAGCTGTTTGCGGCGGTGGTCTACCTCGAGGGTGGCGGGATGTTGCTGATGCTCGAAACCGTCGGCCACAGTTATCGCCTCTGCGCGCCGGCAAGTGACTGTGAGTTCCAGCTGTCCGTTCTCCATCCACTGCTGGATGCGCTGGTGAGCAAGACGCTGGTCATCAGTGCGCCGGTGGTGGCGACGTTGTTGATCAGCGAGGCGTTGCTCGGTTTGCTCTCGCGCTATGCGCCGCAGATGAACGCATTTTCCGTGTCGCTGACGGTCAAGAGCCTGGTGGCGCTGGTGGTGTTGATGCTGTATTTCGGCGTGCATCTGCCGGATGAAGTGCTGCGCATGGGCATGATGGCCGACGGGTTGGCGGCGTATCTGGGCGGCGGGGAGGAGGGGGATGTCATCCAGCGCCTCGAAGACTGAAAAACCCACCGCCAAGCGCCTGCGGGACGCCGCGCGCAAAGGGCAGACGTTCAAGGCCAAGGACCTGGTCATCACCTGCCTGACCCTGTGCGGCATCACCTACCTGGTGTTCAACAGCTCGTTGTTCGAGGTCATGGAGGTCTACCGGCGCATCATCGCCAGCGACTTCGACACCGAGCTGCAAGCGTACTCGGCGATGCTGGTGACGATCGGTCTCAAGGCGTTGCTGCCGTTGCTGCTGGTGTGCGTGCTGACCAGTGCCTTGCCGGCCCTGCTGCAAAGCGGCTTTGCCTTGGCCAGCGAAGCGTTGAAGCTCAATCTCGGGGCGTTGAACCCGGTCAACGGCTTCAAGAAACTGTTCAGCCTGCGCACCGTCAAGGACACGTTCAAGGCGCTGTTGTACCTGGGCAGCTTCGCCCTGGCGCTGTGGATTGTCTGGATCACCCAGCGCCACTTGCTGTTTGCCCAACTGTTCGCCCAGGCACCGGACCTGTTCGCGGTCTGGGGGCATCTGTTGCTGGTGCTGGTGCTGGCGTTCCTGGTTTGTGTCCTGCTGATCGTCGTGCTCGATGCCCTCAGCGAGTACTGGCTGTTCATGAAAGACCAGATGATGGACAAGGATTCAGTCAAGCGCGAACACAAGGAACAGGACGGCAACCCGCAGGTCAAGGGGCGCCGCCGTGACCTGCACATGGAGCTGCTGTCCGAGCAGGTCAAGTCCGACGTGCGCAACTCGCGGATGATCATTGCCAACCCGACCCACATCGCCATCGGTGTGTATTTCCGTCCGGAAATCACCGTACTGCCGTTCATCTCCCTGATGGAAACCAACCAGCGCGCCCTGGCCGTGCGGGCCTATGCCAAGAAAGTCGGGGTGCCGGTGATCAACGACATCGCCCTGGCCCGACGCATCTTCAAGACCCACCAGCGCTACAGCTTCCTCCAGGTGCAGGAAGTCGAGGAAGTGCTGCGGCTGCTGATCTGGCTGGAGCAGGTTGAGCAGGCGTGAAGCACAACCAAACCCTTATGGCGAGGGGATTTATCTGTGGGAGCAAAGCTTGCTCGCGATGCAGGCGCCTCGATTCCAGGTAGACCGCGTTGTCCTCATCGCGGGCAAGCCTTGCTCCCACAGGGTGGTTGGCCTGGCCACAAAAGCAATCTCGCCGACTTAGGAGGTTTTTCAGCTGGCACCACAGCATGAGCGCAATTTGGCAGCGCCCCCCATCACCCTTTTGGCTCAATGGCATCGGTCAGCGACGCTGACATTTTTTCAGGAGTGTGGCGGATGAGTCGCGACAACAGACAAGACGAAGAGGCAGCCCTGCAAGTCGTCGATGCAGTGCTCGGTGGCGCGGCGTTGAAAGACGTGCAAGGCCTGCGTGACGAGCACATGGACGGCCTCTATGCCTTCGCCTTCCAGTTCTACGAACAGGGGCGGCTGGACGATGCCGAGAAGTTCTTTCACTTCCTGTGCATCTACGACTTCTACAACAGCCATTACTGGATGGGGCTGACGGCGGTGCACCAGCTCAAGCAGAACCACCAGAAGGCGATCGACCTGTACGCAATCGCTTTTGCCCAGGGCAAGAACGACTACCGCCCGATGCTGCATACCGGCCAGTGTCAGCTGGCCCTGGGCAAGGTCGGCAAGGCCCGGCTGTGTTTCGAATACGTGCTTGAGCAAGCCACGCAAGACGACCTGCGCGAGCAAGCCAAGGTGTATCTCGACACCCTGGCCCACATGGAACAGCACTGTTCGGAGGACTGAACATGAGTGAAATCAGAACCACCCTCAACCCCCTGTTCAAGGGCGCAATGAGCCGCAGCGAGGCCTTTGAGAAATACGGCGCGGCGGCCAGCAAGGCCGCCAGGACCGCCGATTTCCAGGCCGCTGGCCAGAAAGCCCTGGCGGACCTGATGTCCGTGAACTATGACGGCCCCCAGGGCCCGTCCACCGCATCCACCGGCAGGCCTGTGTTGTCCCCGCCACCGCCGCGCGCCGACGGTAACAAACAGGAAACCAGCGGTGACCTGTTCACGCTGCTGATGGCGATGATCAGCGAGCTGATCGGCGAGGTCGACGTCAAGAAGTTGAAGAACCGCCTGGCGATGGTGCAGAGCATGGCGGCGTCCAAGCAGCAAGGGTACGAAAAACTGTCGACTGATTACGCCGCCGCCGTCGAAGCGATGGAGGCGGCCGAGGGCGATGTGGGCAGCAGCCAGGAACAGCTTGAACGGTTGCAGGAGCGGGTCGTGCATTGCCAGGCGTTGTTGGCCGAAAGCGAAGCACGGCTGGCGCAACTGGACCCTGATTCCCCTGAGTATGCCCAGGAGCTGGCGCGTCGCGACCAACTCAAGGCTGAGCTGACGGGCCATGCCCAGGCGTTCGAGACGGCGACGGTTGCTCACCTCAAGCTGGTCGCCATCGCCAATGGCTGCGCTGCCACGCTGAACGGGCTGGTCGCCAAGGTGGTGGTGTCCGGCGCCAGTGGGCCCGACCTCAAGGAGACCGACGAGAAAGCCCTCAGCAGCAGTGCGCTGGCGCTGCTCAACCGCTTGAAGATCATCGAGCTGCTCGGCGAGGCAGCGCAGAACAAGGAAGAACTCAGCCAGGAGTTGTTCCAGGAGCTGCAGGTCAAGCTTCAGGAGCATATGAAGCGTGAGTCGGACAAGTACCTGGCCGAGGTCCGCAAGGCTGAGGCGCTGCAGAAAACCATGGGCTGCCTTGGCAAGATCATCGGCGCGATTGTGAGCGCTGCAACCATAGTGGCCGGTGTCCTGACCGCCAACCCGGTGCTCATTGTGGTAGGTGTGATCGGCGCGGGAGTGATGATTGCCGATGCCGTGGTGGAGAGTAAGACCGGCGTCTCGTTCATGGCAGAAGCCATGAAGCCGCTGACCATAGCTATGCAGGAAGCCATCAAGTGGTTCACTCAGATCTATACCGACCTGCTGATAGGCCTGGGTGTCGACTCGGACACGGCCAAGGACATTGCGCAGATCGCCGGCATGATCCAGGGGATTATCTCGACGCTGGCCGCCGTTGCCTTGGTGGTCATTATCGGTGCATCGCTGATCGGCCCCATGATCAGCGCCGTCGCTTCGAAATTGGCCTCGGTGGTCAGCCAGGCGGCGCCCGCCGCCATGCAAGCCATGAAGCAAGTGGCAACCTCGGTCGGCAACACCCTGACCCAGGCCCTCACGCAATTGCGCGGGTTCATCACCAACGGCGCCGATCCGGTCTTGTTGGCGCGCTACGCCGCCAACCTGGAGATCGCCCAGGCCGTCACCGAGTTCGGCAACGTCGCGGTCCAGGGCGGTCTCTCGATCAAGAGCGCCCAGCATCAGGCCCGGGCGGCCGTGCACCTGGCCGACGTGCGGGTGCGCATGGCGATCAGCGAAGAAATCAGCGCCTACCTGACCCAGGTGGTCGACGACTACGGCCAGGCGATGCGCGAGCGAACCCGCCAGATCGAGCAACTGTTTGCCGACATGCAGCGCAGCCATTCCGTCAGCCTGCAAATGGTCCGGCATGTTTGAAATTCACTCAAAACAGGTATTCAAGATGACCCATAGCATTACCAACGGGACGGTTCCCGCTGTCCTTACCCATGTTCCGAGCAACGACCTGGAACCGAAGCCGTTTTCACAACGCCAGTCCTTTGCGGGCCTGCCGAGCCTCGACAAGATCACTGCGCGACAAGTGCTCCAGAGCCCCAGCGCCACGGCCCTTTCAGTGGTGGAATTGGAAAGCCGGATCAACGCCTACCTGCCCACCGACTCGGACTGGCAGGACTTCCATTCAGCCTCGACGATGCTCAACGATGAAGCGCGCAACGACCTGATATTTGACCCCGGTGCCTGGGAAAAACACGCCAACGTACTGGTCGCCGCGATCATCGCACTGAGCATCGCGCGGGTGGCCAACGCGCAGTTGCGCGGCCATTTCACCGTCATGTCTGCCGATGCGGCCAAGGCCCAGGGCGCGGCCATCATCGAGTCGGGCAAGGCCGCATTGAACAGCGCCATTACCGGCGCGGTCGTGTCCGGTGCCATCGCCGGGTTCGCCATGTTCAAGACGTTCCAGGGCCAGGCATTGAAGCATGCGGACATTGATTTGCATCGGCGTAGTGCCATGGACGCCGGCAACCTTGAGCGTGACCTCAAGCTTGAACGAAACCGCCATGAGTGGAATCCCGAAACCACTCACCAGATCAAGACATTCGATGATTTCGGTCGCCCAAAGACCGTCGACTTCAAACCCCAAGGCGCGACGCTGACGCCCCAGGAGCAGGCCTGGTTCGACGGCGAGATTCTCAAGGCCCAAAAGGTCGCGCAGACCTCCGACTGGCTGAGCCAGATGGGCAGCCAGGGCATCGAAAGAAAACTGGAAGTCGGTCGCGCCCTCAACGCCATGTCCATGAACCTGAGCCAGGTGGTGTCGAGCATGGTGCGCCTGTCCGAGCACGCCGCGCGGGAGAGAGAGATGCTGATGCAAAGTGCCCAGAACAGCCAGAAGAGCCTGGCCGATGAAGTCGCCCAGACGGACGCGGCCGAGGCGGCGCTGTTGCAGAAGCTGATGGACATGGTGATGCAACTGTTTCAATCGCGCAGTGACGTGATTCGTGCCGTGACGGCGTGAGGAGAAGAGACCTATGGAAATCGCGCCATTTGCCCGTTCACCCATTGTGTTGCTGCCGAACCTGGAAGCAGTGACCGACACAGCGACGCCTCCCGAGCTGGACGTCGAGGTGCAAACGGTCAGTTCCCTGACGCATCTGCTCGACAGGTCGATGAACGCCATGAATCGCAGCCTCGGCCATCTGCTCAAGTGCTCGCCAAGCATCGACAAGCTACAGGACGCCATGACCACCGAGGCGACAGCGCAACAGTTCATCGCGGAGTTCGCCGAACAGGTCCAGACCAAACGGCACCGCGCGCACCTGTGGGCCGTGCAGGTGCGCCAGTGCGGTGCCGTGATGAGCCACTGCCTGAAAACCGGCCTGTTGGACGAAAGCCAGCACCTGCAGGTCGGTGAGGAACAGAGCAACATCCTGCATGCCCTCAAGGAACATCTGGAAAAAAAGAAGCCCCCCGAAATCGCAGAGGCTCTGGATGCGACGACCAATGCCTCGAACGACTTCTTCGAAAAACTGCTCGAACTCATCGACCTGATCAAGAACGGCTACCTCGCCGGCTACGAGCACATCATCAAGGCCTACACGGACTTCTTTGCCGACTTCAACGCCGAAATCACCGCGAAGATGAAAGACTGGGTGGAAGGGGCGAACGACGGCAAGGACGTCAAGCTGAACGCTGGCGCCTTGCGTGCCGCACTGGCCAATTTGATCAACAAATACACCCACCCCAACCCGGCGGCCGTGCTTTTCCCCAACCCCGACGAAGGTGGCACCAGCAAACAAGAAGCCGAAAAGTGGCTCAAGGCACTCGGCCTGCCTGACAGTTGCCTTAAACAAAACACCGACGGCACCTGGTGCGTGGTCATCGACACCGGACCGCTCTTGAAGATGCGAGACGGCTTGCCGTCCGGCACGGTGACTTGGGATACCGCCAAGTTCAACGAGTGGAAAACTGGCTTCAACGCTCAGGAAGAACGTTTGAAAAACATGTTGCAGTCGTTAACGCAGAAATATTCGAATGCCAATTCTTATCATGACAATTTCAATAAGACGTTGTCGGCGCATTTGAATCAGTTTGCCGATATGTTGCGGGCGATGTTGAACTTTTGATGAGTTAAAAAGAATTTTCATGTCGAGAGTCGATGTTGGGGGTTAGATGCTGGATGATTTTTCTGCAGTGAGTGATACAAATCGGCAGGTTCTAGGGCTGTTGGCTGTTGGTTTTTCTGGCGGTTGCAAGAATATTGAGCTTGCTTCTCGGTTGGTCGAAGATTTGTATATGGACTCCTTGGGGCTTGTTGAAGTTGTTATGGCGTTGAATGAGGTGTTTGATATTCAGTTGTCTGAGGAAGTGGTGGCGAAATGGAGGACGGTGGAGGATATTTGTCATTGGGTCATCTGTATAAAAAGGGGGGTGAGTGGTTAAGGGTGTAGAAGGTTGTACTCTCGATGATGATGCCAAATTTATGGCTGATAAATTTGTAGAGATGATCAAGGATAGTTATGGTGTAACGGATGTAGCGGTTGACGAATTTAATAGTGTTGGTTTGAGGCTGGGTGATGGATTTTTTTTCTATTTGGAAATTAGCTCAGTTACTACGGCTTTAATGTTTTTTCTGTTTCAGTTGCCAGTGGTGATGACGGAAGCGGAAATTCATATGATGAATGAAGTTGTGCAGTCTCAGCGAAATGGTTTGATCGCTGGTGTGGAGCAACTGCCAGGTTGTGAATTAGTCCTCTTCAATATGATCGAGGAAGAGATAGACGTTGACCTGTTGTCGGCTTCGCTGAGCGAAATGATCAAGCATTGGAATGAAGTTTTTGCCCGTGTTGATAAGATTGATTGTTGAGGAGATGGTTTTTCATGCTTAATGTTTCATCCGGTTTGGGTGTGTCGCGAGCCTCCAGTTTTACTTGCTTGGCTATTGATGTTCAAGTCAATATTCTTCGCGGTGCAAATATTGTGGCAGGAGAACGTGAAAAATTAAATGCTGTTGCTGGGTATCTGAAGGCGCGAGAGGGCGGGATGCTTGAAAGTCCGGATGAAGGCTTTAGAGCTCGTTCTAATTCTACGATCCTGCCGTCAAAAAATGTTCATGATCTCAGAGTGCACGAGCAGGAGAAAAAAATAAATGTGTTCGATCGTAGTCCTTATAAAGAAATGGCAAGTGAGAACAAGAAGCTTGAATTGACTGTAGGGAAGTACCTGAGTTGTAGTGCGGAGTTGACTTCAATTGCAAGAAGTATCAGGGAGGTAACAGGAAGCCCTATGAGGTTCGCTGATTTTTCCCCACGGCAACAAGAAAAAATTATCGAGGAAAGCGCTTATATTGGCGGCGCCAAGGAGCTGCTAGCTGACATGGATACTCTGGATGCTCATGTGTTGGCGACTCTTATAAAGGCAGAAAGCGAGGAGTATGATCTAGGCGATATGGAGCGGAGGAAGTGTATGTTTAACCACGTACGCTCACCGGATAACCCTATTTACCCCTGGAATAGTCATAGGTTTGATTTGGAAGTCTTTGAGGTGACAAATCCCATTCAATATACAGAAGATATTCGTAATCTTATTGCGGATAGATGGGGTGATCTTCTTGCTAAAACGGAAAATGTTGAGGGTTATTTGTTTGAAGAGGTAGGGGTTTCGCCGGTGGACTTAAATGATGGTGTCTTGAATATAATTCAAGGGCTTGGTGAGGCTGACAGAAAAAAACTATTGAAAGACGTTTTGCATGTCAATTGGAGTACCGAGCGGTTTATTGATGATGAGCAGAACGATCGCAGTAGTAATCCACTGGGGGCTGAATTTCGACAGCATACAACAGGTGCCAAAACGAACGTTGTCAGAGTTTCGGATGAGCAAGATAAAAATGTAAATAAGTGGGTTTTTGAGGCCATTGTACATGGCAAACCGGTTACGTCGGGTCCAAGCGGGCATACGCTTCGATATTTGAATCATTATGCCATGTGCAGTGAAATGCACCGTTTGTCTAACTCAGGTGTCGAAAATTTACCCTCTTTGCAAGAGGCCAGATTGGTCATGCTTGCTAATTTAATGGCACCAAAAGATCATCACTCCTACCATGAAATAATGCTTGCCTCAATAGGCGTATACGATGGGGAGGAGGTTTTGGAATACAGCAGCAAAGAGTCTTATGATGATATTGCTTTGACCCCCATTGGGGCGGCAGCGCTAGAAGTTGCAAAAGCTAAAGTGGCGTGAATAAGCTGCTGTAAGCTACATGCCGGCCGGTTGTCGAGCTGGCATGCCTCTAATTAATCGGAGCACAGGTTCTGATTGATCTTTGTCTTCACGAAACATGATTTGGTGTTCTCGGATGATTTGTATTCGGACGAAAGCCGTCGGATCAATGTGAGCATGGCTTACCGTTTATGTCGTAGTTTCCTACGTCAATATGATTGTGAGTCCTACGGAATCCCCCCACACATCTTCCTATAGTCACGCAGCTCGCCATCCCGAGCCTGCCCACCCGGCAGGCTCAATCGCGCTTCAGTCACTTTCTATAGAGAAGTACCAGAGTATGGACAGTACAACTGATCTAACGCCGGTGAAGTCATTCGTATTCGACCACTGGCTATTGCAAGGCGATGGAACGCTGATGCGAGATGGACAAGGAGTTCATGTTCCCCCCAAAGAGCTGCACGTGCTGCGCCTGTTGTTGACGTCGGCGGGTACGGTGGTCAGCAAGGATTACCTGCTGGACCACGTCTGGCCCCGGATGGACGCCGCGGAGGAGTCGTTGACCCGCTGTATCTACGCCTTGCGCAAGTTGTTCAAGGAGAACAAAGACTACATTGCGACGGTGTACGGCCAGGGTTATCGGTTCACCGGGGGCGTGGTTGAACTCCACGTGCCAAGCCAGGCGAGGGCGGTGGCGCCTTCGTTGGCGGTGTTGCCTTTTCGTCATCTGGACGAGGTTGCCGCGCTGGACCTGCAAGACCTGATCATCCGCCAATTGACCATGGCGTTCGGCGAGGCGTTGCATGTCATTCCCTCGGGGCTGATGGCGGCCTCTGGGGCGGCGGACGATGTGCGCTCGTTGGCCGGGCGGTTGTCGGCGGCTTATTGCCTGAGCGGGCGCTTTATCGGCTCGGGCGAGCAGCGGCAATGGTCGGTGGAGTTGATCCGCGGCCATGACCAGGCCTTGGTGCATGGGCAAACGCTGGATGCCTGTGATCCAGGCGAGGCGCTGGGTGCGTTGACGTGTCTGGTGGCCCAGCGCGTTCCGGGGCTACGGCCGGTTGGTGAACGCTGCGGGTCTTATGCGGTGGCGGTGGCGTATCTCAATGGGTTGTGCAGTGTGCAACAGCACACGGTGCAAAGCCTGCGCGATGCCCTTGTGTTGTTCAGGCAGTGCTTGAAACTCGATGCCGGGTACGCGCCGCCCTGGTGGGGCCTGGCCGATGTGTGGTTGGGGCAGGTGATGATGGGCCAGGGTGATCCGGACCGGGCAATCGAAGAGGCGCATTCGGCGGTTGCCAGTGCGTTGGCGCTGGACCCCGGCAGCGTCCCGGCGTTGACCCGGCTGGCGTTGCTCACCAGTTTGCGCGGCTGCGAGCAAGCAGCCCAGGTATTGTTTCGGCGTTGCCTGTTGTCGGCCGACCCGGCTGACGTGTTGTACTTCCATGCCTGGCATCACTTGTTCTGGCAGCGCAACGAGCGGGCGGCGCACCTGATCGACCAGTGCCTGGTGCACGATCCGGGTTGTGTGCGTGCGCAAATCCTGCGAATGCGCATTCAGGAACAACCGGCGTGGATCGGTGAGAGGCGCCTGGCATGAAGCGACGCGCAAGAAAGTGGTCGTGCGTGCCGGTGTGTCTTGGCTTGGGGCTCGGCATGGCCCAGGCGCATGCGTGGTGCTGGAGCAAGGCGGGGCAGCTGCATGCCATCGAACCCGAACTGCTGCGCGCCATTGCCGATGTCGAATCCGGGCTGCGGCCCGATGTAATCAACCACAACCGCAATGGCACCCGCGACATCGGCCTGATGCAGATCAACAGCATTCATCTGCCCCACCTGAGTGCTCGCGGTATCACCGAACAGCGCCTGCTGGATGAGCCGTGCCTGTCGGTGGAAGTCGGTGCATCGGTGTTGGCCGGGTTCATCGCCCGCTACGGTTACAACTGGACCGCAGTGGGCGCCTACAACGCTGGCAATTCCCCCGACCGCCAGGCCGCTCGGCTGCGCTATGCCCGCAAGGTCTGGCGACGCTACCAGGTACTTACCTCGGATCGTCCCAATGGCGGCGGATTCTGATCCCTCCCAAGGCGCTTTCGGCAGAATTCGATCAGGAATCCTGCCGCCGGCCTTCCTAACCTGTCCGCTCATTCGATCGCCCTGGAGTTAGGACGGTGACAGTCCCGACGGCCCTCCCTTCACAACGCTGCGTCCTGCGGATACTCAACGGCCCGTTGCGCGGCTGCGAGTTTGTGCTGGGAAACGGCGCCACCTTGTTCGTGGTGGGGGCCGTGGACGCGCTCGGGGAGGGGGCGTTGGCCGCGAGTGTTCCCCAGGAGGCGTTCTACATTCCCTTTGAGGAAGATGGCTGCAATTTCGAAGTGCTGGCCGATCAGGTCGCGCCGGACGGTGTGCCGTTGCGGTTGCTGGGTGATCCGGTGGAGGTCCGCCACTGTGCCTTCCAGGACAGGGTGCAGGTGGGTGCTTTGCAAATCGCCTTGCGCCTCGACGGTGAACCTTGGGCTGCGCCGCTTCTCGGGCCGTTGTCTGCGGCGCCAGGCACGGGCTTCACCTGGCGCGCGCCGTGGATTCGCTGGGGCGTGTGCGGTCTGGCTGTGGTGGCGGCGCTCGCCGCGACTGGCCTCGGGTCGCTGTCGACGCCTGCGCCCGAGGCGGATGTTCGCGCATTGATTGCCGGCGCCAGCGAGCCGGTGCAGGTGCTGCGCGGGCGTGACCGTGCGGTTTACGTGTTTGTGTCGTCCGAGCGCGACGCCGGTTGGAGCCGGCAGGTGCTAGCGCGCCACGGCACCGCGGACGGCAAGGTGTTGCTGCTGGACCAGGAACGCCGTCGGCTGGAGCAAGTGCTGGTCGAGCATGATCCGCACCTGGCCTGGCATTTTCTCGACCTCAAGGACCCGTCGTGGCCGCGGCTGTTGCTCAGTGCGCAACGCAATCTGCTCACCCCGGACCAGCAGGCCAGCCTGCTCGAGACGCTGCTCGCGGCGGCGCCTTATGCGCACGACGTGGTGCTGCAGAGGCAAGACGACACGCTGCTCGCCGGTCTCGCCCAGGGCGGTTTGCAACGTCTTGCGCTGGCCTTCGACCGGATCGAGCACGAGGGCGGTGTCACGTTCGCTGTCGAAGGCAACCTGCAGGATGCCGAACTGACCGCCGCGCGCCAGTTCGTCGAGGGGTTCTACCGGCAGTGGGGTGATCGCTACGTGCATTTCACGGTCGAGCTCAAGGACGACTGGCTCAAGGGCAAGTCGTTTCAAACCGGCCCGCAGGGCTACGTCAAGACGAGCCCCTCGTCCTGGCATTTTTCCAACAAGCAGAGCAGGTGATGTATGGCTGGTATCCCGATCATGTTTCCCGATTTTCCCGATGACTTTCTTGGCGAGCAGGCGGCCGCGTTCGAGCGTGGCGCCCAAAGCCTCAAGGACGCCCTGGATAAAGCGCTCGATGAGCTCAAGCTCGATGCCTCGGACCCTGGAAAGCTGGCCGCTTACCAGACCGCGTTCTCGTCCTACACGGTCTTTCGCAATGCGCAGACCAACACCATCAAGGGCTTCAAGGATATCGACATGGCGATTATCCAGGCGGCTCGCTGACGTCTTCGCTTTCGACCGGCCATTGCGCGTGACGATGGCCCCTTTCATGGAGTGCAGCGTATGTCCATCCAAGCCATTTCCCCGTCGATGATCGCCCGCTCAGCCCTGGCCGAGTTGCGTGGCCCGCAGCAAGGCCCGACCGTGTCGCTGGAGTCGCGATTGATCGAGGCGTTTGCCGATTCTGCAGTCAACAGCGAGCAGGAAGTCTCGGCGATCCATCAGTTGCTGCAACGCCCGGACGTCACCGACCCTGAAGTCCTGGCCCAGTTGCAAGAGCTGACCGGCCAGTACAACGTGGACATCAATCTGCTCAACGTGCTGGTGCGCAAAGCCGTGGGCACGGCCGAAACCTTGTTGCGCGCCTCATGAAGCCGGGTGCGTTGTTGTTATGGCTGTGCCTGGCGCTGGTGGGGTGCCGTCAGCCGAACCTGCTGCAAGGGCTGGATCAGCAGCAGGCCAATGAAGTGCTGTCGGTCTTGCAGCGCAACAACATCGCCGCGGTGAAGGTTGACGGTGGCAAAGCCGGTTACACGGTGAAAATCGATCAGTTGGATTTCTCCGCCGCCGTCGATCTGCTCAATCTTTATTCGTTGCCGTCTCGGCCACGCCTGCAAGTGGCCGAGATGTTTCCCGCTGATTCCTTGGTGGCTTCCCCTCGGGCGGAAAAGGCCCGGTTGTATTCGGCGCTGGAGCAGCGCATCGAACAGTCGCTGGGGGTGCTCGACGGTGTGGTGTCGGCACGGGTTCATGTCAGTTACGACCTGGATGCCGGCGAAGGCGGGCGCAAGGCGGCGCCGATTCATCTCTCGGCCGTGGTGCTGCATGAGCGCGATGTCGAGCCTCAATCGCTGATTACCGACATCAAGCGGTTTCTCAAGAACAGTTTTGCCACGGTGGAGTACGAGAACGTCTCGGTGGTGCTCTCCAGGCGCTCGGTGACCCAGTATGTCGCGCCCTCGGCGGCCGCAGCGCAGGGGGCTTCGCCGTGGCCGTGGGGGGTGGTGATTGGCGGATTGCTAATGGCGGGCGGCGGCGCTTGGGTTTATCGCCGGTCGCGCGCAGGGCGGCCTGATGTCGGAGCTTGAATCTCTCCAGCGGATCCTCGCCGAGCCGTTGGCGTACCTGCACCCTCAGCGCCTGGTCGTACCCGTTGGATTCGACGGGGCTGATGTGCGCTGCCTGCTCAACCGGATCGTGCTCGAGGGGCTGGAACTGCAAGGGCCGTGGCCGTCGATGCCGCTGACGGGCGTGGCGAAGCAGTGGGTGCGTTGTTGGCACCAGTTGCCCTACATCGGCCTGCTCATGGGCGCCTGTCGCTTACTGCCTGGACTGGCCCGCGGCGCGGCGCTGCTGCGCCTGCCGGCGTCGGTTCGCCAGTTTGCCAGCTACTGCCCGGTCGCTCGGGGCGATGTGTCGGTTGAAGACGCCCCCGTTTGCCTGGAGCAGATCGAAGCGGCCGGTCTCAATGCGCTCTGGAGTTGGCACAGGCAGATTCCGCCGATGTTGCTTGAGCGCCTGACGCTGCAATTCTCCCAACCGGTCGTTCGCTTGCACCGGCAATGGCCGGTCACCCAAGTGGATCCGGCGCTTTTTTTCCTGGCGGTACAGCATGCTCGACTCTATCCGAACCCTGACTGACTTGCCGGCTGGCGAAGAGGTGCATCTGGCGCGCGAAGACATCGCCGCTGCGCGTGGTCGTCACGCCTTGCAAAAGGAGGCCCGGTGCCGGGCACGCGAGTGTGTCGAACAGGCCCAGCGCGATGCCGAGGCCATTCACGGGCACGCCTTTGAGCAAGGCTATGCCGAAGGTCTCTTGCGTGTGACCGGAGCGCTGGTGGACGGCCTGCTGGCCTCGCAAACCCTGGGACGGCAATTGCGCAAGGATCTGGCCCGGGCCACCGCCGATCTGCTAGGGCAAACCTTGAGTCAACCGCAATGGCTGGACGATATGCTTGAGCGCTGGCTGGCGGGGCAATCCGCTGTTTCTGGTGCGGTGCTGCACTTGTTGTTGCCTATGCATTGCCGTGCGCGTGGCCATGAATGGCGCGAACGCTTGCGCCATTCATGGCCTGGCGAGCTGATCCTGGAATATCACCCCCAAGACCGCTACGTGCTGCGGCTGGCGGATCAACTGTTGGAGTTCGACGTTGAAGCGACTCGTGAGCGGTTGGAGCCACGGTTATTGGCGAACATCGCCCAGCTGCCGGCGTCGGTTCGGGTCTTGGACCAGGCCGCGCTCCAGGCGCTGACGAATTTGTACGCAAGCTTCGTCGCCGAGGCCACGCCGACCGTGGCGCAGGAGGTGCTCCGTGAAGATTGAACCCATGAACCGTTACAGCACGCTGGATCGCGAGGCGCACACCTCGTTCCAGACGCTGGAGTCGCGACTGTTGGCCGCCCATGTACCGACCCTGGACAGCAAGCGCCCGGACCCTGCATTCGAGCACTTGTATCAGTTATTGCTGGCCATGGAGGGGCAGGGTGAGAAGGCGATCCATGAATTTCTGCGCACCCTGCGGGGAGCGGACGGAGAAATGGCAGCCTATCCCACCGCCCAGGCGTTGATGGCGATCACGCTCCAAGTGTTGGTCCGATTGAAGGACGAAGGGTTGGAGAAGTCGCAGCTCTACAAGGAAATCAGCGCTGCCAATGGGCTGGCGTTCGCGATGGATCTGTTCACCAAAGACTTCATGCGTGATGTGTTCCAGCCGATGGGGGATGAGGCTTGGGAGAAGAGTGAGTGGTGATGGCGGTGAGGCCAACCAAGCAGAAAAGGGGCGAGCCTGATCCTGTGGCGAGGGAGCTTGCTCCCGCTGGGGCGCGAAGCGGCCCTTTCTTTGGGACTGCTGTACAGCCCAGCGGGAGCAAGCTCCCTCGCCACGGTCAGCGCGTAAATGTTATGCCGGATTGCTGCGCGCATTGATGTAAGCCGTACCGGGACGTACAGCGAACACGGCGGCAGCGACCAGAAAGTTGGCGATATGGTCAACCATTTCCTTTGGGATAGGCAGGGTCGAAAAGTACCGGGATGCCGAGATAACGACGGCCATGATTATCTGGCCTACGGAGGTTCGGATCGCGTTGGTGGACAGAAGTTGATTGGCTGCCTGCTCGGCCGTGGGTACTCGCAAAGAGAGAGGGTTGATCCGAAACCCCTTTTCAGAGGAGTCCGCTTGCCAGCGATGCATCGCTTCGCCCATGAGCACTTGGCCGAAAACGTCGGCCCCGGCGTTATAGACCCCCCGTAATACGTCGTGCCCCAATACCGGAACCAAGGATTCGACAACTTGCTCGGCCCTGGCCTCAACCGACAGGTTTGCATCGGGTACGGTCGTGGCTTGTTGTTCTATCCACTCCGACAATTGAAAGACCAAGCCTTCCACTTCGGGCGGTGGTGGTTCCTTACCCTGCGCCATGACATACCCAGGACCGGAGTGTGGCGCGGTGTAGTTCATGCCCGTGAAAGACAGAAATTGCAGCAGGCCGTTGAGTACGCCCGCGGCCGCCGTGCCGGCGGGGTTGGGTTGTGTATTGTCGCCGGTGGGGCAGAACAGGCTCACCAGATCCTGGGCAAACGTATAGAACGCCATTTGTGAGCCAAAGGAAGCCAATGCCGGCAGCGCGGTTGGCACCGTTGCGGCGGCTGCCAAGGCCAGGGTTGATATTGCCAGGGTGATGAGACGCGCGATGCGCGTTTCCGCGCTTGCGGTTCCATTGCACTCGTCCCTGATCGCACCCAGGATGTTCAGCAATGGCCCGATGCTTTGGACAACTGCGCCGATAACGCTGCGGGTCAGCGGTGAGGTCGCGCTGGATTGCAGGGTTTTCTCCAGGGCGAACCCGACCAGTTGCCGGATCACCGTGAGGGTGCCGGTCACCAGTCCGGTGCGTACGCTGGAAATGGTCAGGTTGCTGGCCCAGCGTCCGAGGTCGCCTTCGAATTCGTTGCGGGCGAGTTTGCCCAGTTGCTCGCCGAGGTATTCCAGGATGACTTGGGCGCGTTGTGTGAAGACGTCAGGCCCCAAGGCGTGCTTCAAGTCTTTGAAAAGCGCCAGCCCGGGAATATCCGAAGCGATTGCTTGCGATCTGTCGCCATCAGGGTCGTTTTCTATCAACAGTACGAAGGCATCAGCGAGTTCATTGGTGGTGATATCGGAGCTGCTTTTTTGCTCTGTAATGAGTGCATTAAGTGCTTCATCGACGCTCATCAATGCGAACTTCAAGTCTTCTGATGAAAGCGGGCTTCTCTGCTCGGCAGGGATGTCGTGATTGAGCATTTCCACAATGGTGTGGGGCGAGCCCCTTTCGATATCGATGACGGTGTCTGGTCTAGAGGCGCTAACGGGTTCGTTTGGAAGGGCGCGGGTTATGGGGGAGCCTGGGGGTGAAATATGCATCTTCTGATCCTGCGTGACGGTGAGCTTCCGGGGGCGCTGTCATTGCAGCTGCATCGATCTTTTGCAGGGTTTTTGCGCTTTCAACTATCAAATAACGCTCCAAGGCACGGGCGTGGCGCGCCGATGCCAGGACCGAGCGACGGATCAAAGGGGTTCTCGCCGCTGGCGTTCTTGCCCGGTATAATCCCCGCCACTTTTTATCGCCCAGAGTCAAATCCACTCATGTACACCCTGGCCCGTGAGCTGCTGTTCAAACTTTCCCCGGAAACCTCCCACGATCTGTCCCTGGACCTGATCGGCGCGGGCGGGCGCCTGGGGCTCAATGGCTTGCTGTGCAAGGCACCGGCGAAACTGCCGGTGACGGTGATGGGCCTGGAGTTCCCTAACCCGGTCGGCTTGGCCGCGGGCCTGGACAAGAACGGTGCGGCCATCGATGGCTTTGCCCAGTTGGGTTTTGGTTTCGTCGAAATCGGTACCGTCACCCCGCGACCGCAGCCGGGCAATCCCAAGCCACGGCTGTTTCGCCTGCCGCAGGCCGAGGCGATCATCAACCGCATGGGCTTCAACAACCTGGGTGTCGACAATCTGCTGGCCCGGGTGGCCGCAGCCAAGTACAAGGGCGTGTTGGGCATCAACATCGGCAAGAACTTCGACACCCCGGTGGAACGTGCCGTCGACGATTACCTGATCTGCCTGGACAAGGTCTATGCCCACGCCAGCTACGTGACCGTCAACGTCAGTTCCCCGAACACCCCGGGCCTGCGCAGCCTGCAATTCGGTGATTCCCTCAAGCAACTGCTGGCCGACCTGGCCCGCCGTCGCGCCGAACTGGCGGTGATCCACGGCAAGCACGTGCCGCTGGCAATCAAGATCGCCCCGGACATGACCGACGAAGAAACCGCCCAGGTGGCCCAGGCGCTGGTTGAAACCGGCATGGACGCGGTGATCGCCACCAACACGACGTTGGGACGCGAAGGTGTCGAAGGACTGGAACACGGTGACGAGGCGGGCGGCTTGTCCGGCGCGCCGGTACGGGACAAGAGCACCCACACCGTGAAAGTCCTGGCGGGTGAACTGGCAGGGCGCTTGCCGATCATCGCGGCGGGCGGCATTACCGAAGGGCAGCACGCTGCCGAGAAAATCGTCGCTGGGGCGAGCCTGGTGCAGATCTATTCGGGCTTCATCTACAAGGGCCCGGCGCTGATTCGCGAGTCGGTGGATGCGATTGCGGCGTTGGGTTGATTAACCCTTTCTTGAAGACCTGAGCAGATCTTCTGTGGCGAGGGAGCTTGCTCCCGCTGGAGTGCGAAGAAGTCCTAAAACCGGTAGATGCAATGTATCTGGACACCGTGCAATGGCTTTTTTGGGGCTGCTGCGCAGCCCAGCGGGAGCAAGCTCCCTCGCCACAGGATGATGTTGTCTTTGAGATGTCCATTAAAAAGGGCTCCTCGAAGGAGCCCCCTGGGCCGCAGCCCGCCGTCCGGATGGGACGCGCGTGGTTAAATCGATGTGTGAGTCAAATTGTCGAGTTCTTGAGTAATAAGCCCTGTGTCAGCCGACGGCGTGAAGTTCGTTGAGTCTGTGGATACCCGCAGTGCCGGTCATACCGTCCCAGTTGTCGCCGCGTCCTTCTCGCCAGCCATTGATCCAGGCTTGACGTACCGACGGTAGAGTAAAGGGGCAAAGCTCACGGGATTTACCACCAACGCCATATTGGTAACCGCGTAAAAATGCTCTTTCCAACGGATCACGCTTAAGTCTTCTCATAGGGTGTTGCCCTCACTTGTTGACTGTTGCTTCGCGTCGACCTCTTTCGAGGCCGGGGCAGAATCATTCTGCCGTTGGTGGCTCGTTGCCGGCGTGACGAGCCGAGTTGTTGACGCCGTTGCGACGTCAACCTGTGTTGAGTTCTAACCAAAGCGTCACACGGATGGAATGATCGTTTTGTCATAAGCACGTAACATTAAAGATGGTAGGGCGATAAGTAACCGGGTGTTCATTACCCTCTATCGAGCCAGACCCCTGTATGATCGGCCCTGCGCCCATGGGCGTTGCTTGGCCCCGGATGAGAATGTCCTCCTGTTGCACTCAGGGACTATTCGACGAAAGGGGCGAATTTTCACATTTTGTTGCACAGAATTTTTTATCTGCCTTTGCATCTAAGCTCTTTTAACCTGAGCGGCAAGGGCGGGACGGCACACTTTCGTGCCACGCGGGTGCTCTTGAGAAAAGCACCTGATTGAACCCGGCCCGGCAATGCGTTGCCCGGTCCACTTAGCCACAGGCTCAGGAAATCCCATGTCCGATCGTTTCGAACTCTTCCTCACTTGTCCCAAGGGCCTCGAAGGCCTGCTTCTCGAGGAAGCCATCGGGCTTGGCCTTGAAGAGGCGCGTGAACACACTTCCGCCGTGCGTGGCATGGCCGACATGGAAACGGCCTATCGCCTGTGCCTGTGGTCGCGCCTGGCCAACCGCGTGTTGCTGGTGCTCAAGCGCTTCGCGATGAAGAACGCCGATGACCTGTACCACGGCGTGCTGGACGTCGACTGGCAGGAGCACATGCTCGCCGATGGCACCCTGGCGGTGGAGTTCAGCGGCCATGGCTCGGGCATCGACAACACCCACTTCGGCGCCTTGAAGGTCAAGGACGCCATCGTCGACAAGCTGCGCACGCCGTCGGGCGAGCGGCCCTCCGTCGACAAGCTCAATCCGGACCTGCGCATCCACCTACGCCTGGACCGTGGCGAGGCGATTCTCTCCCTGGACCTTTCCGGCCACAGCCTGCACCAGCGTGGTTATCGCTTGCAGCAAGGCGCTGCGCCGCTGAAGGAAAACCTCGCCGCAGCGATCCTGATCCGCGCCGGTTGGCCGCGCATTGCCGCTGAAGGTGGGGCGCTGGCCGACCCGATGTGCGGTGTCGGCACATTCCTGGTGGAAGCCGGGATGATCGCCACCGACATGGCGCCGAACCTGCGCCGCCAGCAGTGGGGCTTCACCGCCTGGCTCGGCCATGTGCCGGCGCTGTGGAAAAAACTCCACGAAGAGGCCACTGCGCGCGCCGCCGCCGGGTTGGCCAAGCCACCGTTGTGGATTCGCGGCTACGAAGCCGACCCACGACTGATCCAACCGGGCCGCAACAACGTCGAGCGTGCGGGCCTGAGCGAGTGGATCAAGATCTACCAGGGCGAAGTCGCCACCTTCGAGCCCCGTCCGGACCAGAACCAGAAAGGCCTGGTGATCTGCAACCCTCCGTACGGCGAGCGCCTGGGCGACGAAGCCAGCCTGCTCTATCTCTACCAGAACCTCGGCGAACGCCTGCGCCAGGCATGCCTGAACTGGGAGGCAGCGGTGTTCACCGGCGCGCCGGACCTGGGCAAGCGCATGGGCATTCGCAGCCACAAGCAGTATTCGTTCTGGAACGGCGCCTTGCCGTGCAAGTTGCTGCTGATCAAGGTGCTGCCGGATCAGTTCGTGACTGGCGAGCGCCGCACCCCCGAACAGCGTCAGGCCGAGCGTGAGCAGGCCGCCTACGATCAGGCCCCTGAAGTCCCGCAAGAGCGCCAGTACAACAAGAACGGTAACCCGATCAAGCCGGCCCCGGCCCCTGTGGTCGAGCAGGCACGCCTGAGCGAGGGCGGGCAGATGTTCGCCAATCGCCTGCAAAAGAACCTCAAGCAGTTGAGCAAGTGGGCCAAGCGCGAAGGGGTGGAATGCTACCGCGTCTACGATGCCGACATGCCCGAATACGCCATGGCCATCGACCTGTACCACGATTGGGTGCACGTCCAGGAGTATGCCGCACCCAAGTCCATCGACCCGGAAAAGGCCTCGGCCCGCCTGTTCGACGCATTGGCCGCCATTCCCCAGGCGCTGAATGTCGACAAGAGCCGCGTGGTGATCAAGCGTCGCGAACGCCAGAGCGGCACCAAGCAGTACGAGCGCCAGAGCGCCCAGGGCAAGTTCACCGAGGTCAACGAAGGCGGCGTGAAGCTGCTGGTCAACCTCACGGATTACCTGGACACCGGGCTGTTTCTCGACCATCGGCCGATGCGCCTGCGGATCCAGAAAGAGGCCGCCGGCAAGCGTTTCCTCAATCTGTTCTGCTACACCGCGACCGCCAGCGTCCACGCGGCCAAGGGCGGCGCGCGCAGCACCACCAGTGTCGACCTGTCGAAAACCTACCTGGATTGGGCACGCCGCAACCTGTCACTCAATGGTTTTTCCGACAAGAACCGTCTGGAGCAGGGCGACGTCATGGCCTGGCTTGAAGCCAGCCGTGATGAATATGACTTGATCTTCATCGACCCGCCGACGTTCTCCAATTCCAAGCGCATGGAAGGTATCTTTGACGTGCAGCGTGACCATGTCCAATTGCTGGACCTGGCCATGGCCCGCCTGGCGCCTGGCGGTGTGCTGTATTTCTCCAACAACTTCCGCAAGTTCCAGCTCGACGACAACCTCGCCGAACGCTACGCCGTGGAAGAAATCAGCGCCAAGACCCTCGATCCGGATTTCGCCCGCAACAGCAAGATCCACCGTGCCTGGAAGATCATGGCACGCTGATCCGCCCTGATTGGATCCATGAAAGCCTTGTAACTCAAGGCTTTCAGGCTATTTTTGGACTGGCTAAAGTGATGGCTAATAGCTATAACTTAGCCTGTAGCCAGGGTGGGTTCCGTTGCCTGCCCCTTTCTGAGTCGTGTTTATGGCATTGCATCAGGTGCGTCCCAAGATCCTGGGCTTTATCAGCGAAGAGGTATCGGCCTGGCTGGTGGCTTCGCTGGTCCTGCTGGCCGGTTCGTTGCTGACCGGTCTGCTGACCTGGGCGATGATGAATCTGTTCAACCAGCAACTGCGCCAGCGCTTCGAGCTGCAAGCCGAGGAGCGTTTCAGTCGTATCGAGGAACGTTTCGAGGAGCAGGAGCAACGCCTCGACGGGTTGAGGCGTTTCTTTGCCAACTCCGAAGGGGTTTCCAACAGCGAGTTCCGTGGTTACGTCGAGGCCATGTTGCGCCGTACCGGGGCCTTGGCCTGGGCGCCACGGGTGTTTCGAGACGAGCGGCAGTCGTTCGAGCAGCAGGTGCGCAGCGAAGGGATCGCTGACTTCAGCATCCGTGAAACGGACGCCAGCGGGGCGCTGCGACAAGCGGCTGAGCGGGACGAATATGTGCCGGTGCAGTACCTCCAGAGCCTGGGCGCCTACCGCACGCCATTGGGGCTGGATCTGCTGTACGAACCGGTGCGCCGTGCCACCCTTGAACGGGCTCGCCAGCGCGGCGGGTTGGCGGTCTCGCCGCCACTGGACCTGCTGGGCGTCGATCCGGAGCTTTCCCGTGGGGTCTTGCTGGCGGCGGCGGTGACCCGAGAGGGCGCCACGCAACCGTTCGGCTACGTGGTGGCGGCCATCAGCATGCGACAACTGATGGGTGATGGCCTGCCGACGGCCAGCCACGACAATCTCTCGATGCGCGTCCTGGACCTGTCCACCAACGACCAGGAGGAAGCGCTGTTCGAATCCCATAACCCGCCGGGCCACAGCGATTTTTCGGCGAGCCGCCTGTTGCGCCTGGCCGATCACGACTTCCAGATCGAATTGCGCCCCAGCCAGCTGTTCCTGTCGAGCAACCACTCGTCGGTGGCGAGCGTCGTGGTGCTGGGAGGCATGCTCAGCGTGTTGCTCAGTGCCTTGCTCTATGTGCTGGTCAGCCAGCGGCAACGGGCCTTGACGCTGGTGGAGCAACGGACCCGAGAATTACGCGCCCGGGAAGTGGAACTGCGCGGTACCCACGGCCAGTTGCGCGGCGTGCTGAATGCCGCGACCCAGGTCGCGATCATCGCCACTGACCTGCGCGGGGTCATTACCACCTTCAACGCCGGCGCCGAACAGATGCTCGGTTACCACAGCTGTGAAGTGTTGCAGAGCATGACGCTCGAAAACCTGCATGTGCCACGCGAACTCCAGGCGCATGCCGCACAACTCGGTGCGCGCCTTGGCAAGCCGATCCCCACGTGTCACGCGATGTTGCTCGAAGGCGGAGAGCAAGGAGAACAACAGGCCAGGGAATGGACCCTGGTGCGCCGCGACGGCAGCCACTTGACCGTGAATATGCTGGCCACACCCATGCTTGACGACCAGGGGCTGTGGATCGGGCACCTGGCGATCTGCATCGACATCACCGAACGCAAGCGTGTCCACGAGGCACTGGCGGCGCGGGACCTGTTGTTAAAGAAACTCAGTGCCCACCTGCCTGGAGGCATCTATCAGTTCAAGATGGATTTCAATGGTCGTTTCAGCGTGATCTATGCGAGTGACGGCATTCGCGATATCTACGAGTTGGAACCCCATGTGCTGTTCCAGAACGCCGAGGCGGTGTTCTCGCGCATCCACCCGCAGGACAGCGCCCGGGTGCGCGCTTCGATCCGCGCCTCGGCCGATACCTTGAGCCCTTGGCGCGAAGAGTATCGGGTGCAGTTGCCGCAACGTGGCCTGCGTTGGGTCCGGGGCGAGGCCACGCCGGAGGAACTGCCGGGTGGCGGGGTGTTGTGGCACGGCTATATCTCCGACATTTCCGATCTCAAGCGCGTGGAGGAAGAACTGCGCGCGCTGTCGGTGACCGATGCCTTGACGGGGATTCGCAATCGACGCTATTTCCAGGAACGCCTGACGTCGGAAATGTCCCGGGTCGAGCGTGGCTCGGGGGATCTGTCGGTGATCATGCTCGACATCGATCACTTCAAGCGCATCAACGACCAGCACGGCCATGCGGTGGGCGACCGGGTGTTGCAGGCGGTTTGCCAGCGCATTGCCCAGCGGTTGCGGCGCACCGATGTGTTCTGCCGGTTGGGCGGAGAGGAGTTCGTGGTGTTGTGCCCCGAGACCGACGGCGCTGCCGCCCATTCCCTGGCGTTGGAGTTGTGGGAAGGCCTGCGCAGCGCCCCTATCGACGGCGTGGGCGTCGTCACCGCCAGTTTCGGCATCGCCAGTTGGCGCACCGGCGAGGGCGCGGATGCCTTGCTGCTACGCGCTGACTCCGGGGTGTACGCGGCCAAGCAGGCTGGGCGGGACCAGGTGGAAGCGCAGTTGGGCTAGGCATGTCGGGCCTGTAGGACATGTTCCGACGCCATCGCGAGCAAGCTTTGCTCCCACAGGGATTTGTGGTGAATGCTATTTTTGATGACCCCTCAAGAACTGTGGGTGCAAAGCTTGCTCGCGAAACGGTGGTGAATTCAGCACTGATGCTGGCTGACCCACCGCTATCGCGAGCAAGCTTTGCTCCCACAGGGTTATTGCAGTGAATCCCGGACTCAGAGCACCGAAGCCGTCTGCGGCAGTTTTGGCTGGCGGTACAGGTCCAGCAGCACCTGATCCAATACCGACGAGGCGCCCCAGGGCTTCGGATCGTTGAGGATAGCTACCACGACCCAGGTGTTGCCGTTGATGTCGCGACTGAAGCCGGCGATGGCGCGGACAGTGTTCAGGGTGCCGGTCTTGACGTGGGCTTCACCGGCCATGGCCGTGGTCTTCAGGCGTTTGCGCATGGTGCCGTCGGTGCCGGCAATCGGCATCGAGCTGATGTACTCCGCCGCATACGGGCTGTGCCAGGCGGCTTGCAGCATCGCCGCCATTTCCCGGGCGCTGACCCGTTCGGCGCGGGACAGGCCAGAGCCGTTCTCCATTACCAGGTGCGGCGCGGTGATGCCTTTCTTGGCCAGCCACTGGCGCACGACCCGCTGCGCCGCCTTGGCGTCGTCGCCGTCGGCCTCATTGCGAAACTGTGCGCCCAGGCTCAGGAACAACTGCTGGGCCATGGTGTTGTTACTGTATTTGTTGATGTCGCGGATGATCTCCGCCAGGTCCGGCGAGAAAGCCCGGGCCAGCACCTTGGCGTTGCTTGGGGTCGGGGCCAGGCGGTCCGCACCCTGGATGCTGCCGCCCAGTTCCTTCCAGATCGCCCGCACGGCGCCGGCGGTGTAGGTGGCGTGATCGAGCAGCGACAGGTAGGTCTGGGAACTGCAACCGTCGCCCAACTGGCCGCCCACGGTTACCGTCACGCTGCCGTCTGCCTGGGGCACCGGGTTGTAGCGCACGCCGCCGGCGCACTGCTTGGCGTTGACAGCCTTGACCTGGTTGTCGATGCGAATGCTGGCAATCGGCGGCTCCACCGACACCAGCACCCGGCCGCCGTCATTGCGGGCGACGAAGCGCAGGGCCTTGAGGTTGACCAGCAGCGAGTCGGGCTTGACCAGGAATGGCTTGTTTTCGTCGTTACCGTCGTCGTTGAACTCGGGCAGCTGTGGCTGGATGAAGAAACTGCGATCCAGCACCAGGTCGCCCGTGACTTGCTGCACGCCGTTGGCCCGCAGGTCGCGCATCAGCAACCAGAGTTTCTCCATGTTCAGCTTGGGATCGCCGCCACCCTTGAGGTACAGGTTGCCATTGAGGATCCCGCCACTGAGGGTGCCGTCGGTGTAGAACTCGGTTTTCCACTGGTGGTTGGGGCCGAGCATTTCCAGCGCCGCGTAGGTGGTCACCAGTTTCATGGTGGACGCCGGGTTCACCGACACGTCGGCGTTGAACAGGGTTGGGGTGCCGGGGCCGTTGAGCGGCACCATCACCAGGGACAGGGCGTTGTCCTGCAGCTTGCTGGCCTTGAGGGCCTTCTGCACGTTGGGCGACAGGGCGGTGTTGATCGTGGCGGCGAGGGTGGTGGCAGGAAGGGCCAGGGGGAGAAGAAGGCTGGCCAGAAGCAGTGGACGCAAAGATTTGATCATGTAAATAAAACCCTACGGGCGAGGGGGAAAAGACGAGGACATGGAAATGAACGTCCTCAATGGTCATGAAAGTGTCGGCATTATGCCCCAAGCTGAAACGCCTTGGGCCGTGCTTGAGCCCTTCGATGCGGTATTTTTTACCGACGGTCGGTCAAGACAGGCGAACAGTCGGGCAAACGATGCACCAAACTGGTAAAGTGCCGGCCGTTATTACTTATGAGGATTGTTCCAATGGCGACTAACCGTTCCCAGCGTCTGCGCAAAAAGCTGTGCGTGGATGAATTTCAAGAGCTGGGTTTCGAACTGAACCTGGATTTCAAAGAAGATCTGGCCGATGAGGCTATTGACGCTTTCCTCGACGATTTCCTGAAGCAAGCCATGGAAGCCAACGGCCTGGGCTACGTCGGCGGCGACGACTACGGTCTGGTTTGCCTGCAGAAGCGTGGCTCGGTGTCCGAGGAGCAGCGCGCTGCCGTCGAGGCCTGGCTCAAGGCCCGTCCTGAGCTGACCAGCGTGGAAGTCAGCCCGCTGATCGACGTTTGGTACCCGGAAAAGCCGATCAACGCCAAGGCGTGATGATCTGAGCCGGCAGCCCTTCGGGGTGCCGGCTTTTTTTTGCCTGTCATTTATGGGTGGTCTGTTAGGCCGCCTTCGCGAGCAAGCCCGCTCCCACAGGGTTGTGAGGTATTCCTTCGGTCAAGCCGCGTCGCTGAAATCGTACTGCAATTCGTTCTCCACCGCGCTGATCCGCACGCCCGCCAGCGCCTTGCCTTCGAGCATGCGGGTCAGGAACTCGCGGCTCATGTCCGGCAGCAGACTGTTGGTCAGGATGGCGTCGATCATGCGCCCGCCGCTTTCGGTTTCGGTGCAACGCGAGACGATCAGGTCGACCACCGCGTCGTCGTAGTCGAACGCCACCTTGTGGGTGCTCTCCACGCGCTTCTTGATGCGGTTGAGTTGCAGGCGGGTGATGGACTTGAGCATCTCGTCGCTGAGCGGATAGTACGGAATCGTCACCAGGCGGCCCAGCAGGGCCGGTGGGAAAATTTCCAGCAGCGGCTGGCGCAGGGCCTTGGCGATTTCTTCCGGCTCAGGCACGTCCTGCGGGTTCTTGCAGACCTGGGCGATCAGCTCGGTGCCGGCGTTGGTGGTCAGCAGGATCAAGGTGTTCTTGAAGTCGATCACCCGGCCTTCGCCATCCTCCATCACGCCCTTGTCGAACACCTGGAAGAAAATCTCATGGACGTCCGGGTGGGCTTTTTCCACCTCGTCCAGCAGCACCACGCTGTACGGTTTGCGCCGCACGGCTTCGGTCAGCACGCCGCCTTCGCCATAACCGATGTAGCCCGGTGGCGCGCCCTTGAGGGTGGACACGGTGTGGGCTTCCTGGAACTCGCTCATGTTGATGGTGATGACGTTCTGCTCGCCGCCGTACATGGCTTCGGCCAGGGCCAGGGCGGTTTCGGTCTTGCCCACGCCCGAGGTGCCGGCGAGCATGAACACGCCAATCGGCTTGCTCGGGTTGTCGAGGCCGGCGCGGGAGGTCTGGATGCGCTTGGCGATCATCTGCAAGGCATGGTCCTGGCCGATGATGCGTTTCTTCAGGTGCTGGTCGAGGTTGAGCACGGTTTCCAGTTCGTTGCGGGCCATGCGGCCCACCGGAATCCCGGTCCAGTCCGCAACCACCGAGGCCACGGCCTGGTAATCCACGGTCGGCAGGATCAGCGGGTTTTCACCTTGCAGGGCGCTCAGGCGCTGTTGCAGGTCGACCAGTTTTTCGCGCAGGGCATGGCTTTCGTTGTCAGCAGCTTCGCCGCCGGCTTCGCTGTCCACCACACCGACGCGTTCGCGCAGGGTGGCACGGGTTTCCAGCAACTCGTCCACCAGGGTCTTCTCTTCGGCCCAACGGCTTTCCAGTTCGGCCAGGCGCTCGCGCTCGGCGCTCAGCAGGTTTTCGCTTTGGGTCTGGCGGTTGCCGATGGCCACGCCGATCGCGTGTTCACGGGCGATGATCTGCAGTTCGACTTCCAGCGCTTCGATGCGGCGACGGCTGTCGTCCACTTCGGCCGGCACCGCGTGCAGGCTGATGGCGACGCGGGCGCAGGCGGTGTCCAACAGGCTCACGGATTTGTCCGGCAGCTGGCGCGCGGGAATGTAGCGGTGGGACAGCTTGACCGAGGCTTCCAGGGCTTCGTCGAGGATCTGCACCTGGTGGTGTTTTTCCATGGTCGAGGCCACGCCGCGCATCATCAGCAGCGCCTTGTCTTCCGACGGCTCGGCCACTTGCACCACTTGGAAACGACGGGTCAGGGCCGGGTCTTTTTCGATGTGCTTCTTGTACTCCGCCCAAGTGGTGGCGGCCACGGTGCGCAGGGTGCCACGGGCCAGGGCCGGCTTGAGCAGGTTGGCCGCGTCGCCCGTGGGGGGGGGGGGG
>NZ_JBMDJD010000090.1:0-427 GCF_057809015.1 Pseudomonas sp. FG6
GCAGCGGCTTCATGAGCTCCCACACGAATTGCTTGATTCATTGAAGAAGACGATAGAAGCAGCTTTAAGCTCCAAGCTGATAGCTCACGCTAGCAGTTACAAGCTCGAAATTGGGTCTGTAGCTCAGTTGGTTAGAGCGCACCCCTGATAAGGGTGAGGTCGGCAGTTCGAATCTGCCCAGACCCACCAATTTTGTTATGGGGCCATAGCTCAGCTGGGAGAGCGCCTGCCTTGCACGCAGGAGGTCAACGGTTCGATCCCGTTTGGCTCCACCATAAACTGCTTCGAAGCTTGAGAGTTTAGAAATGAATATTCTGAAGTGAATATTGATTTCTAGTCTTTTGATTAGATCGTTCTTTAAAAATTTGGGTATGTGATAGAAAGATAGACTGTGATCCACTTTCACTGGTGGTGATCAGGCTAAGGT
>NZ_JBMDJD010000091.1:0-369 GCF_057809015.1 Pseudomonas sp. FG6
ATGAGCAGGTCAAGGCTCAAGGTCCGGTCCTTGACATGAGCAACGCCATCGACCGGCTGCAGCAAGCTGGCGATCAGTTGAAGAGCCTTTCCGATGACGCCCAGGCCGCCAACGCCGAATCGGCGGATGTCGCCGCGCAACTGCAACTGCTACGACAGGACCTGGAACAACTCAAGTCCTCGGTCCTGTTGCTCAGCGCCCCGCAAGGCATCGCCCTCAGCAGCGGCAAGCACCTGCAACTGGCAGCGCAACGCAACCTGATGCTCAACGCCGGCGGCACAGCCGACATCAGCGTAGCCAAGCGCCTGTTCATGGGCGTGGGCCAGGGGGTGAGCCTGTTCGTGCGCAAGCTGGGTCTCAAGCTGATCG
>NZ_JBMDJD010000092.1:0-361 GCF_057809015.1 Pseudomonas sp. FG6
CGTTGTTGCCGGTGACAGTGACGGTGACCAGTTGGGTGTCGACGCCGCCGAGGCCGTCGCTGACCTGGACGGTGAATACGTCGTTGTGACTTTCGCCAACCTTCAGCGATTGCACGACACTGGCGACACCGTCGGTGCCGTTGGCCAGGGTGTAGGTCCATTGGCCGTTGTTGTCGACCGCGATGGAGCCATAGGTGCCGGTGTTTGCCCCGGCAATACTCCAAGTCGCGGTGGCATCGTGATCAATGTCGGCCGAGCTGAATTGGCCACTGACGCTAAGGGTGGTGTCTTCCTTCACGGCGCCCACATCGTTGCCGGTGGCGAAACTGAGCACGGGTGCGTCGTTGTTGCCGGTAATGGT
>NZ_JBMDJD010000093.1:0-359 GCF_057809015.1 Pseudomonas sp. FG6
CCGGCTCAAACCCCGGTCACTGTGACCCTGAGCAATGGCTCGGTCATCACCATCGCCGCCGGCCAGACCACCGGCACCGTCGTCGTCGACACTCCAGCCAACGACGTCTACAACAACGGCAGTACCGTCAGCACCACCATTACCGGTGCCACCGGTGGCAACTTTGAAAACCTGGTGCCGAGCACTACGCCAGCGGTCACCACGATCACTGATTCGGTGGACAACACCGGTCTGACCCTGACCGCCAACGACACCATCACCGAAGGCGGTTCGATCACCTACACCGCCACCCTGACCAATCCGGCTCAAACCCCGGTCACTGTGACCCTGAGCAATGGCTCGGTCATCACCATCGCCGC
>NZ_JBMDJD010000094.1:0-356 GCF_057809015.1 Pseudomonas sp. FG6
CCCATGTGAGAGTAGGTCATCGTCAAGATTAAATTCCGAAACCCCTATCTGCTGACGCAGGTAGGGGTTTTGTTTGTCCTTGAAAAAAGCAACCTGAGAATGGTACGGAGGTTGACCGTCAACCACGTTAGAGTAGGTCCATGGGACCACCGATGTACGCCGATACCACGTCGATTCGACCGTATCTCAGCTCATAACTGATTTGTATGCGTGCCTCTCGATCAAGGCCTGGATCGAGGCTCCTGCACCTGCCGCCGTTGATGGGCGCCAGGTGAAGGGTGATCTGCTCATAGCGTTCGCAGTAACCGATCCACGAATCCCACATTCAAAGCCGCCACTTGATTCTGGATGCTGCG
>NZ_JBMDJD010000095.1:0-326 GCF_057809015.1 Pseudomonas sp. FG6
AGGCTGTGTCCACCTCGAAACCTGTGGGAGCGAGCTTGCTCGCGATAGCGGTGGATCAGCTTGCATCGATGCTGGATGTGCCGACGTCATCGCGAGCAAGCTTTGCTCCCACATTGAAATCGGGGGTGTTCACACAGGCTGTGTCCACCTCGAAACCTGTGGGAGCGAGCCTGCTCGCGATAGCGGTGGATCAGCTTGCATCGATGCTGAATGTGCCACCGCCTTCGCGAGCAAGCTTTGCTCCCACATTGGATCGGGGTGTTCACAAAGACTGTGTCCACCTCGAAACCTGTGGGAGCGAGCCTGCTCGCGATAGCGGTGGATCA
>NZ_JBMDJD010000096.1:0-324 GCF_057809015.1 Pseudomonas sp. FG6
CTTCGGGTTATGAGCCCGACGAGCTACCAGGCTGCTCCATCCCGCGTCTGTGAGGCGGCATTCTACAGGCGAATGCCAGAGTGTCAACCGGTAAAAGCCTTCAAGCCCAAATTATCCGTCGATCTGCCTGGGATCGTCCTAAATGCACGAAATCAAAAAGAAAATTGTCCTACAACTTCGAGCCGGCAGTGTCGTCGCACTGACGGCTAACGTTGTTGTGGGTAAAAACAGAGGCGCACAAAAAAGGCCACTCTTTCGAGTAGCCTTCTTTGATGTTTGGTTGCGGGAGCCGGATTTGAACCGACGACCTTCGGGTTATGAGCC
>NZ_JBMDJD010000097.1:0-322 GCF_057809015.1 Pseudomonas sp. FG6
CGGCTATCCCGGCCTCCATGCCGGGATGCCCACTGCGCAATGCCTGCGTTCGGCCGGCGTGGTTGATGGGGCGTTGAGATCAAGATCAAGATCAAAAGCCAAAGCCAAAGCCAAAGCCAAAGCACAGCTGTTCATAGCTGAAGTACCTCTATCGCGAGCAAGCTTTGCTCCCACAGGAATCGGAGGTGAACATCAGTTCTGTGAACACCAGCTCAAACTGCTGTGGGAGCAAAGCTTGCTCGCGATGAGGCCATCCCACACACCGCAAAACCCTGTGGCGAGGGAGCTTGCTCCCGCTCGGCCGGTCCGACGCCTCGGGCGC
>NZ_JBMDJD010000098.1:0-311 GCF_057809015.1 Pseudomonas sp. FG6
GCGAGCAAGCTCGCACAGGGGATCAGAGTACAACTGTAGAGAAAGGTCGGCCGTCAGGCCGCCTCGCTTTGGCTTTGGCTTTGGCTTTGGCCTTTTGATCTTAGGCGCCCCGTTAACCACGATGGCCGAACGAAGGCATTGCGCAGTGGGCACCTCGGCATGGATGCCGAGGTAGCCGCGCTGGGCCATGGATGGCCCTTCGCGGCGGCCCACGGAGCAATGCCTTCGTTCGGGCATGCCGAGCCTGGGCGAGGCACCGAGTGGTGGGGCAAAGCGTTTTTGGTTACTTTTGGCTGGTCCGGCTCCCGGCT
>NZ_JBMDJD010000099.1:0-302 GCF_057809015.1 Pseudomonas sp. FG6
TCGTGTCTTCCTTCACGCTGCCCACATCGTTGCCGGTCGCGAAGCTGAGCACGGGTGCGTCGTTGCTGCCGGTGACTGTGACGGTCACCAGTTGAGTATCCACGCCGCCGAGGCCGTCGCTGACCTGAACGGTAAATACATCATTGTGACTCTCGCCAACCTTCAGCGATTGCACGACACTGGCGACACCGTCGGTGCCGTTAGCCAGGGTGTAGGTCCATTGACCGCTGCTGTCGACGGCGATTGAGCCATAAGTGCCGGTATCTGAACCGGTAATACTCCAAGTGGCGGTGGCATCGTGA